>CACZUR010000010.1 GCA_902784435.1 uncultured Bacteroidia bacterium | reverse complement strand
GCCAACCTTCTTGTACCAGTTCAAAATCAATGAGTTATGTGTAAGTTATTGAGAATGATTGAAAATAGTATCAAATTTATTTGGAATGCAACATAGAAGAAAACATTTTGTTATTAACATTGTGTTAATTCTATTTACCCCCAAAAAGGGAGCACGGAATCAACCGAATACTGTATTATTGGGTACGGCTCTCACGGCACCTGCGGCACCATTACCATTGCCAGCGAAGTGATGGATGGTAATCAAATGAAATACGGCGTCAATGGTACCATCGGCAGCCTTGATTCAACTGTTGGTGTTTGTGAGTGGGAACTCACCCATTAGCAGCAGGTAATCCCTACCTCTTATACCTTCAGCGCCGGGCCCGAAAGGTCCGGCGCTACTGTATCCAGGCGGGGCGCCCCGTGATGGTGGCTTACCTCACCGCTGCCGAATAAACACTCGTGCATTTTCTATTCAAAAAAGGCGCACTGAGTCGCGAAGAATATGGTGAAATTGAAGATTTTGCATTGATGTCAGCGCAACGGTAATCCACTAAAAAACCCGTTGTGTGTATCTACAATGAGCTTTTACCGTCAAAACGAGAAGGATTGAAATACAGGCAGCACTCTCGCTCTCTCCGCAAAAATGAAGGCCGTTTTCACCAAATGTAGGCCGTTTTTCTCAAGTAACTGTAACACTGCAACTTACGGGTTTTCCTCCCAGCCAAACAGCCGGGAGGAAAACCCGTAACAACCCTTGTATCAACCAGTTAAGAAAAACAGCCCTCTGCTATATTTTATCGTAACTGCAATGGAGTCGATGGCTCCCGGGAGCCGGGCCTCCCTCTCCAGGGCAGCAAAGGAATGGTTGCATGCCGCAAAGATAACGCAATCTTTGGCCTAACCGATGTCCAAGCGGCAATTCTCATAGCTGTACTCGTTTAATTATTTACACTGTGTTAGGGTTATACTTCAAGGCATCGGACGGCCACCCCTCCAGGTTATGGCCGGTGTCAAGGCTTCGGATGGCCGCCATCTCTTCCTGTGACAGGTCAAAGTCAAGCGTTTCCAGATTCTGGATCATTCGCTCCTTATGGACGGACTTTGGGATGACGATGATTCCCTGCTGGGTGAGGAAGCGGAGGGCCACCTGCGCGGCGGTTTTCCCGTGCGCGGCACCGACCTCGGTTAGAACCGGATTCGTGAAGATGCCGTTCAGCCCTTCGGCCAGGGGTCCCCAGGATTCGACGGCAGTACCAGCATCGGCCATCTTTGCCATCATCGGCCGCTGCTGGTAAAAGACATGGGTCTCGATCTGGTTCACGGCTGGGATGATCGAGGCCTCCCGGACCAGCTTGTCGAACTGCGCCGGATAGAAGTTGGAAACGCCTATGCTCCGAATGTAGCCTTCCTTGACCAGATCTTCGAAGGCGGCCCAAATCTCGCTGTCGTTTCCCATCGGCCAGTGAATGAGCATGAGATCCAGGTAGTCCAGCCTCATCCGCCGGAGCGAACCCTTCACGTTTTCCATTGCCTGGGCATAGGTGGGCCGGGACTGGCAGAGTTTGGAGGTGATAAAAACCTCGTCCCTGGGAATGCCGGACTTGCGGACGGCAGAGCCCACCATCGCTTCGTTTTCGTAGTACTGGGCGGTGTCCAGGGAGCGGTATCCTACGCTGAGAGCCTCCAGGACGCAGCGCTCGGTGACGGACGGGTCTACAAGATAGACACCGTAGCCGATGATCGGCATCTCAATGCCGCAGTTGAGTTTGACGTTCTGCATAAAACTATTCACTTCCCAAATTTACTGAAAAACGGTGAGTGTCACCTGGTCGGGGTTCTCACAGTCCCAACTCACGGTCACATGCTCATGCTCTACGACCTGTTTCTTGTCTATATCGAAAGATAATCTGCCCATATATCAGCGTTTTGCTCCAATCTATCAAAAAACGTGGCAGCGGAGCGATACTGACATTCTGGCATTTTTCGTACCTTTGTGGCCTGGCTTGTGTACGAATGAGCCATCCGAAAGAAAACCTGAACCGCAAACGACTGAAGAACATGTTCAATAAGCACGATATCGCCCGTGACGCCTGCCAGCTCTTCGGCGCCCAGGCCTCAAGAGGCTACGACTGGTGGTGGCATTCCTTCACCGCCCACGATGCCGAGACCGGCGAGGCCAAGCCCTTTTTCATCGAATTCTTCCTGTGCAATCCCGCACTCGGCGGAGACGAGCCCGTCTTCGGCCAGCTTCCCGGGAAGCCGCAAAAGCCGTCCTACCTGATGGTGAAGGCTGGCGCCTGGGGCGAGGATGCCGCGCAGCTCCACCGCTTCTTCGGCTGGAAGAAAACCAAGGTGGACTGGGGCGTCCCCTTCAGCGTGGAGGCCGATGACTGTTTCCTCACCGAAGACCGCACCCATGGCCATGTGAAAGTCTCCGACGCCGCCTTGCATCCCGAATGGATGTGCCAGGACGGTGAGATGTCCTGGGACCTCAGGATCCGCAAGATCACGGCCTTCAACGTGGGTTTCGGTGCGGATGAAGTGTTCCGCCATGCCGAGGCCTTCGAGATGTTCTGGCACGCCGAGGGAATGAAGAGCGAATTCGAAGGGGAGGTCTTCTGGAACGGCCGACGCTATGTGGTGCGCCCGGAGGACTGCTACGGATATGCCGACAAGAACTGGGGAAAGGATTTCACAAGCCCCTGGGTGTGGCTTTCCTCCAACAACCTCACCAGCGAGATCACCGGAAAGATACTATCAGACAGTGTCTTCGATATCGGCGGAGGGCGGCCTAAAGTCGGCCACCTGGCCCTTCCGAGAAAGCTCCTGTCGGCCTTCTGGTACGAAGGGAAGGCCTACGAGTTCAATTTCTCCAAGGCATGGACCGGCGTTCACACGGAGTTCGACTGCCGGGAAACGGACACAAAGATCATCTGGCATGTTGAGCAGCGTTCCCTCTCCGGGAAGATGATTACCGACATCACCTGCAAGAAGAAGGACATGCTCCTTGTGAACTACGAGGCTCCGGACGGAGCCAAGCGGCACAACCGCCTTTGGAACGGCGGCAATGGCCGGGGAACAGTCCAACTGTTTGACCTGAAGGGAAAGCTCATCGACCGCATCCATGCGGAGAATGTCGGTTGCGAATACGGGGAGTACTGTTAAGCCTCAGCCGACTCAGCCCAAGTTATTCACTCCTCGGGTGCGAACATGGGGTCCCAGGAGGGCAGCATCACAGGTTTCTGGCGCAGGAGCGCCATGATGTCGTCGGGGACGTATTTCTTCTCGACCACAAGGCGGAACATGTATTCGTCGAACCATTCGTCGGTCATGATGATGTTCCCCCTGTATCCGCTGTTGGCCCCCCAGCTGTTTTCGACCATCCACTTGACGGGCCTGCCGTCCCGGATATCCACGGCGATGAGGGTCATCGCGTGGGTGGAGCCGCTGGCATGGGTGAGAATGCGCTGCTTCTTGTCCATGCCGAAGGAGACCCCCATCAGGGACTCGTAATCGAAATTCCTGAGGTCTGCGACCCCGCGGGAACGGTCCAGGAACTTGCCCACGTCACAGGAGAAATACAGGGCGGTGTTGTCCTTGATGGAGGCGATGGCCATCTCCTTGATGCGCTCGATGGGGAGGTTGAGATAGACCCAGTTCTGCCCGTCGTAAACATGGCGGTCGTACTCGATCTCATAAACCTTCCCGTACTCGACGGCGGGGTTGTTCATCACCATGATGTAGTTGTTTTCCAAATCCTCGCCGATGAACTCCTCATAGAAGCCCTTCGGAGTGTAAGTCTTCTCGCTGACAAACTCGCCCCTGGAGTTGTAGCGGGACCAGGTGAACTCCGTCGGCGGAACGCCCAGGCAGAGGGCGAGCATCCGGTACACCTCCTTGAGCATGCCAATCTTCATGGACTGGAGCTGGTCGGGCCTGGCCCCGCGGAGGGCAAGGGCGTCCTCCCGGAGCTTGGTCTTGATCTGCGCGCTCATCTGGGAGGTGTTGTTGGCGGACAGGGTCTCGCCCATGGCCTCGGAAGGGACCACGCCGTACTTCATTACGAGGTTCGACACCCCGGTGAACTGCCCTCCGTCCCCGAGCGGATTGGAGAGCAGCCAGTCCACCTTGCGGTCTTCCAGGGGAAGGTCCCGCGTGTCGATGATCCCCTGCAGGAAAAGGTTGGACTTCTCCAGCTGATCATAGAAGAAGAGGTAATTCTGCGAGAAGGTGAAGGCCCCCAGGTCGTGCCGCTGGATCATACGGGCGCGGAGGACGTTCAGGCCGGTGAAGAGCCAGCAGCGCCCGGAGGATTTCTGGTCGGTGCGCCCCTTGGTGAGGACCTCGTCGGAGAAATGCGTGTCCATTGTCACCGGACGATCGGCCGAGACGGCTAGCACGTTGATGGGCGTTCCGTTCAGGGCGTTCCGGAGGGCCTTGTCCGCGGCGCTGCCCTCGTAAGCTCCAGCCAGTTCCCGGAGCATGTCGGCGGATATGCCGCCCTTGGTATCGCCCGCGGGCTTCTGGGCAAGGGCGGACAGGGAGAAAATCCCTGCAGCAAGAATGAGGATGATTCTTTTCATAGTGAGAGAGTCTTACCTAACCGCAATGCATTCTATCTCCACGAGGGCTCCCTTGGGGAGGGCCTTCACCGCCACTGCGCTGCGGGCGGGGAAAGGAGCGGAGAAGAACTCCGCGTAGACCTCATTCATTGCTGCGAAGTCCCCCATGTCGGAGAGGAAGACCGTCGTCTTGACGACATTCCCGAGGCCGAGACCGGCCTCCCTGAGGATGGCTGCGACGTTGAGAAGGCTCTGCCTCGTCTGCTCCTTCACCCCCCCCTCGGGGAACGCTCCGGTAGCTGGGTCGATGGGAAGCTGTCCGGACAGGAATACCAGCCCTGTGCCGCTGTCGACGGCCTGGCTGTAGGGACCTATTGCCTCTGGGGCATTCGAAGTCTTGATGGGTTTCATACGCGTATCGTGTTTCTTCCGTAAAGATACAACTTTTTCCAGAAATACTCCTCCCCTTCTCCCGGGAGCCGTAATCTGCCCATATATCAGCGTTTTGCTCCAATCTATCAAAAAACGTGGCAGCGGAGTGATACTGACATTCTGGCATTTTTCGTAAATGGAGGCCGTTTTTCTTAAGTAACTACAGCACAGCCACTTACGCATCTTCCTCCCAGCCAAACAGCCGGGAGGAATATCTATATACGTTAAAATTTCAAAGTTTTTGCCACTTCCGGGGAGACTATTTGTGCACCAGCTGGTCGAACTTGGTAAGGCGGGCGGTGATGTAGTCCTTGACGCGCTTGACCTCTCCGGCATAGGAGCCTTCAACCTTGGGATTCTGGTGCACCCACTCGTTCATGATGGGCCAGCGCTTGAAATTGAGCTGCTGGGACTCCTTCAGGAGCGCAGCGGTCTGGTCTACATAGTCATTGAGGTTGGAAAGGCCGCCTTTATAGGCGTCCCAGATGGCCGCCAGACGGGCGCGGGAGGCGGGATCGTTCTTCACGATCCGGTCTACCATCTGGCGAACGGAACCGGAAGCCACCGAGCCTTTTGTGCAGTAAATGTAGTCCGTGAGGGTATTGATGGGGTAGGTGCGGCCGTCGTTCTCAAAGGCCAGGTCATAGTCCCATGCCGGACCCGTGTAGAACACGCCGTCCGCACCGTCCTTGTACATGTACACGCTCCAGTAGGTATCCGTGTTGCCGCAGAACTCCCCGATGATGAAGTTCCGGAGGAAACTGTCCACATCCAGGTACTTCCTGTAACCATTGGTGGCATCGGCATAGTTGGAAGCGTTGACGGCATTCTCAAACCGGGTGAAATAGTTCTGGATGAAGCTCCGCTGAGCAGAAGTGATTTCGTCTGCGTCCGGGTACTTGATGGTGACGGGAGTGCCCCTGGAGGTATTGAAAACCACCTGCTCCGTATAGTTGTAGGCATCTATCTCTATGAGGTATCCCTCCTTGGCGGGAACCCGCTTCCCGTCCACCTCTACCTGGTCACAGAACTGGTAGCAGCCCTCGTACTCCCCGTTCAGGATTACATCCACGGGCGTGCAGAAAGGCGTATACGCCATGCCCACGCGGCGGCTCACCTCAAAAGCCAGGATATTGCGCATGAGGGTCTTGTCCCCGTAGTTGTTGATCAGGGTCCATTTGCGGTCGTTGGCCGGCGCCCCCAGGGGCCGCTGCTTTTCCTTGAAACGCAGTTTGTAAGGCTTCTTGGGGAAGTTCCAGCTGGCATTCCCGCGGCCCTTGATCTCCGTTTCTGCGGCAGAAAGCAGGTTCTTTCCATCTTCGGAGACGATGTACACGTTGGACTGGATATACACCTCCTTGGAAGTGATGTCTTTCGCCCCGGCGGTATTGATTACAACGGTGGGGAGGTTGGTGAGCTGGTATAACTGACTGTCGTCGCCGGCGTCTTCCCATCCATGGAATTCCAGCTCCGAGAGGTTGCAGCGGGCATTGTTGGGACCCACATAGCGCACATAGCGGACGCCGCGGGAAAAACGGATATTCAAATAGGACATCTGGCGGGCCGTCCCCTTCTGCTTAATGATGGCAAGGGGCAGGGCGTCGGAAAAATCGGGCTTGTTGGCCCCCTCTATGAGGGCCAGTTCCACGCGGCCTTCCTGGCCGATGCGGGGAGAATAACCCACCTTGGTAATGACGTGCGGCGTGCCCAGGTCCAGGCCCACCCAGGTGCGGCTGCGGTCGTAGGACGCGAAAAAAGTCTCAAAATTGCCGTCAAAGACGTTGGCCCGGGTATTGACCGTGGTGCTGGACTGGTTGGTGTCGTAGTCGACACTGCGCTGCGTGCCGATGACGGTGCCGCTGAGTTTGACAGGCACTTTGGGCACGACCGGCTTCTCCGGCTCGGTATCTTCTTTCTGCGGCTTTTCCGGCTCCGGCGGAATGATGTTTTCCGGCTGGCAGGCCCATACCAGGAGGAGCGCTGCTGCGATGATTCCTATTCTTTTCACAGCACAAAGATAACTATAAAAATTCGGCGAATGCGTTTTCCTTCAGCCTTTTTTCGTAAATTTGCAAATTAGCCGAGAAACCGCCAATAACCTGAATACTGATATGAAATTCCATTCTGTTCTTCTGGCCGCCGCCCTCCTCCTTCTGGGCGCCGCAGCTTGCCATCATGCCGATGATTACGCCGCTTATGTGAATCCCAAGATAGGCACCGGCGGGCACGGGCACGTGTTCGTGGGCGCCAATGTGCCCTTCGGCCTGGTGCAGCTGGGCCCCACCAGCATTCCGCAGGATTGGGACTGGTGCTCCGGCTACCACGACAGCGACTCCACCGTCATCGGCTTCAGCCACACCCACCTGAGCGGCACCGGCATCGGCGATCTCTTTGACATCACCGTCATGCCCGTGACAGGGCCCACCACGCCGGAACGCGGCACGGAGGCCAACCCCGCCCGCGGCGCCTGGAGCTATGCCCTGCGTTCCCAGGAAATCTGCGAGCCCGGCTACTACAGCGTTCCGCTGGCCCGCTACGGCATCCAGGCCGAACTCACGGCCACTTCGCGCGTGGGTTTCCACCGCTATACCTTCCCCGCCTCAGAAGACGCCGCGCTGGTCTTCGACCTGGAAAACGGCGGCTGTTGGGACGATGTCACGAATGCCGAATTCCGGGTGCTCAAGGACGAGGACGGGCATGTGAATGCCATCGGCGGCTGCCGCTTCTCCACCGGCTGGGCCAAGAACCAGAAAATCTTCTTCTGGGCGGAATTCTCCCGCCCCGCCGCCCAATTCTCCGTGGCCGAAAATCCCGCCAACGACAGCGAGCGCGGCGTGGACCGGAAGCCCCTCTACGGCTACTATACCCTGGGCCATACGGAGGAGGGGGAACAGATCCTGGTAAAGGTGGCCCTCTCCCCCGTTTCCATGGAAGGGGCCCGGGCCAACCTGGCGGCCGAGCTGCCCGGCTGGGATTTTGACGCCACCCGCGCCGCCGCCCGGCAGGCCTGGAACGACGAACTGGGCAAAATCCGCATCCAGTGTCCGGACGCAGATACCCGCACCGTTTTCTATACGGCGCTTTACCATAGCATGATTGCCCCTTCGGCCTACAACGACGTAGACGGCCAGTACCGCGGCTCCGACGACCTGGTGCGCAAAGGGGACTTCCAGAACTACACCACGTTCTCGCTCTGGGACACCTACCGCGCCGCCCAGCCCCTGATGACCCTCATCCATCCGGAAAAGATGGAAGACATCGTGCAAACCTTCTGGCACATCTATCAGGAGCAGGGAGACCTTCCCGTCTGGCACCTGATGGGCAACGAAACAGACTGCATGGTGGGGAACCCCGGCCTCATCGTCTTTGCCGATGCCATTGTCAAGGGCTTCCGCGCCGGCCTCACGAACGAGCAGCTCCTGGAAGCCATGACCGCCACCGCCAACCAGACAGACCGCGGGCAGGACCTGCGCCGCCGGTACGGTTTCATCCCGGCCGATCTTTACCGCGAATCGGTGGCCAACGACATGGAGTATGCCATTGCCGACGCCGCCCTCTCCCATGCAGCAGCCGTGCTGGGGAAGGAGGATGTGGCGGCCGAATATCGGGAGCGCAGCCACTCCTACCGGCATTTCTGGGACCCCGAAAGCCAGTTCATGCGCGGGCGCAAGACGGACGGCACGTTCACCGAGCCCTTCGACCCCATCTACTCCCGTCACGAGACTTCCGATTACTGCGAAGGCACCGGCTGGCAGTACCTGTGGCTGGTTCCCCAGGACGTAGACGGCCTGGTGGAACTCTTCGGCAGCCGGGAAGCCACCCTGGCCAAGCTGGACGGCCTGTTCGAAGCCCCGGACCACATTGAAGGGGAAAACGCATCGCCGGACATCTCCGGACTCATCGGCCAGTATGCCCACGGCAACGAGCCCAGCCACCATACGCTGTACCTGTACAGCATGCTGGGGCAGCCGGACAAGGCCGCCGACCGCATCCGCCAGGTCTATAAGGAAATGTATTTCAACGACGTGGAAGGCCTCGCCGGCAACGAAGACGTGGGCCAGATGAGCGCCTGGTACGTGCTGTCGGCCATGGGCTTCTATCAGACGGAACCGGCCAGCACCCGCTTCTGGTTCGGCGCGCCCCTCTTCCCCGAGATGCGGGTAAAAGTAGCCGGCGGGGAACTCAGCATCAAGGCCAAAGGCCTTTCGGAAGAGAACCGGTACATCCGGGGCGTCCGCCTGAACGGACAGCCCTACGACAAACCTTATATCGAATATGCCGACCTGACGGCCGGCGGAACTTTGGAATTTGAAATGGGAAAATAATATGTATCCGTTAAAGTTTGAACCTATCCTGAAGACCATTGTCTGGGGCGGCGAAAGGATCGCCCCCTACAAAGGCATCGAAACCGAACAGAAACACATTGGGGAAAGCTGGGAACTCTCCGGCGTAAAGGGCAACGAGAGTGTGGTCCTGGAAGGCCCCCTGGCCGGCAAGACCATCGCCGAGCTGGTGCACACTTACAAAGGTGCCCTGGTGGGAGAGCACGTGTACCGGAATACCGGCGACGAGTTTCCCCTCCTGATCAAATTCATCGACGCGCTCACGGACCTGTCCATCCAGGTGCACCCGAACGATGAACTGGCCGCCGCAAGGCACAACGGCTCCAAGGGGAAGACCGAAATGTGGTACGTAGTGGACGCCCGGCCCGGGGCCCACCTGCTCTCCGGCCTCACGAAACACATCACTCCGGAAGAATATGCCGCCAGGGTGGCCGACGGCACCATCACCGATGTCCTGGCCCGCCACGAGGTAAAGCCCGGCGACGTCTTCTTCCTGCCCGCAGGCCGCATCCACGCCATCTGCGGCGGGTGTTTCATCGCAGAAATCCAGCAGACCTCGGACATCACCTACCGCATTTACGACTACGGCCGCCTGGGCCTGGACGGAAAGCCGCGGGAGGTGCACACGGAACTGGCCAAGGATGCCATCGACTATACCGTCTACGACAACTACCGCACGGAGTACACCCCCGCCCGGGACGAGGAAATAGAGGTGGTGAGCTGCCCGTATTTCACCACGTCCATCCTGGACCTCACCCTCCCCTATGCCAAGGACCTGTCGGCCATCGACTCCTTCCTGGTGATCATGTGCCTCTCCGGCAGCGGTTCCCTGGAGGTGGACGGACAGGAAATCGGCATCGGCCAGGGAGAGACTGTGCTCATTCCCGCCGATGCCGACGATATCTGCTTTGTTCCCGATGAGGGCATGAAGCTCCTCACCAGTTACATCCGCTAGCTATTCCAGGCCACGTGCCCGCATGAGGGCCGAAGGATCGGGCTCCGCGCCGCGGAACTGCCTGTATAGCACCATGGGCTCTTCGGAACCGCCCTTCTCCAGGAAGGTCTTGCGGAAGGCATTGGCCGTGGCCTTGTTGAACACGCCGTCGGCCTTGAACTTCTCCCAGGCGTCTACGGCCAGCACTTCGCTCCACAGGTAGCTGTAGTAGCCGGCGCTGTATCCGCTGTTGAAAATGTGGTTGAAGTAGGTGGTGCGGTAGCGCGGGATGATCTCGCCGATGAGGCCCATCTTCCGGCAGACCATCTGTTCGAAGTCCCGGATGTCTTCCGGGCCCTTCATGGCGGAGAGCTGGTTCAGGGACAGTTCGTGCCACTTCATGTCCAGGATGGAGGCGGCGCACAGTTCGCCGGTCATGAAGCCCTGGTTGAATTTGAGGGCCTTCTGGATTTTCTCCACCAGCTCTGCGGGAATGGGTTCGCCGGTGTAGCAGTTGTTCGCATAGGCGCCCAGAATTTCGGGCACGAAGGCGAAGTTCTCGTTGAACTGGGAGAACATTTCCACGAAGTCGCGGGCCACGCTGGTGCCGGAAACGCTGGTGTAGTTGCACTGGGACAGGAAGCCGTGCAGGGCATGCCCGAACTCGTGGAAGGCCGTCTGCACATTGTCGATGGTGAGGAGGCTGGGCTTGGCGTCCGTGGGGTCGGTGCCGGGGGCCGGGAAGTTGCACACGTTCACAATCACCGGACGGATGCCGGTTTCCTGGTCGCGGAAGTTGTTCATCCAGGCGCCGCCGCGTTTGGTGGGACGCACATAGTAGTCGCGGTAGAAGATGCCGATGAGGCCGCCGTCGGGTTCCGTGAGCTTATAGGCCCGTACCTCGGGGTTGTACACCTCCACTTCGGGGGCTTCCTCGATGCAGATGCCATAAATCTTTTCGGCGGCGGTGAAAACGCCCTTCAGCACGCTGTCGGCCTGGAAGTAAGGCTTGGTCTGGCTTTCGTCCAGGGCAAATTTCTGCGCCCGCACTTTCTCTGCATAGTAGCTCCAGTCCCAGGCCTCAATCTTGTGGCCGGCCAGCTTTTCCATGTCGGCCTTCTCTTCCCCGGCCTTGCGCATGGCTGCGTCCATGATGGGCTGCAGGAAGTTGTCCACGGTAGCGGGATCGCCGGCCATCTTGTCCGACAGCTGGAAGGCGGCAAAGGAAGGATAGCCCAGCAGCTGGGCCATTTCGGCGCGCAGCTTCAGGATTTCCAGGACGATGGCGTTGTTGTCGTGCTCGTCGCCGTTGTTGCCGCGGGCGGCATAGGCCTTGAACACCTGCTCACGCTTGGCCCTGTCCGGGCAGGAAGACATGAAGTCGTAGTATTCGCTCACGGTGATGCCCGTAGCTTCCTTGAAGGCATTGTTTTCGGCCAGCAGATTCTGTCCGAACTTCTGCGAAAGGGTGCTCAGGCGGGTGCTGATTTCCGCAAAGCGGGCCTTCTTTTCGGCCGACAGGCCCACGCCGTTGCGCTCGAAGCTCTGGTAGAGTTTCTTCACCACCATCTGCTGTTCGCGCGTAAGGCCCTCAGAAGCCTCGTAGACGGCCTTTACGCGGGCGAACAGGTCTTCGTTCATCATGATCTCATTGGAGGCCTCTGTGAGCATCGGAAGCGCCTCTTCCTCGATGGCCTGCATCTCGGGCGTGGAGTCGCTTTCGCTCAGGTTGAAGAAGACTCCCTGCACCTTGTCCAGGATGGGGCTGGATTTCTCGAAGGCCAGGACGGTGTTCTCGAAGGTGGGAGCCTCTTTGCAGGCGATGATGGCCTGGACGTTGGCCTTCTGCTCCTCGATGCCGGCCTTGAAGGCGGGCATATACTGGTCCACCGTGATTTTAGAGAACGGAGCGGTGCCGTAAGGGGTGTCCCACTCCTGCAGGAAGATGTTCTTGGGCTGTTGGTTACAAGCGCTTGCTATCATAAGCAAAGCCAGGCCCGAGAGCCTGGCAATATTTAAAAGTTTACTCATTATTCAATAACGACGGATTGTGATGGATCATTTACCAGGGAGATCTGAGCCGCATCGTTGTAGAGGGTGATGATGCCTTCAATGGTAACGGGCTTCTTTTCCTCCCGGATGGCGGGGTCTATCTCCAGGTCGGCGAACTTGGCATAGCCGCTGGTGCGCACCTGGACATCGGTCTCACCCAGCTTGAAGTAGTGCGAGATGTAGTTGGCCGATGCATATTTGATCATGATGCCCTTGTAGCTGAGGTAGGCGTCCGCTCCGAACTTGGCGGCAGTCACCGCATCCAGATACTGTTCGGGCGTTCCCAGGATGGTGCCGTAGCGCGTAGCGCCACTGCCCACCTCGGCCGTATCCCAGGCACCGGAGTTCAGGTAAGCGACGTAACTGGCCTTGGTGCAGGACCAGGTGGTCACGCCCCAGACACCCTTGTCCGACAGGAACACACGGTTTTCGGGGTTACCGGACTTGTGCGCCATGTTGGGATTGGGATAGAAGAGGGCGAAGATCTGGTCTCCGTAGGTAAGGCCCTTGATCTTCACCACCTTGCCCCAGATGTGGTCCGAAGCACCGGCGGCGACGGCGGCCTTCAGCGAAGATTCCGTCAGCGTTACGGGTTTGTAAGGTTCATCCAGGAATCCGCGGAACACGTGGGCGTCGATGACGGCCTGCATGTTCATATAAGAGGTCTCATACTCGTTGGACGCGGTTTCGTCCTGTCCCATACCCAGCTGGAGCATGCCGTTATAGGCGCCCAGCGTAAGGCTTTTGCACTTCACATAGACCCATCGGCCCGGCTCGTACTCATTGTACAGGGAGCTTTTTCCCAGTTTTATGGTAATGGCGTCACCGTCCGCTTCGGACTTGCCGTCCTGGATATACACCTCGTTGTAGATGTTGCCGGACTGGTCAGAGGAAATGACCTTGCCCTTGATCCAGATGTTATCCATAATCAGAAGGGGCTTGTTCTTGTACAAGGCCTTCAGCTCGGCGATGGAGGAAATGGTTTCCAGACCTTCCGTCTCCTTCAGATACTCTTCGGTCACCGGAACGAACCAGGTGGCGTCCGGCTGCTTAAGGGTAAAGACCGGATCCCACTCTTCTTTCAGATTCCGGCAGGAAACGAGCGCCGCAAGCGCTGCAACAGCGATAATATACTTTTTCATGGCTCTTAGAATCTGAAATAAACGTTAAGCATATAGTTGGTACCCGCCATATAGAAATACTTGGAGTCGAAGCGGTAATAGCGGTTCTTGGAGGCCGTATTGTCCACCAGACGGGTTTGCTCGTAACCGCCGGTCTTCACTTCCTTGTTGTTCAGGAGGTTCTTCACATTCAGGGAGAAGCCGATCTGGTACTTGCGCTGGATGTACCAGCTCTTACCCACGGACAGGTTCACCAGCCAGGCGGGTTTGAATTTCTCCTGGGTGGTCATGTACAGCACTTCCTCGTCCGTGATGGCGTTGTCCAGGCCGGCCACGGCATAGTCTGTACGATACAGGGGATTCATGTCCAGGTAGGCGCGGTCGAAGTATTCCACATCGGCGTCGATGAACCAGTAATTGTAGTTGTAGGCAAGGCCCAGGCTGGCGGCTGTCTGCGGCGTGGAAGGCACATAGTGCTTCTGGGCTACGCTGCCGTCGGAGAGCATGGTCTTGGTCCAGTAGGGTACATAGACGTCGCTCATCACCACCTCTGCGCTGTTGTCCACGGTCTGGGTCATCTTCGGGGTGGAAGTGTAGATGTACTCACCCAGGGACAGGACACCCTGCAGGGACACGTTGGGGATGATGTAGGTGGGCATCTTGAAGCCCAGTTCCACACCCATGTGGCGCTCGTTGATGCCGCTGATGGCAAAGTTGGAGAAGGCGTTCTGCAGGTCGTCGTAGGCGCTCATCACCTTGCTCTGGTCCCACATCTTGGTCCAGTAGGCCGTAGCGCGCACATTGATGCCGCTGCCGAAGAACTGCCAGTTGATGTCCGACGAGAAGGTCTTGGTGGTGGTGAGGTCGCTGACCATGGAATTGCGGGTACGGGGGCTCAGGAACACCTGGTTGAACTTGGGAGCGTCGTTGAAGTAGCCCACATTGGCATACACGCGCATGTTGCCGCCGATCACATAGTTCAGGTTGGCCTTGCCGGCGTAGGTGAAGAAGCGGGCCGCCTTGGACTTGCCGAAGGAGGTGGTCACGGAGCCGTCGGCCTCATAGCTGGGGACGATGGTTTCGCCGGTGAGCGGGTCTACCATCATGGTGCCGTTGGGTGCCAGGCCGGGGAACAGGCCCTTGCGCATGAGGCCCTCACGCCAGAAGGTATCGTAGCCCACGCGGCCGGCCAGCGTGGCGCTGAACGGACCGGAAACGAAGCGGCCGCTGAGCCAGGCTTCGTAGCTGCGCACCTGCGCATAGTAGTCGTAGCCGTATTTGTCGCCCACCTTCAGTTCGCGGGCGGCGCGGTTGATCAGGTAGTAATTGAGGTCGTTCTGGGTCTTGTAAGGAGATGCGGCGAAGTCGCGCTCGGCGAAGTTGTCCACATCCACGAAGTATTCTCCGCCCAGGAGGTCGGCCACCGTCTTATAGTATTCCGTCCGGTTCACGCGGGCGTTCAGGCCGCCGTTCAGGGTAACCCACTGGGCGGGGCGGGCCTTGAAGGTGAACGCCAGGTTCAGGTCCTTCTGGTCTACGCGACGCTCTTCCTGCACATACTTGGAACGGCCGTATTCCTGCATGCGGTTCACATTGTACAGGCGGTCCCAGTCCACATGGGTGAGGTTGGAGTACATGTTGGCGTACTTCCACACATTCAGGGCCGTCTGGTACTTGTCCGGATTGTTGCGGTTGAGGTCGTCCACATATACGCCGTCAATGGTGCCGTAGTAATAGCTGGGCAGGTTGCGGTAGTAGTCCGGGCGGGGATCCTGGGCGTCGTACCAGTCCAGGGCGGTGTAGCCGTTCTTACCGAAACGGTACAGGACGGTGGCCGATCCCTCGAACTTGTCCGACGGGGTGAAATCCCACTTCACGAAGGCGATGGGCTCGTGCGTCTTGCGCACACGGGCATTGCGGACGTGGCCGTTCTGGTAACCCCAGTTGCTGTTATACATGTTGTCGCCCACCAGGTCATAGACCTCCTGCGTAGAGGAATTCTGGGCGCCGCGCTGTCCGGGCGTACCAAAGAAGGCGAAACTCAGTTTGTTCTGGTCGTTGAGCACTTTGTCGGCCGCCAGATAGTAGGCGAAAGAGCGGTAGTACACGCCACGGATCCAGTCGTTGCCGCCCAGACGGGCGCTGACATTGGCGGCGAAGGCCCAGCCGTTGTCCTGCATACCGGTGGCATACGAGGCCATCAGGCGCAGGCGGTACAGGGTGCTGTTGGTGAGCACGCTGCCCCGGAGGCCCTTCCGCATCTCCGAAGCCGTGCCGAAGATATTGGTAAGGCCGTTGTAGCCGCCGAAGCCGTAATCCGACAGTTCGGCACCGTTCACCGACTCTTTGGCGCGGGTGGCCTCATTCAGGCCGCTCCACAGGGAGAAGGGGCTGTAGCCGGTGATGGCGTCGTTCAGCTTGACGCCGGCCAGCAGCACATCCTGGCTCTCGGAGCTGTAACCGCGGGCGCGGAAACGCACGGACGAGAAGTTGTAACCGGCGATGCTGTTGAACACGTCGTTGCTGCCGAACAGGATGGTGGGGTTGTCGGAATAGCCGCTGTCGTCCAGGTCGAAGGCCGAGAAGGAATCGTCATCCACCTCCGTCACCTGCTGGGAAGCCGTGAGCGAGAGGTTGAACATGTTCTTCACATAGCCGTCGTTCACGGTTACCTGCACCTGGCTCTCCAGGAATTCAGGCGCCTCGATGACCAGGGTGTAGATGCCGTCGGCCAGCCCCGGAATCAGGAAGGTACCGTCCTGGGCCGATGACGCCGTGGCAACCTGGGTTGCCCCCTGCATCACTACCAGACGGGCCTTTTCCACCGGCTGGCGGCCGTTGCGGTTGACCACCGTACCCTTCACGCCACCCGTCGGCTCCTGCGCAAACAGGGCCACGGTGCACGCGAGGGCGGCAAATGCCAGTAAAATTCGTTTAGTCATATAACAGGTTTATTTTTTAATGACAATGTAAGTGGGATAGTGGTCAGAGTAGCCGCCCACGAAAGCACCGTTGGAGAAGGTGCGGAAAGGCGTGCCCTTGTACTGACCGCTCTGATTGGTCATGTAAGGCTTGTTGAAAATGCGGCCGTAATACTTGCCCTTCACGATGGGCTGGATCTGGAACGTGCCCTTCGGGGCTTTGGCCAGAGCGCTGTTCACCATCACGATATCGAAGATATTGCCTTCGCCCCTGTAATACAGGGAGCTGTAGCCGGCCTTGATCATGCTCAGGAACGGGTCGAAGAAGTCTTCTCCCGTGGTTTCCTCGATGGTCTCCTTGCCACGCAGGTATTCCGTCATGCTCACGTCCGTGGGGTTGTCGTTCATATCGCCCATGACCACGATCTTGATGCCGGGGAATTCCTTCTGCAGCTCCATGGCGCGGTTGTAGGCAATCTCCGCTCCGCGGGGACGCAGGTCTGCACCCTTGCCGCCCAGACGGGAAGGCAGGTGGCACACGAAGAAGGCGAACATCTCCCCGTCGATGGTACCACGGACCATCAGCACGTCACGGGTGCGGAAGTCGTCTTTCTCTTCCTGGGTCCACTGGCTCCAGTCGATGCGGGTATCGGTGTCGAAGTCGAAGCGGATGGGCTCACTGGCGATGTACTTGAACACGTCCGGCCGGTAGAGCAGGGCGCAGTCCACGCCGCGGCGGTCCGGGCTGTCGTAGTGCACGATCTGATAGTTGGCTGCGGCGATGGCAGGCTCTACCACCAGGTCTTCCAGGACGTGGCGGTTCTCAATTTCGGAAACGCCCAGGACGGCATGCCAGGCACCGTTGTCCTTGGCCATATCGGCAATGACGCGGGCCATGTTCTGCTGCTTCTTGGCATACTTGGCTTCGGTCCACTCATTGGCACCGTCCGGCAGATACTCATAGTCGTTCTTGCCTTCGTCGTGATAGGTGTCGAAGAGGTTCTCCAGGTTGTAGAAGCCTATCACGTAGGACTTTCCGCTCACCTTGGATCCGCTGTTCACCTGGGCCGATGTCCCGCATCCGGGAATCAGGAGCAGTACGGCAAGTGCGTATAAGAGTCTTTTCATATTGCAAGCTATTAGTTGTCAGTTATTTAATTCCAAAAACCGTTCGGCTGTGCCGCCTCCAGCTGCTGGGACAGCGCCTTGTTGCGCTTTTCCAGGTTGGGGAAAAAGTCTATGCCGGTCTGTTCCTCCAGCTGGTCGATGGACATGCGGTAATCCTTGTAGTTGCCCCCGGCGATGCCGTTGTCGTGGGGCAGCAGGAAGCCGGCCATCATATAGCCTTCCGTGTCCTTGGCATAGGAGGACGAACCCTTGTAAAGGAGTGCCTTGAAATAGTGGGTGGGAACCTTCACGATGAACCCGCTGGATTTACTGGTAGCACGGGTCGAATTTTTCCACAGGGCACCGGTTACCACGTACAACGTGTCGGACAGGCCTGCGTAATCCCGCACTTTGCCCTCCAGCCTGGCCCAGATTTCTCCGTTGAAGTCATAGGCCTGCGGAGTCATGTTGGTGGGAACGAAGGTGGACACGTTGGCGGCGCGGGGCGAGAGCCTGTCGGCCGACGGAATCTGGTGGCCGCGGGTCCAGCCGCCGCCATAAGAACCGTTGGTAAGGTCTGGCTGCAGGCTGGTCGGAAGCAGCTTGTCCCACCCCCATTCGTTGGAACGGTTACCACTGCCTTTCAGGCTGTTGTTCAGCGGATAGGCCACCCAGAGAGACATGTGCTCCTCATAATCCCAGTCGCAGGACCAGTTGCGGGTGCCGCTCTTGTCCCGGCCCAGGTACTTGCCGCCGTCCATGGCGTGCACCAGGACTTCGCGGCCGTCCCCAGCCTTGGTAGCGGGCAGTTCCAGCCAGTCCATGGGGGCCACGTCGTATCCGTAGCTGCCGTGGACGGCTTCCTCGGCCTTGGCGCCCTGGGTAATGACTTCCCGGGCGGGCGTTCCCTTGGCGGGGGTGAGCACCAGGGTTACCTGGCGGGCTTCCTCCAGGGTATTGGCCTCGTACTTGAAGCGGATGTCGCTTGCCGAGCCCGTTCCTTCGGAAGGGTTCACACTGGCCCAGGGGGTGGTTCCGGACGGGTATTCCAGCGTCAGTTTCCACGCCCCGGTGGCGGTGACGGACACAAACTGGCCGTCCGCCTCAGGGCTCACATAGGTGCTCCGGGCCTGGATGGATACTTTGTCCTCTTTCTGGCAGCCCGTGAAGGCCACCAGAAGGGACAAAACGATAACGGTCAGTTTTTGGGACATAGTTTAAGTTTAAGGTTTATAGGTTATTTTGGAAATAACCACAAAACCGTTTGCCGTGTGGGAAGCACAGTCAAACTCCAGCTTGTAATAGAGGTTGGCTGCAGGGTTGGTCACCACAAAGTCCACATCACCGGCTTCGGTAACGGTTACCGGAATTTCCTGGACGCCCTCGGTGAAATCGGCGTTCGTCGCTACATACAGCTTGGAGGAATTGAGCTTGTCCGCCACCACGCTGTCAAAGGTGACAACCACCTTGGAAATGGCAAACGTGGGGGCCTGATCCAGCGTGATGGAAGCCACGGAATCGTTGTTCTTGCGGCCGCACTTGATAAATGACCAGCCGCCGTTGTTGTTGTTGAAGTTGGAGATGGTCCAGGTATAGTCTCCCTTCTTGGCAGTCCAGGTTGCGGTATAGGAACCCACCTTGCTGGCAGTCACGTCATCATCCGGATAAGTGAAGACAATGTTGGAAGCAGTTATATTACCGCCGGGCTGGTTACCAGTGGTAGGATCATCGCCGGGCTGGTCACCGCCGCCGGTGGGAGGAACCACTTCGATATCGGCCGCCTTCCAGGCCTTGATCTGGGCCGTGGAGTTGTATTGGCAGATGGTACCCGTCACCGTGAGCATGTCGCCCACAGAGCAAGTAGCGTTGCCGGCGTTGGAGTACACGACATACGTGTCGTTGCCGTTCTTCACGGAGATATTCTTGCCGCTGACACCCGTTACCTCCAGGTCGGAGACCTTTACATAGGCGCTGGCGCCCTGATAGAGGACGACTTTCACCTTGGTCTCTCCGCTGAAGGTCTGGCCCTGTTTCAGGCCATGGCCGCTCTTGTAGAGCAGGGTGGAACCCGTGGCGTCCTTGATGATGGCGTTGTTGGCATTGGGAACGAAGGATACCACGGCATTCTGCAGCGTACCGGTATACTCCGTAGCCGTAGCGGTGGCCAGGGCGTTCAGGGCGGCGATGCTGGTGAAGTCGGGCTGGGCCACTTCGATGGCATCCGCCGACCAGGCCTTGATCTGGGCCGTGGAGTTGTACTGGCAGATGGTACCCGTCACCGTGAGCTTGTCACCCACGACGCAGGTAGCGTTGCCGGCATTGGAGTACACTACATAGACGTTGTCTCCATCCTTCACGCTGATGTTCTTGCCGCTGACACCCGTCACTTCCAGGTTGGACACCTTAACGTAGGCGCTCTGCCACTTGTTGAAGTCGGCGGCAAGTTCTGCCAGGGTGGCGGCCTGAGGCTCCACAGCGGCTTCGTCGGCGCCCTGATAGAGGACGACTTTCACCTTGGTCTCTCCGCTGAAGGTCTGGCCCTGTTTCAGGCCATGGCCGCTCTTGTAGAGCAGGGTGGAACCCGTAGCGTCCTTGATGATGGCGTTGCCCGTATTGGGAACGAAGGAGACCACGGCATTCTCCAGCGTACCGGTATATTCCGTGGCCGTATTGGTGGCCAGGGCGTTCAGGGCAGCGATGGAGGTGAAATCATAGGTGGGAGCAGGAGGCGTGACCGGCTCGTCGGAGAACGCGGTCTTGTCGTTCCACTTGATGAACACGCCGTCCAGCAGGGCCGGGAGGGTGCGGTATTCACCCACTTTACCCTTCAGGACCACTTCGTCCAGCCACTCCAGCGGTTCGTTGCCGGTAAAGTCTGCGCCATTGAAAGATTTGGCCTTGACTACCGTGAGTGCGCCGTCGGAGGTACCGTCAATCAGTTCCAAGGAGGCTGTGCCGTCCTTGATACTCACTTTCTTGCCCACGACAGCCTTGACGAAGTATTCCTTGCCGCTGTAGTCTGCGTTCCTGGCAGCGATGAGGGCGTCGGACACGGTGAAGGCCGTTGCCTCGGTGAGACCGTCGTTAACGGGTGTGGAAGGCGTTTCGGGCGTGTCTCCACCAGGGGTATCTCCACCGGGGGTGTCGCCGCTTTCACCGTCCAGGACCACATAGGCTTCTACCAAACGGGTCTGGGCTTCGACAGACTGGAAGACCACCTTATCTGCGCTGCCGGTCCAGTCACCGATCATATAGGTAGTGGTGTTGGCCTCGATGACGCCGCTGCCACCCTCGATGACGGTGAGGTTCTTGCAGTACTGGCCGCTGTTCAGGTCGTTGGCCTTGAAGCGGATACCCAGGAGCTTCCTGCCGGCGGGAGCACTTACGGAAATGACGGCGCTCTTGTATACGCGGGCGCTGTACTGGTCCGGTTCGATGATATTGGAGGTACTGGAGTGTTTGTACACGCCAATCTTGATACCATTGGATGCGGTGGTTTCGAAACCGGCCTTATAGGTACCGTCCGTAGCCGCCGTCCAGGTGCTTTCGTTGTTCAGTTTGATGGTCGTGGCCTTGCTGAAGTCCACATCGCCGGCAGGGGTGTCTCCACCAGGGGTGTCTCCACCGGGCGTGTCGCCGTCGAAGCTGGTCTTACCGTTCCAGCTGATGAGCGTACCGCCCTGGGTGGTTTCGGGGGTGTTGCCCTTGTAATTCACGATGTTGCCGCTCACGACCACCTCGTCGCCCACTGCAATGGGTTCCTCGCCGGTGATATCGGCACCGTTGAAGCCCTTGATGCGGAAGGCCTTGAACACGGGACCGCCGTCGGTGTCTACCAGATCCAAGTCTCCGTTCTTATACTGGGCGCTCAGGGAAACGGCTGCCACTTTACCCTTGATGTAGTAAACATCGGCCGTGGCGGTTTCGCCGGTCTCCTGGGCCTTGGCAATGGCCTGGGCCACGTTGAAGGGGTTGGTGGCGCTGCCGGCATCGCCGGAAGGCGTATCGCCGCCGGGCGTGCTGCCGCCGTCGAAGTTGGTCTTGCCGTTCCAGCTGATGAGTTTACCGCCCTGGGCGGTTTCGGGCGTGTTGCCCTTGTAGTTCACGATCTGACCATAAACGACCACTTCGTCGCCGGCCTTGATGGGTTCCTCACCGGTGATATCGGCGCCGTCGAAGCCCTTGATACGGAAGGCCTTGAATACGGGACCGCCGTCTACGTCAACCAGATCCAGGTCGCCGTTCTTGTACTGGGCGCTCAGGGATACGGCCGATACCTTACCCTTGATATAGTAGAAATCCGTCGTAGCGGTTTCGCCGGTCTCGACGGCCTTGGCGATGGCTGCCGCTACGTTGAAAGGATCCGTCTCGGAGCCGGTGCCCTTGGCTTCCACGGAAGGCGTGTCGCCGCCGGGCGTGCTGCCGCCTTCGTCATTGATGGACACCACAAAACCGCCGGAGGTTTCCGGGGTATTGCCCTTGAAATTCACCACCTTGGCGCAAATGACTACGACGTCACCTGCATTCAGGGTCTTGTCGCCTTCGGCCCACTTCTTATTGCCGATATAAAGCACACGGAAGGCAGTGAACACGGCATCGGCGCCTTCGTCCACCAGGGTGAAGGTGGCATTGCCGTACTGGGCGGCGAACTGCTCTGTGACCTCGGCCACTTTACCCTTGATATAGTATGAGTTCTCGGAGGCGGTTTCGCCCACCTCGACGGCCTTGGCGATGGCTGCCGCCACATTGAAAGGATCCGCCTCGGTGCCGGTGCCCTTAGGCTCGGCGGTGGTACCGCTGCCCTGGCCGCCGGCGTCACCGCCCTTGTCCACGCCATTCAGGCTGAACAGGAAGGCGTTGTTCTGGGCGGTTTCAGGGGTATTTCCCTTGTAGTTGACCACGCTGCCGAAGATGATTACGTCGTCGCCCTCCTTGATCTGGGTGTCGCTCGCAGTGAACTTCTTGTTGCCCAGATACAGGATGCGGTAGGCATAAAACTCGTTTTTCTGGGTTCCGTCATCGGAGATGTAGAAAGTACCGTTTCCGTAGTTGTCCGCGGCATATTCGTTGACAATACGGGAAACCTTACCCTTTACATACACCTTGTTGGGGCTGGTGACATCGGCTCCCAGTTCGTTCACGTAATTGATTACGCCCTGAACGGTATAGGGGTTGGTCTTGGAGCCGTCGCCCAGGTCAATCTCGCCTTCGGGGCCGGCCTGATTGATCACCAGGGCGGCGCGGTCGAAGCCGATAGAGAAGTTCAGGGTAGCGCTGCGGTTGTTACCCTTGTTTTCGGTTACGGACAGGCGGATGGTCTGCGTGCCTTCCGAGGCGGGACCTTTCTCCTGAACGGCAACCCAGTCCGGGATGCCGGACACCATCCAGTCACGCGTGGCCAGGATGGTGATGTTCTCCGAAGCATCGGCCTGGCCGAAGCTCAGCTGGGCAGGATCCACGGTGAGCTTGGCGGGACCCAGGTCCACTTCCTTGTTACAGCCGGTGACCAGGGCCAGACCGGCTACAACAGCCAAAAAGAGTTTTCTGAATTTCATACGATATTAGTTTTGTTATTGATTATTCGGGTTTTGTTCCATTCAGAAGGACAAGCTGGTTGCCCTGGTTCACTTCCGGGGTATTGCTCTTGTAGTTCACGAGCGTGCCTCTGACCACCACTTCGTCGCCCACTTTGATCTGGTCTTCGGCGGTGAAGGACTCTCCGCCGAACCACTTGCCGCGAAACACCTGCACGATGGCAGCCTTGTCGTCCGGCTGATAACCGTCGTCGGAAATGTAATAGGTGGCGTTGCCATAGGAGGGGCTCACTTCCACGATGGAACTGATGACACCCTTCACACACACCTCGGGAGAAGCGGTTTCACCGGTGGCCTGGATTACTTCCATGGCCTTGCCCACGGTGTAGGGATCTTCTTCCGTTCCGCTTCCCAGGGCCGATGCCAGGCCGTTCACCGCCAGGATCTGGGCCTTGTTGGCCTGGGTTTCGGGGGTGACGCCGTTGTACACGGTAACGCCGCCGTAGACGGTGACCACATCACCCTCCTTCAGAATGTTTTCATTGGTGATGTTCAGCAGACCGTAATCCTTGGCGCGATACACCTGGAAGGCCGCATTGTCATCGTCCGGGTGAACACCGTCGTCCGTGAGCCAGAAGGTGGCATTGCCATAGGCAGTGCTGATTTCCTTCACTTTGGAAACGATGCCGCGTACGTACACGTCGCCGGTAGGAACCTGTCCGGCCATCATCTCCGCCACCAGGGCGGCGGGAGCATAAGGCGTAGCGAGGGTTCCAAAAACTTCCGTAGGATCGTTCTGTCCGGGCTGGGAAAAGCGGAAAGCCGTTTCTGCGGCCGTTCCCATGATGGTAATGACGGCTTCGCGCTTCTTGTCTTCATTGGCGCCGTAGATTACCTCTACCACAATGGGGCTCTGGGAACCTTCACCAGAGGAAGGACGCACCAGGATGTCGTCCACGCTGCTATTGGCATTGGCGGGAGAGACCACGATGTGCCAGGGCATATTGCAGTTGAACATGACCAGCATGCTGCCGGCCTCGGATCCTTCGGCGGCATACGTGACCCGGTCTGTAGTGATGAGCGGGTCTTTTACATCATAAGTGTCTGCGTTGCAGGCGGTAAGGGCGCCCGCAAGGAAAAGACCAAAAAAGATATGCTGTAGTTTCATAATGGTCACGGTTTAGAAAATGTAACGTGCGCTGATCATCATGGACCAGGTGCTGCCGGTACCCCAGGCGCGGGTGTAGGTCTTGTCCAGCTTGTTGATGCCGTTGCGCTGGAACTGGAAGATGGGTTTTGCACCCTCCAGGAACACTTTGTCCGGATTGGTCAGGTCCAGGGGCTTGGTGTTGCCGTAGCCGTCACTGGCGTTGAGCGACCAGGTGTTGCCCCAGTAAGGATTGAGCATGTTGGCAAAGTTCTGGATGTCGATACCCAGCTGCACGGTGTGCTTGTGGTGGTTGGAACCTGTGTAGAAGTAGAAATTCTGGTTGA
The DNA here is from genome assembly GCA_902784435.1 of uncultured Bacteroidia bacterium. Taxonomy (GTDB): domain Bacteria; phylum Bacteroidota; class Bacteroidia; order Bacteroidales; family UBA932; genus Cryptobacteroides. The sequence goes on along the minus strand of CACZUR010000010.1, from coordinate 74,348 downwards.
TCTTCAAGTCAAACTGATGCACCCAGGGAGCCACGATGGAGTTGCGTTCCGCCACCTCTCCGGTGTGCTCTCTCAGGTAGGGATCCTGCTGGATGTAGGCCCAGAAATCACGCTTCTGGTCCTCTGCGCTGTAGGTGATGTTCTTCTTGTCGGCGTCCTGGTAGGTATAGCTGTTGAACTGCCAGCCATCCTTGCCGAAGAGATCCTGATAGGTGGGAATGTCCATAAGGCTGTACTGGTAGGCGCCGTCGCCGTAGATGTTGTTCACATAGTCTGCGCTGCCGCGGCTGCGGGGACCGCCGTAGTAGTACAGGGCGATGGTGGTGCCGAAGTACTTGTAGTAGTCTTTGTTCCAGGTGATGCTGCCCATCACGCGGTGCGGCATCACGTAGTTGGGAATGCCCAGTTCCATGGAGTTGGTGCCGCGCTTGGACACCAGGGCCTTCCAGGCCGAAGAAACCTGGTCGCCGATACCGTCGTTGATGGAACGGGCGTCCGTATAGGTGTAGCTGATATTACCGGTGAAGCCCTTCCAGAGTTTCTTCTGGAGGTTGGCGGTGACGGAATAGTAGTACCCCCACAGGGCGCGGTTGTTCACGTTGCGAAGCAGGAACACATTGGCCATGTTGCTGTCGTACGAGCCGTTGGCATAATAGGGACGGGCGCTCACGTCCGGAACCTCCGCAAGGGCGGAAGGAGCCCGGAGGCCGATGTTGGTGATGGTGGTGGGATACATCTCCTTGCTATACACACCCTCTACGCTGAACTGCCAGCCGGCGGGAAGTTCGAAGTCCACGGCCAGGGAAGATTTCCAGTTGCGGGGGTTCTTGATGGCCGGGTCGATGAGCGTGAGCTGCGGCAGGTTGGCTGCGATCTGCGGCGTATAATTGCCGCCGTAGATACTCTGGATAATGGTATTGCGGTCTGCGCCGATGGCGGGAATGCCGTCCTTGGCGTTACGGGCGATGGAAGTCTGGACCACACCGGAGTTACCGGCCTGGGCGACGATCCAGACGAAGGGCAGACGGCCCACGAAGATACCGGTACCGCCGCGCACCACCACTTTGCGGTTGCCGAAGACATCCCAGTTGAAGCCCGCACGCGGGGAGATGGTCACCTGGGCCTTGGGCAGCACGGAAGTGTCGTAGGTGCCGGCAGGGTTGGTGTCCGTGGGAGCGAAGGCGGTGGCCCGCACATAAGGGTTGTCGTTATAGGCGATGGACGGATAGAACGGATACTCCAGACGGACGCCCGCGGTGAAGCGGAAGTTGTTGGAGATGTTCATCTGGTCCTGCAGATAGACCGAAGCCTGCTCGTACTGGAAAGTGGGATATTCCTGGGAAAGGGTGGCGTTGTTGCCGTGGGTGACGGCGAACTGGGTAGGATTATTGAACACCGTCCCGTTCAGGATGGAGCTGTAGAAAGCCTGCTCCGTAGGATATTCGAACACATAGGCCGCACCGCCCTGGGTCTGGTAACCGTTGGTAGTGTGGTTGTACTCGAACTGGGCGCCCACGAGGAGGTTGTGGATGCCGGCGCTCAGGGTGAACTCGTCCGTGGCCAGCACGGTGTGCACGTCACGCAGGTTGCCGTAGGAATAGGTTTCCGAGCCGATGACCGTGTAGATGGCACGGTTGGAGCCTTCTCCCACCACCACGTCTACGCCCGGGAAATAGCCGCCTTCCTGGGTGCGGGGGTCGTACTGGTGCGAATAGGTGACGCGGAGGGCGTTGTTGAGCTTGCCGTCCAGGAAGCGGGAGTTGAGTTCGGCCGCCACGGAGTAGAAGTTCTGCTCCTGGTAGTAGCGGGCGTTCTTGTAGTACATGGAGTACATGGAAGTACGGCCGCCCTTGGGGGCATAACCCGTGTCCTTGAAACCGGTCAGGGAGCCGGACATGGTGTTGGCGCTCTTGGAATTGGTAAGGCTGTAACGGAGATTCAGCTTGTGGTTGCGGTTGATGTTCCAGTCCAGGCGGGCCAGGATTTTCAGGGAGGGAGACTCCGTGGAATAGCCCTTGTAAACGCCGGTGTCGTAGCCGTAAGTGTCCATCAGGTACTTGCTGAAGGCATCCAGCACCACGGCGCTGGGACGGGCTACGCCGTCTTTGCCGTCCCTGAACACTTCTTTGTCAGCATCGCGCACCAGGTTGCCGTTACCGTCATCGATGTAATTGGACAGGCGGCGGGACGGGCCCGGGGAGATGCTCTTGTCGGCCTCTACGTTCAGGAACAGGAACAGCTTGTCCTTGATGATGGGGCCGCCCACCGAGGCGCCGTACATCAGGTAGCGGCTGGGGTCCAGGGTGAGGGGTTCCATATCGGCCACCTGACGGCCGATCATATTCTGGTTGCGGAAGAACACATAGGCCGTTCCCTTGAACTCGTTGGTACCGCTCTTGGTGGTGGCTGCGATGCCGCCGCCCGTGAAACCGGACTGACGCACATCGTACGGGGTGACCGAGATGGCCACCTGGTCCAGGGCGTCCAGGGAGATGGGGCTTCCGCCGGCCGGCAGGTTGGAGCCGATACCGAAAGCGTTGTTGAACGCGGCACCGTCCACGGTCACATAGGACTGGCGGTAGTTACCGCCGCCGATGGACACCTTGCTGCCGTCCACGAAGGCCTGGGGCGTCTGCTTCAGGAGGTCGTTCATGCTGCGGGAGATGGTGGGCACTTCCATGATCTCCTTGGCGGCCAGCGAGGTGATGGCACCCGCACGGTCGCTGCGCATGTTGGAAGTGCGGCCTTCCGCGCTCACCACCACGCCTTCCAGCGTGAGGGATTCCTCCGCCAGGCTGGTGTCCAGCACCAGGTTGTCGGACAGGGCCACGTTGATGTCCTTGAATACTGCATCGGCATATCCCATGCACTGGATGGTGACCACATAGGGGCCGCCGGAAGTGATGTTGTTCAGCCGATAGTAACCTTTCGCGTCCGTAATGGCATAGAACTGCGAACCCGTGGGCTGGTGCACAGCCACGACGGCGGCGCCCACCACGGGTCCCTGATTGTCGGTAATGCGTCCGCTCATGGAGGACGTGGTTACCTGTGCGAGGGCCGTTACGCTCAGCAAAAATGCCAAGCAGGTGAGCATTAGGCTTTTAAGCGCTTTTCTCATAAAGAATATCTTGAATAAATATTGATACGGCTGTAGTCCTGCTACAATACGGACAAATTTACGAATAATCTTTGATTATTACAAACCTGCAGCGCCATTGCAAAAAAAGTCCCCGCCGGAAAGGCAGGGACTTTTTCAGACAAGTCAACCGATTAGTTGAAGAAGTACTTGATACCCAGCAGAACGTGCCAGCACTCGCTGGTCAGGTTCAAATACTTGGTGTAAGTCTGGGTAGGATAGGCGCCGTCCACCTTATTCATGGAGAAGACGGGCTTGTTGGATGCGTCTACGCCTTCGTACTTGAGCGGACTGATGGAGCCCATGTTGGAGCCGGTGCTGTATACATCCAGTTTGCGGACGCCCCAGCGGCTGTTGATCATGTTGCCCACGTTGTCGATGGAAGCGCTCACCTGGATGTTGTGCTTGGTGCTGCCGATGTTGAAGGTGAAGTCCTTGGCGATGCTCAGGTCGAAGCGGTGGTACCAGGGATTGCGGGCGGCATTGGCCTCGGCGTACTGGCCCTTGTGGCTGGACAGATACTTGTCCTGTTCCAGATACTTCCAGAAAGCGTTGCGGTCATCTTCGGTCTTGAAGTTGAGTTCCTCCTTGGTGGCCGGGATGTACATCAGGTCCTGACCCAGTCCGTCGCCGTTCATGTCATTGGAGTAGGTGTAGCTGTTGCCGAAGGCGCTGGAACCGGTGTAGTACAGGTTGAAGTGCAGGCCCTGGGACTCCAGATAGTAGCTGGCGTTGAAGGAGAGCTTATCCGGAACCACATACTGGCTGCGGGCCAGGGTGAGGAAGTTGGGACCGTCTACGGAAGGCAGGCCCTGATAAGCGGAACTGGCGGCAGAACCGGGCATGCCGGAGATTTCCTTGGACTCGGTGTGGGTGTAGGAAGCGGTCAGGTTCAGGTTGCGTACCGGAGTGGCCTTGGCCGTGAGGTTGAAGATGTAACCGTAACCCTTGTTGGTGTTGGTGAGCACATAGGCGTTGTTCTTGCCATAGGTGAAGTTGGCAGGATACTTCAGGCGCTGGTCGGGACCGGCAAAGCGCTCGGTGAGCTTGCTCTCGTCGATGTTCCAGTTCACGAGACGGGTGCCCCAGATGGTCTTGTTGAACATGCCTTCGGCGGTGAGGACAAACGGGAAGGACACGGGCACGGTGTAGTCTACGGCCACGGAAGTCTTCCAGATCTGCGGCATGTGGAAGTCGGGATCCACCGCGTTGATGTCGGCTTTTTCACCGATCGTACCCTGATCGGGCGTGACCGTCGTGTTCAGATTCAGGATCTTGATGAAATCGGCCATGTCGGTTACAAGGGTTCCGCCGGTGGTCTTGCCGCCGTTGAGCTGGGTCAGGGCTGCAGTTACCGCAGGATCCTCTACGAGAGCACCGCTTTGGAGAGACTGGGTGTACTTGACGGTGGTCTGGATCATCTGGGCATTCTGCGGCATGTTGGTGAAGAACACCAGCGGGAGACGGCCCTGGAACAGGCCGGTACCGCCACGGACAACGAGGCTCTTGTCACCGTTCACATCCCAGTTGAAACCTACGCGCGGGGAAACCTGCACGCGGGTGGTGGGCCACTTGCCGGTGTCGATGCTCTTGCCGCCGTAATCGATGGCCTTGATGGCGTTGTTGGTCATGAGGGCGGCCTCATTGAAGGCCAGCATGTCGGCGCGCAGGCCATAGCTGAGCTTGAAGCGGGGCGTGATGTTCCACTCGTCCTGGACATAAGCACCAATCTGGTTGTAGTCCACGATGCCGGCGGGCTTGGCGACATCATTGTTACCATAGGTGAAGACGAAGGACAGCGGCAGGTTGCCGTTGATGAAGTCGTCGGCGCTGGCAAAACGGTAGTAACCGGTACCGTTACGCATATAGGAGTTGCGGGCGTTCTGGTTTTCGAAGCTTACGCCGGCCGTAACCGTGTGGGAACCCAGATAGAGGGTAAGGTTGTCCTGGATGTTGAGCACGTCGTTGAGCACACCGTTGTTGTAGGTGAAGAGCTCATAACCCAGGGAGGTGTAAGGGATATAGTTACCCGTGGAAAGATCTCCGTCGGTCATGATGTCGATGTGCGGGAACAGGCTGGAATTGGAGCCGCGCTGGTCGTTGATGTTGGTGTAGGTGGCCAGCAGGCGGTTGCTCACTACATTGGAGAAACGGCTGTTGAGTTCACCGGCGATGGACCAGACATTGTTCTGCTGGCTGTACATGTTGTTGGAGAACGGCTGGGAAACAGCGCTGGCGCGATTGAAATTCCTGTTGCGGAAAGCGTCGTCGGTCGAGTTACCGTTGGGGTTGGTGCTGCCGCCGCCGTTGATGGGCCAGGACTTGAAAAGCGTGTTGTTATAGCGCAGGCTCAGCTTGTGGTTCTGGGAAATGTTCCAATCCAGGCGGGCCAGGAGCTTGGAACCTTCGCTGCCGCCGGGATAGTTGTCATAGGAACCGGGTTCGTAGTTGTAAACCTCGCGCAGGCGCTTGGCAATGGCATCCAGCTTGGCAATCTTTTCCTTGTCAGTGGTCCTGAATTCGATGGCCTGACCGGGCTGATTCTGCACTTCGTAGTTCACGAAGAAGAAGAGTCTGTTCTTGATGATGGGGCCGCCCAGGGTGAAACCGTAAATCTTGTTCTGTTCGAACATGCGCTCTCCGAGGTTTTCGCCCATGAGCTCGTTACCGCGGGTGCCTTCGTCGCTGTAGTAGGCATAGGCCGTACCCTTGAAGGTGTTGGTACCGGACTTGGTAACGGCGTTGATACCGCCGCCCACGAAGTTGGACTGACGGACGTCATAGGGAGCAACCACCAGCTGGACCTCCTCGATGGCATCCAGGGAGATAGGCGTGCCGCCGCCAGGCAGATTGGCGGAAAGACCGAAGTTGTTGTTCAGGTTGGCACCGTCCACGGTGAAGTTGGTGCTGCGGCCGTCGGAACCGGCGAAGCTCATGCCGGAGGCATAGGGGCTGAGTTTGGTGAGGGCGCTGATGGAACGGTCGCTGTTCGGGAGGGCCATCATTTCCTCGTTGCTCACGTTCACGGAAGCACCGGTCTTGGTGGCGGCGAAACGGGATGCGGGAGTAGCCACGACAACGGCCTCTTTCAGGGCCTGGGTGTCTTCCTCCAGATAACCGTCCAGCACGTAGTTTTCACCAAGGGCGAGTTTGATCTCCGTGAATTTCACCGTCTGGTAGCCCAGGCAGGATACCTCGATGATGTAGGGGCCGCCGGTACGCATGCCGTTCATGGTGTAACGGCCGTCGGCGTTGGTCACGGCACCGTAAGTGGTACCGGAAGGAGTGTGCGTAGCGATGACAGCTGCGCCGATGATGGTTTCCCCGTTCTGGTCTACGATACGGCCACCCAGGGAAGCTGTGGTCACCTGTGCATAGGCGACATTACTCGCAATCAGCGTAATGACTGCAAGCAGAACAGTTTTGAAGAATTTCTTCATAAGGTAGAATAAATATTGATAGGTAAAAAGTAATTCCTTACTCACTAACCGGGCGCAAAGGTACAACATTTTATGGAGAAAAAAAACGGAACCCCGAAGGATTCCGTTCAAAATTGGTTACAGGCCAAAGGCTTTTTTTACAAGTGCCACACTGTCAAGCAGTTCCCAGCCAAAGAACTGGACAATCCGCTCTTTTCCCTGCACTGTTACCGTCTTCTTATAGGGCTTCCGGCCCATGTGCCCGTAGGCGGCCGTGGGGGCATAGATGGGGTTCTTGAGACCGAACTTCCGGATGATGGCGGCCGGCCTGAGGTCGAAGATCCGGGCCACCTTTTCCGCAATTTCACCGTCGGAAAGGCCGTTTTTGGCCGTTCCGTACGTGTCTACGAACACACTCACGGGCCGGGCCACGCCAATGGCATAGGCCAGCTGCACCAGGCATTCGTCGGCCACGCCGGCAGCCACCAGGTTCTTGGCGATGTAGCGGGCGGCATACGCGGCGCTGCGGTCCACCTTGGAAGGGTCTTTGCCGGAGAAGGCTCCGCCGCCGTGTGCCCCCTTGCCGCCGTAAGTGTCCACGATGATCTTGCGGCCGGTGAGGCCGGTGTCTCCGTGCGGGCCGCCGATCACGAACTTGCCGGTGGGGTTCACGTGCAGCACGTAATCGTGGATGAGCCGGGCCGTTCCCTCCGGCAGGACAGCCTTCAGGCGGGGAATCAGAATCTTTTCCACATCCTGGCGGATCTTTTCCTGCATGGCCTGGTCCACCTTGGCCTGGCCGAACTGGGCCACTGCCTTCTCATACGACATGCGCCCCAGGCTCTGCGGCACAAATTCGTCGTGCTGGGTGCTCAGGACGATGGTGTGCACCTTCACGGGCTTGCCCGTTTCCCCGTCGTACTCGATGGTGAACTGGCTCTTGGCATCCGGACGCAGGTACGGCATCAGGCCTGTCTCGTGTTTCCGGATCTGTGCCAGGATTTCCAGCAGCTTATGGCTCAGGTACAGCGGCAGGGGCATATAGTCCTCGGTGTCCCGGCAGGCATAGCCGAACATCATGCCCTGGTCGCCGGCGCCCTGGTCCTCTTCCACAGCACGCTCTACGCCGCGGTTGATATCGGCACTCTGCTCATGCAGGGCGCTCAGCACGCCGCAGCTGGAGGCGTCAAACATATAGTCGGCCTTGGTGTAGCCGATGCGGCGGATGGTACTGCGCACCGTGTTCTGGATGTCCACGTAGGCTTCGGCCTTTACCTCGCCCATCACCACCACCATGCCGGTAGAGCAGAAACTCTCGCAGGCCACCTTGGCCTCCGGGTCCTGCTTCAGGAATTCGTCCAGGATAGCGTCGGAAATCTGATCCGCCACTTTGTCGGGATGCCCTTCGCTCACCGATTCGCTTGTAAACAGATAGTTCTTTGCCATATACAAAAAAATTAGCCCCGTGCGAATATGCGGAGGCTAAAACACAAAACACTGATATGAATGAAATTTTAGCATTTTTTAACGTGGTTGCAAGCAGCCAAATCTATCCACATATTTTTTGGGAGGGCAAAGGTAGTACTTTTTTTTTGAATCTGCAAAATAATTACGGCCTTACCCAGTGGATGCACACTCCGTCGCGCTCCATCCCGCGGAACCAGGTCATCTGGCGTTTGGCAAACTGGTGGATGGCATTGCCCAGGCAAATGACCATCTCCTCATAGCTCAACTGTCCCAGGACATACTGGGTAACAAACTTGTACTCAAGCCCGTAGTAGATCAGGTCATCGGCAGGGACGGTTTGCAGCAGAGTGCGGATTTCCTCTACCAGTCCCTCCTGCAGGCGCTCCTGCAGACGGCGGTCGATGCGCTCCACCCGCTCTTCGCGCGTGACCAGCGTGCCTATATAATACACCTTTTGCGGCAGCCGCTCCGGGGGAACGCCGTTCTCCTTCCGGAACCTGTATGCACGGGTGGCCGATTCTATGTACAGGCCGGACCCGCCGCAGAGGATGGGGACGGCGCCGCGGCGGCGGACATCGGCCCAAGCATCGGCAAAGGCCGCCTGATACTGGTAAATATTGAATCGGGACCCCGCCGGAGCGATGTCAATCAGGTGATAGGGAACGTCCCCGTACTCTCCCAGGTCCTTTCCCGTGCCGATATCCATGCCCACGTACACCTGCCGGCTGTCGGCCGAAAGGATCTCGGCGGGGAAGGAAGGGGTTCCGGGGGCATCGGCCTTCTCTTTCGCCCCCGGAACTCCTTCCTTCCCCCGCAGTGCGTGCGCCAGCTGGACGGCGTAGCGGGTTTTTCCCGAGGCGGTGGGTCCCAGGACGCAGATGAGGTCTGTTTCGCCGCGGGCATAGGCCTGCGCCAGGGCGGCCGGGTCCACGGTTTCGGGATCCGGAAGCTGGGCCATGGGCGGCACGCCGGGGCGGTCCGGCAGCAGTTGTGTGCGGTTGAGTTGGTTCATTTTTGCAAAAATACTCTTTTTTTTGCTACCTTTGCAATCCTATGCCCAAAGCCAGGAGTACCATACAGATTAAAAACCGCCGGGCCTCGTTCGACTACGAGTTCCTGGAAACCTATACCGCCGGCATCCAGCTGGTGGGAACGGAGATCAAGAGCATCCGGGCCGGCAAGTGCTCCCTGCAGGACGCCTACTGCTTCTTCGTAGGAAACGAGCTCTTCGTGAGGGGCATGAACATCGCCCTGTATCACTGGGGCAGCTGGGGGCAGCACGAGCCCGTCCGGGACCGTCGGCTCCTCCTTAACCGCAAGGAGCTCAGGCACTTGCAGCAGGCCGACAAACAGAAGGGCCTCACCATCGTCGCTGTCAGGCTCTTCATCGCCGACAACGGCTTCGCCAAACTGGTCATCGCCCTGGCCAAGGGCAAGAAAGAGTACGACAAGCGGGAATCCATCAAAGCCAAGGACCTGCGCCGGGAAATGGACCGCAGCGGCTACTGATCCCCGCCTTAGTCCATGGACTGCAGCGTAGACGCTGCCATGTACATGATGCGGGAGTATTCTTCCGGGGAAAGGGAAGCGAAGAGAAAGTCCACCGGATCGCAGACCTTGTCCCTGTGCAGCACTTCGAAATGCAGGTGCGGGGCCGTCACGGAGGCCGATATGCCCACGGTACCGATCTGCTGGCCCAGTTTCACTTTCCGTCCCTTGTCCACCCGGATGTCGCCCAGCAGGCAATAGCGGGTTACATAACCGTTTCCGTGGTCGATGGCCACGATGTTCCCCAGGCCCTTGCGGGAGCGGGTTACCTGCGACACCACCCCCGGGGCGGCCGCATACACCGGGTCTCCCTGCGGTGCCACCAGGTCCAGGCCGTCGTGCTGGGTCTGGATCTGGTACAGGGGATTGTACTTGAGACCCACCGATGCGCCGGCCTGTACATAGGACATACCCCTGAGCGGCAGGGAAAGCGGCGGAATGCTGTCCCGGCGCGACTGCAGCAGCGAAAAGATCTCCGTGAATTTATCGTCCACATTGCCGGCCATGAGCATCAGGCGCCCGGAGGCCGATGCCGTAGTGGACAGGTAGAAAGCCTCCGACAGGGAGTCGCTGGTGGCAATCACGTCCACCGCCTGCAGGGCATCCAGCGACGGCGCGGCGGTCTTGAACAGGCCTTCGTAAATGGCATCGTCCTTTTCCTGCAGTCCCTCCACCACGTCGGCAATCAGGCGCTCTTTCTCCTTCATCCTGGCATAGCGTTCCTTGTACAGGCGGTTTTCCCGCTGCAGCAGGGCTTCCTCTTCCGTCGAGAACAGCAGCGCCAGCACCACATACAGCAGAATGGAGAAGGAGGCCGATGCCACCAGGTACCGGAGCACTTTGCCAATGATATTACGGATGGTCGTGTTCACAACTTACTTCTCGGGTTTTCTGACCATGGCTGCATAATCCTCGGGCGAAATGTCCAGGTCCATATACAGCGCCGGGTTCACATAATCTTTGCGGTAGTGCACCTCATAGTGCAGGTGCGGGCCGGAAACGCGGCCGGAGCGTCCCGTAAGGCCGATACAGTCCCCGCGGGACACCGTCTGCCCCATGACTACGTCGATGCGTGACATGTGGGCATAGCGGGTTTTGTAGCCAAAGCCGTGGTCTATCTCCACATGCCAGCCATAGCCTTTGCGCTCGGTGGCCACTTTAACCACCACACCGTCGCCGGTGGCATAGATGGGATTGCCGGGCGGGCAGGCGAAGTCCATGCCCGTGTGGCGCTTGTTGTAGCCGAAGAGCGGGTCTGCGCGCCAGCCGAAAGGACTGGACATGCGGTAGGTGGAACGGTCCGTGTTGATGGGCGGGATGGCGGGAATGTGCTTGGCCATGTCGCCGGCCGTGAACTGCAGGTGGGTAATCTCGTCAAAGGAACGGGTCTGGATGTAGGCCCGCTTTTCCAGTACGTCCAGCCGGCGGGACACCTTGAGCAGCGAAGTGCCTTCCAGGTCTGCGTAACGGTTTTCCCCGCCGAAACCGGCCTGCCTGACGGCGGAAGGAATCTCGTCCATGCCGTACACGGAACGGTAGATGCGGTCGTCGCGCACCTCCAGCAGGGACAGCAGGTTGTCGTAGCGGTCCAGCTGCTGGGACATCTGGTCTATCCGGGTGTTCCACACGGCGTTCTGCCGCTTCAGGATGGCCGTTTTGGGCAGGTCCAGCCCCAGGACCGACACATAGAACCACAGATAAGAGACAAAGATGAGCGTGCCCAACGCAATCACGATGAGCAGTTTCCAGATACTGCGGGAGGGGTTCCGGTGGATTTCCTTCACCAGAATCTCCGGGTCTCCGATGTATTTTGCCAATCTTGCCACAGTTTGCAAATATAAGAATAATCTCGCAATCCCCCGCCCTCTGTGCACATTCTGTGCCCACGGCAAGGTTATTCCCCAAAAAATGCTTACTTTTGCAGACTATATTAAAATAATAGGTAATAATCGATCACACCATATGACTGCAAAAGAAATCCGCCAGAAGTATCTGGACTTCTTCGCCTCCAAGGGCCACACCGTGGTTCCCAGTGCTCCCATGGTCATCAAGAATGACCCTACGCTCATGTTCACCAACGCCGGCATGAACCAGTTCAAAGACATCTTCCTGGGCAATTCGGCACCCAAATTCCCCCGTGCGGCAGACAGCCAGAAGAAGTGCCTCCGCGTGAGCGGCAAGCACAACGACCTGGAAGCCGTGGGCCACGACGGCCGGCACCACACCATGTTCGAGATGCTGGGCAACTGGAGCTTCGGAGACTACTTCAAGAAAGAAGCCATCGACTGGGCGTGGGAACTGCTCACCGAAGTGTACAAGATAGACGCCACCAAGCTGTACGCCACCGTGTTCGAGGGCTCCGAAGAAGACGGAACCGCCCTGGATACCGAGGCGCAGGCCGCCTGGCTCAGGCACCTGCCCGCAGACCATGTGCTCACCGGCAACAAGCACGACAATTTCTGGGAAATGGGCGACACCGGCCCCTGCGGTCCCTGCAGCGAAATCCACATCGACCTCCGGTCCGACGAGGAAATTGCCCGGATTCCCGGCCGTGAGCTCGTGAATACGGACAACGACGACGTCATTGAAATCTGGAACCTGGTGTTCATGCAGTATGAGCGCAAGGCCGACGGCCACCTGGAGTCCCTCCCCGCCAAGAACATCGACACCGGCATGGGCTTCGAGCGCCTGTGCATGATCCTGCAGAACAAGAAGAGCAACTATGAGACCGACGTCTTCTCCGGCCTGATCGGCAAGGTAGAGGAATTCTCCGGGCACCAATATGCGGAAGGCGGCAATGTGCAGGTGGCCATGCGCGTCATCGCCGACCACATCCGCGCCATCGCCTTCTCCATCGCCGACGGCCAGCTGCCCTCCAACGTGAAGGCCGGCTATGTGATCCGCCGCATCCTCCGCCGCGCCGTGCGCTACGGCTACACCTTCCTGGGCTTCACGGAGCCCTTCCTGTGCCGCCTCATCCCCCAGCTGGTGGCCGATATGGGCGAAGCCTATCCGGAGATTGCCGCCCAGCAGAAGCTCATCGAAAACGTGATCCGCGAGGAAGAAAACGCCTTCCTGCGCACCCTGGACCGCGGTATCCGCATGCTGGAAGACAACATGGCCCGCAATGCCGCAACCAAGGTGGTGGCCGGCACGGACGCCTTCGTGCTGTACGACACCTACGGCTTCCCCATCGACCTGACGGAGCTCATCGCCTCTGAAAAGGGCTACACCGTGGACCTGGAAGGCTTCAACGTGGAGCTCCAGAAGCAGAAGGAACGCGCCCGCAACGCCACCGCCAACGAATTCGGCGACTGGACCGTCTTCTCCGACGCCGACGAAGAAGTGGTGTTCGAAGGCTACGACGTGCTGCAGGTAGAAGGCGCCCGCCTGCTGCGCCAGCGCACCGTGAAACAGAAGAACAAGGAGTACTTCCAGCTGGTCTTCGACCGCACGCCTTTCTATGCCGAAATGGGCGGCCAGGTGGGCGACACCGGCTATATCCAGGGCGAGGACGGCGAAAAGATCGACATCCTGAACACCGTGAAGGAGAACAACCTCACCATCCATCTGGCCCAGCATCTGCCGGCCAACAGCGCCCAGACCTTCACCCTGGTGGTGGACGGCGAGCGCCGGCAGCGCATCATGAACAACCACACGGCCACGCACCTGCTGCACCAGGCCCTGCGGGAAATCCTGGGCACCCACGTGGAGCAGAAAGGCTCCTTCGTAGGTCCGGACTACTTCCGCTTCGACTTCTCCCACTTCCAGAAAGTGACTGACGAGGAACTCCGCGCCGTGGAAAACCGCGTGAACGCCCTCATCCGGGCCGATGAACCGCTGCGCGAAAAACGTGACGCCACCATGGACGAAGCCCGTGCGATGGGCGCCATGGCCCTGTTCGGAGAAAAGTACGGCGATGTGGTGCGCGTAGTCCGCTTCGGCAACTCGGTAGAGCTGTGCGGCGGCACCCACACCCGTGCCACCGGCACCATCGGCCTGTTCAAAGTGCGCGCAGAGAGCGCCGTTGCCGCCGGCGTACGCCGCATCGAGGCCGTCACCGGCGCAGCGGCCGAAGAAGGCATCCACGCGGTGGAAGACCTGCTCCGCAGCCTGAAGGGCCTGTTCAACAACGTGCCCGACCTCACCGGCGCCATCGAGAAAATGATCGCCGAGAATGCCGATGCCCGCAAGCAGCTGGAAGCCATCGCCGCCGAAAAGGCCGCCGCCCTGGCAGAGAAGCTGGAGGCCGCCGCCGTGGAGGTGAACGGCATCCGGGTGGTTCGCTTCGACAATTCCATCGACCCGGCCATCGCCCGCAACGTGGCCCTGCTTTTGCAGAAGAAAGTGCAGAATTTCGCCCTCTGCGGCGCCTTCGCCTTCGACGGCAAGCCCAACCTCCTGCTCATGTACTCGCAGGACCTGGTGGCCAAGGGCAAGCATGCCGGCAAGGATATCCGTCAGGCCGCCCAGCTCATCCAGGGCGGCGGCGGCGGACAGCCCGGCCTGGCCAATGCCGGCGGACGCCTCCTGGAAGGCCTGGGCAGCGCCCTGGACAAATTGGTGGAAACAGCAACTGCATAAACCGTGAAAAAACTTGACCAGTTCCTGTTGAAGTCGTTCGTAGGACCGTTTATCGCGATCCTGGCGATTGTCACGTTCATACTGGTCATGCAGTTCCTGTGGCTGTATATCGACGAGCTGGTGGGCAAGGGCCTGGAATTCAAGGTCATCCTGGAATTCATGATGTGGGGCAGCTGCCAGACGCTCCCCATGGCCATTCCGCTGGCCACGCTGCTCAGCGCCATGATGACCTTGGGCGACATGGGCGAGAAATTCGAGCTCACCGCCATGAAGGCGGCCGGCATTTCGCTATGGCGGGCCCTGGTGCCCATGATGATCGTGGCAGTGCTGGTGAGTGTGGGTGCCTTCTTCGTGGGAGACCGGCTGGTGCCCTACTCCATCAACCAGATATACACCATGCGCGACGACATCGGCCGCACCAAAAGTGAGATCAAAATCCCCACCGGAACCTTCTACGACGGTATCGAGGGCTATATCCTGCGGGTGGAACGGCGGAACAAGAAAACCGGGATGATGTACAACATCCAGGTCTATGACCACACCTCCGGGCGCGGCAACACGCGCATCACGGTGGCGGACAGCGGCATCATCAAGATGTCCAAGGCCAAGGATTACCTCACGTTCCAGCTCTTCGACGGCGTCAACTACCAGGAGGAAAACCGCCGCAAGTACAGGGACACCTCCCTGGCCCTGCAGCGCATCCAGTTCCACAGCCAGGAAATGGTCATCCTGCTGGAGAATTACGCTTTCCACCATTCGGACAGTGCCCGCTACGGCGAGCAGGTTCGTTCCATGGGCCTGAAGGACCTCCGGCACGGCCACGACTCCCTCACCGGGCTGGTGAATCAGGGCACGAAACGGCATGTGGACGAGTTCCGCCGGCAGAATTTCATCGGTTATCGGCAACAGCTGGACACGGCCTGGCGGGAAAGCGCCACCGCCATCATGGATCCTCCGTCCGATGCCCGGTGGACCAAGCTCAAGGACCGGGAGCGGCAGCTGGAATCGGCCGTGTCCAATGCCCGGCAATACGAGAGCCTGGCGCGCGGGCAGACCATGGAGTCGTACGACTACACACGCCTGATTTACCGCACCGATGTGGAAATCTGGAAGAAATATGCCCAGGCGCTGGCCTGCCTGCTGCTGTTCTTCATCGGCGCGCCGGTCGGGGCCATCCTCAAAAAGGGCGGCCTGGGCGCACCGGCGGTCATTTCCATGCTGTTTTTCGTGCTATACTGGGTGGTGGACATCACCGGTGAGCGCCTGGCCAACAGCGGCACCACCACCGCCTTCGTGGGCAAGTTCATATCGGCCTTTGTGCTGGCGCCCATCGGCGCTTTCCTTACCGTGAAAGCGGTAGAGGATTCCAGCCTGTTCAATGTAGACGGAATCAAGACCTGGTTCCGCCGCGTCAAAAGTAAATTCTTCCGTATGTTCAGAAAAACCCGTATCGTATATATGGGCACGCCGGAGTTCTCGGTGGGCCCGCTGGATGCCCTTATCAAAGGCGGATACAAGGTGGTGGGCGTGGTCACCGTGCCGGACAAACCTTCCGGCCGCGGCCTCAAGATGAACGAGAGCGCCGTGAAAAAGTACGCCGTAGCCAACGGGCTGCCGCTGCTGCAGCCGGAGAAACTGCGCGACGAAGCTTTCCTGCATGATTTGGCCGCCTGGAAGGCGGACCTCTTTGTGGTGGTAGGCTTCCGGATGCTGCCGGAAGTGGTGTGGCAGATGCCCCGCTACGGCACGTTCAACCTGCACGCCGCCCTGCTGCCGCAGTACCGCGGCGCCGCTCCCATCAACTGGGCGGTCATCAACGGAGAGAACATCACCGGTGTCACCACCTTCATGATTGACAAGAAAATCGACACCGGCGGCATCATCCTGCGTTCCGAATGCCACATAGAGCCCACGGACACGGCCGGCGACGTGCACGACAAACTCATGGAACTGGGTTCGCAGCTGGTCCTGGAAACCGTGGAGGGCCTTGTCCAAAAGAATGTGGAACTGCGTGTGCAGCGCAGCTTCATCCAGGGTTCGGAGCTGCTCAAACCCGCCCCCAAGCTCAACCGCGAACTGCAGCACATAGACTGGCGGGACACCACGCGGCACATCTACAACCTCATCCGCGGCCTGTCCCCGTTCCCCTGCGCCTATACGGAACTGGTACCGGTAACGGAGGGGGATGCCCCTGCGGTCGCTGATAAGAAGGCCAACGCCCCGGATGCAGATGCCCCTGCGGTCGCTGATAAGAAGGCCGATGCTCCCTTAGGGGCATCTGCCTCCGGTGCGGCTCCCCTGCAGCTGAAAGTGTTCTTCGGGGAGATGCGCTACGACCTGCCCAAGGCGGCGCCCGGAACCGTATTGTCCGACGGCAAGACGTATTTTGCCGTTGCTACGGAAGACGGTGCCATCGGCATCACGGACCTGCAGCTCTCCGGCAAGAAGCGCATGGACGTCAAAGCCTTCCTGCTGGGCTTCCGCCATCCTACTTCCTATACCACGACCCTCGGCACGTCCAAGGCAGAGATGGCCAAAGCCGCCCCCAAGGAGGAGGAATAACCCTGCCATGAATTCTATTGTCATTCTCTGCAACGGGGCGTTCCCCACGGAGCCGTTTCCGCTGTTTCTGCTGGACAGCGCCGAAGGGGTCGTGTGCTGTGACGGAGCCCTTCAGAAGTACTTGGACCGCTGGCCGGACCGTATGCCGATGGCCGTCGTAGGCGACATGGATTCCCTGCCCCAGGCGCTTCAGGAGCGGTTTTCGAACATCGTAGTACCCGTGGAAGAGCAGGAGGACAACGACCAGACCAAGGCGCTGCGCTGGGTACTGGAGCACCATCCGGAGGTGTCCGAGATTGTCCTTCTGGGCGCTACCGGACTGCGCGAAGACCATACCATCGGCAATCTGGGCCTGCTCATGGACTACCCCCGCCGGTTTGACCTGGGAGAACGCAAGATTTCCCTGGTGTCGGACTTCGGCACCGCCTTCGCCATCACCGACAGCTGTGAATTGCACCTGGGCGAAGGCCGGCGCTTTTCCCTCTTTTCGGCCGACAACTCCCTGCGAATCAGCTCCAAAGGCCTGCAGTGGCCCACGGACAACGTTGTCTTTGACGCCTGGTGGAAAGCGACCCTCAACCGCACCACCGCCCCCATCGTTTCCCTCCACTTCAATCACCCTTCCACCGCGCTGGTGATGGTGGACTAGCGGCCGCTGAAATTCCGGCTGGCGAAAGGCAGGGCGGTATAAAGCGCCGTGTGCCAGTATTCCCAGGTGTGGCCGCCGTCCCGCACGCGCAGCTGGCTGTTCAGGCCGGCTTTTTTCATCTTGCGGTGCAGTTCTTCCGACAGGTCCAGCAGGAAGTCGTCGTCGCCGCAGTCCAGGAACCATTTCACGGTTTTGAGCCGGCCGAGGGTGGCGGCATCGGCCTGGTCCAGGAAGTCCAGGGCCGAGTGTTCGCGGACAGACTTGTCGGTGATGGTGAGCTTGCTGCCGGGCCGATTCTCCCCACGCACCTCGCGCTGCTTGTTGTCCAGCCAGGCGCTCATGCCATAGGCGCTGGAGAACATGTCCGGATGGCGCTGGGCATAGACGATGGTACCGCCCCCGCCCATGGACAGGCCCATGATGGCCCGCCGGCCCTTAGAGCCCCCGCAGTGGAATTTGGCCTCAGCGGCCGGCAGGAGCTCCTGATAGAAGAAGTCTTCGTAGGGCCAGTCCTGTACGTTGAAGTAACCGTTCTGGTAGCCGTGCACATCGCTGTCGCCGGCATTGGGCATGATGATGACCATGGGGACAATCTCTCCGGAAGCGATGAGCGGGTCGGCCACATCTTTCAGACGGCCCGTCCTGGCCCAGTTGCTGTAGTCTCCGTACAGGCCGTGCAGGAGATACACCACCGGGTAGGTCCGGGCGGCATCGTAGCCGTCCGGCAGGTATACGTTGTACTTCTGTTCGCAGCCCAAAACCGAACTCCGGATGCTTTCTGTAACGATTTTACTCTGGGCCAGCACCTGAAAGCCCATGACCAGAAGGGTCAAAACAATACAAATCCGTTTCATGCCCGCAAAGTTAGCAAGTTTCGGCTACTTGTTCAAGGCATCGGCCGATGCGATGAACTTGGCCAGATCTCCGTCGGAGACGTGGTAGTTCTGCATTTCGCCGGAGAAATAACTGTCGTAGGCGCCCATATCCACGAAACCGTGGCCGGACAGATTGAACAGGATGGTCTTCTGCTCGCCGGTTTCCTTGCACTTGAGGGCTTCCTGGATAGTAGCGGCAATGGCGTGGCAGCTTTCCGGCGCGGGGATGATGCCCTCCGTGCGGGCGAACAGTACTCCAGCCTTGAAAGAATCCAGCTGCTCAATGTCCACGGCTTCCATATATCCGTCCTTCATGAGCTGGCTCAGGATAACGCCGGCACCGTGGTAACGAAGGCCGCCGGCGTGGATGGAGGCGGGCTTGAAGCTGTGGCCCAGGGTGAACATGGGAAGCAGCGGGGTCATGCCGGCCTCGTCGCCGAAGTCGTACTCGAATTTGCCCTTGGTGAGTTTGGGGCAGGAACAGGGCTCGGCCGCGATGAAACGGGTTTTCTTGCCTTCCAGGATGTTGTGGCGCATGAACGGATAGGCTATTCCGGAGAAGTTGGAGCCGCCGCCGAAACAGGCAATCACGATGTCGGGATACTCCCCGGCCAGTTCCATCTGTTTTTCTGCCTCCAGGCCGATAATGCTCTGGTGCAGGCACACGTGGTTGAGCACGGAACCCAGGGCGTATTTGCAGTTGGGGGTGCTCACCGCCAGTTCGATGGCCTCGGAAATGGCGCAACCCAGGGAGCCCTGGTCGTTGGGGTTGCGGGTGATGATGTCTTTACCCGCGCGGGTGCTCATGGACGGGGAGGGGGTGATGGCCGCACCGAAAGTCTGCATGATGGAGCGACGGTAGGGCTTCTGCTCGTAGCTCACCTTCACCATATAGACGGCGCAGTCGATGCCGAATTTTTTGGTGGCATAACTCAGTGCACCGCCCCACTGGCCGGCACCGGTTTCGGTGGTGAGGTTGGTGATGCCCTGCTCCTTGGCATAGTAGGCCTGGGCGATGGCCGAATTGAGCTTGTGGCTGCCCGCCGGCGATACGCTCTCATTCTTGAAATAGATATGGGCAGGTGTTCCCAGAGCCGCCTCCAGTTCATAGGCACGCACCAGCGGCGTACAGCGGTAAGCGGCATACTGCTGCCGGACTTCCTCCGGGATGGGGATCCACTCATCGGTCTGGTTCAGTTCCTGGTCGGCGCAGGCCTTGCAGAAGATGGGGTACAGGTCTTCGGCCTTCAGGGGCTGCTTGGTGGCCGGATGCAGGAACGGCAGGGGCTTGTTGGGCATAATGGCCTGAATGTTAAAGAAATGAGTGGGAATCTCGGATTCCGGAAGCAGGTACTTTTTCTGTTTCATAATGTTAAGTGTTTTATGTTTGTTCATTGAATTCAAAAAAAACAAGGCCCACTGTAAGTCAGCGGGCCTTTTATACAAATAACTACGGCAAAGCGACTTACAAGACTGAACTGTAAGTGCGCCACCAGTTATTGTTGTTTGTTCTCATTCTTTTGCAAAGATGTGCAATAGAAATTACAATTGCAAGAAATAATTTAAAAATTTGCCAGCAGGGGTTCCGTCCACTGGGCCGATGCCGTTACGAAGTGAGCCTCTACGTAGGCGTTGACGGCGGTGCAGACGAACAGAAGCACGATTAAGGTGCTGAGGATGATGCCGATAACCCTGAGGCGGGGCAGCCACTTCTTGTTATTCCAGCCGATGGTCTGGAACATGCTCCAGAAACCATGGTTCAGGTGCAGCCAGATGGCCACGAACCAGACGATGTACAGGGCCAGGACCCACTCGTGGCGGAAGGTGTTCAGCAGCAGGAAATACGGGTTATCAGCCTCACTGCCCATGAATTCCTGCAGTTGCATCTTGGCCCAGAAATGGGTGAGGTGGAAGCACAGGAAGCCGAGGATAATGACACCCAGCACGGCCATATTCTTGGCGCTCCAGCTGTCGTTCTTGGCCTTGGAAGCCACCTCGTAGCGCTTGTAACCGCCCCTGCGGCGCAGATTGTCTACCGACAGCCAGATACCGTAGCAGATGTGGATGAGGAAGCCCAGGGCCAGGATGGGGACCATGATGTCGATCACGGGCGAAGACATGAAGTCGCAGCCCAGCTGGAACCAGCCGTCACCGTGGGTATAAGGCATACCGTCTGCCGCCACCTTGGCGAATTTCCCGTGCAGGGAATCTATGACGGAGAAGAAATTGATGGTGCCATGAAGGAGCAGGAAGATGAGAAGGAAAGCGCCGGAAACGCTCTGAATGAACTTCTTGCCGATGGAGGAGGTTAAAAAGTTAGCCATTATTGTTGTTTAGTTGTTTGTCTTAGTATGCAAATATAGGAATCTTTCTTGGAAGTTTCCCAATATTTCGATACTTTTGTTAGGATTATCGTTAAGAATTATATGTATAAACGCGTTTTACTGAAACTCTCGGGCGAAAGCCTCGGCGGCCCTGCCGGAAAGGGTCTGGATACGGTTTGGCTGGAAAAATATGCCAAGGAAATTGCATCGGCGGCCAAGGCCGGTCTACAGGTAGCCATCGTGAACGGCGGCGGCAACATTTTCCGCGGCCTGCAGGGCGTGGGCAAGGGCTTCGACCGGGTGGACGGAGACAAGATGGGCATGCTGGCCACCGTCATCAACTCCCTGGCCCTGAAGATGTTCATCCAGTCAGAAGGCGTTGAAGCAGAAGTATTTACATCTACACCCATGGAGCCCCACGCCAAGTACTACATGCGCGACGAGGCCG
Organism: uncultured Bacteroidia bacterium; assembly: GCA_902784435.1. GTDB lineage: Bacteria > Bacteroidota > Bacteroidia > Bacteroidales > UBA932 > Cryptobacteroides. The sequence goes on along the minus strand of CACZUR010000010.1, from coordinate 53,336 downwards.
TAAAGGTGCTGGAGCGCGGCGGCGTGGCCCTCATCGCCGGCGGCACCGGCAACCCCTTCTTCACCACGGACAGCGGCGCCGCCCTCCGTGCCCTGGAAATCGGGGCCGATGCCCTCCTGAAGGGCACCCGCGTAGACGGCGTGTATACCGCCGATCCGGAAAAGGATCCGTCGGCCGTCAAATACGACGAGCTTTCCTTCGACGAGGCCATCTCCAAGCACCTGAAGGTGATGGACCAGACGGCCTACGCCCTGTGCTCCGACGGCAAAATGCCTATCATCGTCTTTGACATGAATGCCACCGGCAACCTCACCAAACTCCTTTCCGGAGAAAAGGTGGGCACGCTGGTGCATCCTTAATGCAAGGAAGCGGCGCCCGGCGGGTTTATGTTGTGTATAAACTGAACGCTGTATGAAAGCCAAAATCGTCCATCTCTATGAAGTCGTGGCGGGATTCATCCTCTCGCTGCTGGGGTTCACTTCGTGCGACAAGATTATCCAAATGCGCGAAGAATACGGCATGCCCCATGCCACCTATAAACTGGTCGGCAGCGTCAAAGACGCCCGGACCGGAGAGGGCATCGAAGGCCTGCGGGTTACCTACCGCCGTCCGTACCCCACGGGCGAAAATGAGGAGCAGACCTTCTACGAAGAAAGTGTCCTCAGCGGGAAAGACGGATCCGTCCAGGCTACGCTGCAGGAATACTACGAGGAGGCTTCCGACAAACTGTCTTTGCGCATAGAGGACATTGACGGGGAGAAGAATGGTCTGTACGAAACGCAGGAGCTTGCCAAAAAAGACCTGGACATCACCTTCGAAAAAGACAGCAAATCCAACTGGCACATGGGAACCTACACCATCGGCTTCCAGGCACTTTTGAACGACTATACAGAACTACCGGCCGAATATGGCGTTCCCCACGCCACCTATCAGATCAAGGGAACGGTAACAGATCCCGACGGCAAACCCATCCCCGGCATCGAAGTGCTGGCCAAACTGTGGAACCAGGAAAGCGGCCCGGAAGAGGAAATGTACCTCCCGGCCGGCGTCACGGATGCCCAAGGCCAGTTCTCTCTGGAAGAGAAAGACTGGCCGGGAGCCACGAATGTCCGCGTAGAATGCAAGGACGTGGACGGTGAGGCCAACGGCGGCCTTTTCGAAAGCGCCAGTGAAGAAGCCACTCTCACCCGCCAGGCCGAAGGCGACGGCAACTGGGACGACGGCACTTTCGGCGCCACCGTGGATATCCGGCTCAAGAAAGCGGAATAATGTTGTCGGCCCGGCATAAACTGGGTCTGGAACTCTCCAGGCCCGTGATGGAACGCGTGATCAGGGAACATCCCCTGACCACGCTGTTTTGGGAATGTACCCTGCGCTGCAATCTGCATTGCCGCCACTGCGGAAGCGACTGCCGCGTCACGTCGGATGTAAAAGACATGCCCCTGGAAGACTTCCTGCCCGTCCTGGACAGCATCGCCCGGCATACAGACCCGCACAAGGTGATGATCAACGTCACCGGCGGCGAACCGCTCATGCGAAGGGACCTGGAAGCGTGCGGCCAGGCTTTCTACGAGCGGGGCTTCCCCTGGGGGATTGTCACCAACGGACAGTTGCTCACGCCGGAGCGCTACCACAGTCTGCTGCAGAGCGGGCTCCGGGCCGTGACGGTGAGCCTGGACGGCATCGGCCCCACCCACGAGTGGATGCGGGGCCTTCCCGGAAGCTACCCCAAAGCCCTGGCGGCCGCCCGGATGGTGGCGCTGTCGGGCGTCGTAGAGAACGACGTGGTCACCTGCGTGAACCAGCGCAGCTACCAGGAACTGGACCGCATCAAGGAACTGCTCATCGGCAATGGCATCAAGGAGTGGCGGCTATTCACCGTGTTCCCGGTGGGCCGGGCGGCGAAAGACCCGGAGCTGCAGCTTTCCGGCGAGGAATTCCGCGGGGTGATGGAGTTCATCAAACGAACCCGCAGGGAAGGCCGCATCCGCGTCAGTTACGGCTGTGAGGGCTTCCTGGGCAATTATGAGGGCGATGTCCGCGACCACTTCTTCTTCTGCGGCGCCGGCATTACCATCGGCTCCGTCATGGCCGACGGCGCCATCGCCGCCTGCCCCAGCATCCGGGCCGACTACAGCCAGGGCAACATCTACAAGGGCGACGACTTCATGGACGTCTGGAACAGCCGATACCAGCCCTACCGCGACCGTTCCTGGATGAAAACCGACGAATGCGCCTCCTGCCGATACTGGCGCTACTGCCGCGGCAACGGGATGCACCTTCGCGACGCCGACGGCCACCTCATCCTCTGCCACCTGCATCGGCTGGAGGGGTAACGGCCCGGGCCGATGGTTGCCCGCCGTTTTCCTCCGTCATTCGTGCGTTTTTGTCAAGTTATTGATTATGAGTTAATTACAACATTTCCTCCCGGCTTTTTGGCCGGGAGGAAAATGCATAAAATACTTTGTATCAATTGTTTAACCAAAACGCCTCTATCGCGTGGCGGCCGTCACAATGTCCCTGGGTGCAATGCTGCCGATTGCAACGCTGCCTATTGTAATAGATTCCCGTCGGAATCGTCCGCGGACGACTCGGCCAGCAGCTCTTCCAGTTTGCCGCGATCCATCTTTCCGTCGATGGAGATGTAGGTTACCTCGTCTCCGCTTTTGGTGAGCATGACCAGGGCCGTGACGGTTTTCTCGTCCCCGACAGTGTAAAGGCGCGTAGCCTCACCGTCTTCCTTGGCTTCCAGGAGCAGTTCGTACTTGCCCTTGTCCATCAGTTTGTTCACATCCTTATACAGGTCTTGGGCTGCACCGGGATTGTTTTCCGCGGAGAGCAGGTAGAAGCCGCTCATGGACTTGATGACGGAGCCGAAGTTCACTTTGTCGTCCTGGATGTCCACATCGGGGAGCTTGCCAATCATCCGGAACATGGCAGGGGAAACATACACGGCGCTGAAGCCGGGAAGGTCGGAATACTTGTTGTAAATCTCCTTGCCGCTCTGGGCGAAGGCGGTAACGGCCAGGGTGAGCATGGCCACTATTGCATATAATTTTTTCATTTCCAATAATTTATCTTGTTATAATCCTTTTCTGTCTGAGCCAGGAGGCTGGCACTTTCCTGGATGGTTCCGCCCATCCGGTTCAGGGCGTCTTCCACGGCGGCATAGGCCAGGTACGGGTCCGTGAAGGTATCCTTGGGCTCCGGCGAGTGCAGCAGGACGCCCAGTCCCACGCCTGCGACGATGGCCACGGAAGCGGCAGCGCTCCAGAGCGCGGTGTGGCGGGCTTTTCCGGGCAGTTTGACCGACAGGTCTTCCGGCACGGGGATGCTTTCATCGGCCCCGATGCGGGAGAGGTCTTCCGCCGTCAGTTTCTCTATGTCTTGGATCCGTTTCATAGCATTTGTCTTATTTTTTTGCGGGCCAGGCTCACCTGTACCCGGATATTCAAGGGATTCAGTCCGGTACGCTGGGCAATCTCTTCATAGCTAAGGCCTTCCAGCACTCTGAGGCTCAGTAGTTTGCGCTGGCTCTCCGGAAGAGTTTGCAGGGCCAGGTCCACTTGTTGCAGTTGCTCGCGGCTTTCCAGGGCCTGATCGGGCGGAGCATCGCCGGCCATCGTTTCCGAAGGTTCTTCCGTGGGCCACGCCCTGCGAAGGCGGTCGATGCACAGATTCTTCAAGAGCAGGGCTCCGTAGGCCGATGGCTGCCGGATCATCTCCAGATGGTCGCGGAGGTTCCACAGCTTCAGGTACAGGTCCTGCACGGCATCCTTCGCATCGGCCTCGTTTTCCAGGATATAGAATGCGATGCGGTAGAAATGCCCCTGCAAAGGGATCCAGACCGTATGGAACGCGCGTTCAGTCATTGTCGGCAGCCGCCATCAGTTTTTCCAGGTCGATGGATCCGCGTACGCAGATAAGCGTGCCGTCGGGACTGTACAGGATGCAGTCGCGCACCCGTTTTCCGTCGTCGACGCCATAGATGCTCAGGCCGTCACCGTCGTCTTTGGCTTCCAGGATCAGTTCCATGCCCTTCAGGGCTTTCTGCACCTTGTGGGTAAAGTGTTCGCGGACGGTGGAATCGGCATCGGAAAAATCCAGGATGGTGAGCCGGCGGATGCTGTCGAAGGAGCGCAGGATGGCCAGGTCTTCCTTGTCCACATCGGCCGAAAGGCGCGTAACCGTCCTTGCCAGGAGCATGCCCATCGGGCCGATGGAAACGGTCTCGAAGCCGTCCTTGTCCCGGTACTGTTTGATGAGCGACTGCACTTTGGCAGGTCCTCCCGCCCAGGCGAGGGCGGCGCTGATGAGGAGAATGGTAATGGTGAGGAGTGTCTTTTTCATATCGCAATTCAAGCGCTTGTATACAAAAGACGCACCACGGGGGAAAATGTTAAAAAGGAAAGTGCGTTTGTGCGAGTTTTTGACCGAGCGTTTTTGCTAAAATACTAATAGACAGCACTTTGCGTATTTTCCTCCTGGCAAAAGAGCCGGGAGAAAAATACGTAATATTCTAATTATCAACCACTTATTAAAAACGGCGACATGTCGGTGGCTCCTTCTTTTAGAGGGATATGGAGAAAAGCCGCAATTTGTGCTCCCATTACGGAAGTGTGCTTCCGAAGGATAGAAAATAGTTGCCACTTGTCTTCTATACTCATGGACAGGATGTCGTGAATATCTGAAAGATGGCATTCCCGAAGGAGAATCCGGCTCATCGTTGCATAAGATCTGTCGGACTTACCGATAAAAACCTCATTGATGTCATATTCACTGCCAGTTGTAACATGCATAGAGGTAATCATATCATCGTAGCTGTCGAAGTACCGGATGGCCTGGGTATAGTCGATGACATTGTAAGTGGAGATGACATAATCCGTGAACTGCTGGACTTCCACAGGATTCAGATTCTCCGTAAGCCGTTTGAGGAGGGGATAGTTGACAGGCCGTGAAGCTAAAAACTGAGCTTTGACCACCCGAAGAGCCGTCCGGAGTGCCTTGGAGGAGCGGCGGATGACAATGGGCTCGGAAAAAGGATGGTCAGACACTGCGTAGGCCAGATAGTTCCAGCGGTACTCTTCGGCCCGTGCAACCAACTGACGTTCTACCGGATTGTTGCCAATATAGACGAGATTGGTCCGGGCTTTTTTTGCACCGGTTTTTGGGGCATTGTTGAAAGGCGTTTCAAAAACCGGCCCCGTGGTCTTGCTGTTGGCATTGTATAGTTTGGCGAAACGGGCGTTAAGCGCTTTTTTGAAGAAAACCAAATCCTGCAGCTTTTGCGCGACAAGGGCGTCATGCACGTGGTCGGGCATCTGACAGGCAGCCAGAACCTGGATGCCATATTGCCGGGCCAGAGTGCAAAAATTAGTAAAATAGACCAGATGATCGCTATAGGTGTAGAATAGAACACCACCTGCCGATCGCTGATAGCAGTGGTTTAAGATGTTTTTGTAGAAAGACCGATGCTTCATAGAGCTCATAAAACGGTTAAGGAAAAAGAACTATTTCCCCTAACAAGCTCTACGAAACGAATATCGGAAGCTTCTTGCAGAAAAACAAATCTTTTGTGTAAGATAATTGTTCGCTTCCGATGGTTTCTCTGTTTGGGTGTTTCTGCTAAAGTACTAATTCACAGACATTTACGCATTTTCCTCCCAGCAAAAAAGCCGGGAGGAAATGTTGTAATTAACTCATTGTTAATAACTTAACAAAAACAGCCAGTTTTTCCACCGGCGGCGAGCATGCCAGTCAGGGAATGGGCCCGGCGTTGGCCGCCGGAGGCTACACCGGCAGGGTCTCCTGCCGGAGCCAGGCGGCGACAGGGGCCGGAAGACGGGCCGACAGGGCCTCGTACACGCGGTTGTTATAGGCGTTGAGCCAGTCCCGTTCGTCGGAGGTGAGCAGTGAGACATCCAGGCAGGAAGTGGAGAAGTGGCACAGGGTAAGGGTTTCGAAACCCAGGAAGGAGCCGAACTCGTTATCCCCCACCGGGCGCACCAGGACAAGGTTTTCGTGGCGGACGCCGTGCATGCCCTCCCGGTACAGGCCGGGTTCGTCGGAAATGATCATGCCCGGCAGCAGGGGCTGGGCATTGAAGTTCTGCCGGATGTCCTGCGGCCCTTCGTGGACGTTCAGGTAAAAGCCCACGCCATGGCCGGTCCCGTGGCCGAAGTTGCGCTTGGCCCGCCACAGGGGCTCCCGGGCCAGGGCGTCGATCTGGCAGCCGGCCGTCCCCTTGGGGAACAGGGCCATGGCCAGCTGGATGTGGCCTTTGAGCACCAGCGTATAGTCTTCCCGCTCCAGGGCGGTGCAGGGCCCCAGCGGAACGGTACGGGTAATGTCCGTCGTGCCAAACAGATACTGGCCGCCGGAGTCTACGAGATACAGGCCGCGGGCCTCCAGCAGGGCCGACCCTTCCTGCGGCGTAACGTAGTGCGGCAGGGCTGCGGACGGGCCATAGGCCGATATGGTCTGGAAACTGTCGCCCCGGTATCCGGACACCTGCGAGCGGAGCCGCCCCAGTTCACAGGCCGCTTCCCATTCGTTCACGCAGCCGGCCTTGTGGGACAGCCAGAACAGGAACTGCTCCATGACCAGGCCGTCTTCCAGGTGGGCTTCCCGCATCCCGTCTATCTCCACGGCATTTTTCACAGCCTTCCACAGGGCCACCGGGGACGGCATCTCCACCACTTCCGGGAGCAAGTCTCCGTCGTCGATGGCTTCCCGCAGAAACAGATTCAGGACGGAGGGGTCCAGACAGATGCGGTCTACGCCGTCCAGGCGCAGCGAGGCCAGGGTAACGTTGGCTTCCTCGTAATCCCGGATGGTCACGCCGTCGGCCTGCAGCTCCTGGAAACTGTCGGCCGTGTCCGGATCCGGGTCCTGGAAAGCATCCTTGCGCACGAACCAGAAGGCATCGTCCAGGGTGACCAGCAGATAGGAGATGACCACCGGATTGTAGGCTACGTCGGCCCCGCGCACGTTGAGCAGCCAGGCAATTTCGTCCAGGGCCGACAGGAAGATGGCATCGGCCCCCTGCATCACCAGCCATTTGCGCAGGCGGCGCAGTTTGGCGTCACGGCTCTCCCCCACCAGGTCTTCGCCCAGCGTGATGACGGGCGAAGTGGGGATGGCCGGCCGGTCGGTCCACAGCGCCGAGAGCAAATCCGGCACCGACACGATGATGGCCGACGGAACGGCTTCCTGCAGGGTGTCGATGGCCGATACGCTCTGGCAGAGGCCGTCTACCGCGATAACGGGTTCGTCCAGCCCCAGCGAAGCAATCCACTGCGGGATGGGCACCTGTTCCGGCACACGCATCTTGTGCAGCACGATGCCGCTGCCCTCCAGTTGCCGATGGGCCTGGATAAAGTAGCGGGTGTCTGTCCACAATCCGGCGTGGTCCTGGGTAATGACCAGATCTCCGGCCTCTCCGGTGAAGCCGGAAAGCCAGGCTACCTGCTGCCAGCGGGTAGCGGGATATTCGCTGCCGTGGGGGTCACTGCCCGTAAGTACCACGATGTCCCATCCGTGTTCCTGCATCAGCCTACGGAGGGCGCTCACTCTGCCAGAAAAGATTGAATCCATAGTGCGCTAGTACGATATTTGCACAAATATAACTATATTTGTATGATTTTAAAACAAGAGACATATGACTGAAGATCCGCTCGAAAGAATTGAACGCGAGGAGCGTGAAAGAAAGGCCAGAAAAGGCCCCCAGACCCTCATGACCATCCTGGCCGCCGTGGCGGTTGTCCTGGCCTGCGGGCTGGGTTATCTGCTGTACCAGCGCAACAGCCTGGTGGGCCAACTGGAAGGCGAAAAACAGGAACTGGCCCAGCAGATGGTGGAATTGCAGAACGATTTCTCTTCCCTGAACTCGGACTACGAAGCCATCAACCACCAGCTGGACACCTCCCGTGAACAGGTGGCCATGCTCATCGAAAAGCTCAACAAGACAGAGGCCACCAACCGGGCCAAGATCCGCCAATACGAAAAGGAACTGGGCACCCTGCGCACCATCATGAAGGGCTACATCGTCCAGATAGATTCCCTGAACACCCTGAACAAGAAACTCACGGCCGATGCCGCCCAGGCCCGCCGCGAAGCCGCCGAGCACCGCCGTGCCAACGAAGAGCTCACCCAGAAGATCGAAAACCTGTCTTCCCAGGTGAACGCCGGCAAAGTGCTGCGCGCCCGCGCCATCTCCCTCACCGGTTACTACAGCAACGACAAAGCCGGAGACCGCCACAGCCGCGTGCGTTATATGGTGGCCGGCCTGTCGCTGGTAGAGAATTCCCTGGCAGACCGCGGCCCCGTGCGCGTGTATGTCCGCGTGAAAGACCCGGAGGGCGTGCTCCTGATGAACAACGAATCCGTGAGCTTCCTCCTGGGCGGGGAATCCCTGCAGGCCACCGCTTCCCGCGAAGTGGACTACGAAGGTTCGGAGGTGGACATGTCCATCTACATCAACGACACCGGAGACTTCGTGAAAGGCGTATACACGCTGGAAGTATACACGGAACAGAGCCTTCTGGGACGTGCCGAATGCATGTTGAGGTAGCGGTATGATCTATATCCACGTTCCCTTCTGCAAGAGCTACTGCATTTACTGCGACTTCTACTCAGAAATGGGCGATGAGGGAAAGTACGCCCGATATACCCAGCAGCTCTGTGAGGAAATCCGCCGCCGCAGCCCGGAGATAGACGACTATCCCAGAACCCTGTACTTCGGGGGCGGCACCCCTTCCCTGCTGCCGCTCACGGACCTTACCCGCATCCTCCTTACCCTGGAGGAATGCAAGCACGGCGGTCCCTACACGGAGTTCACCATGGAAGTGAACCCGGACGACCTGGTCCAGAAAGGCCTGCCCTACGTCCAGAGCCTCCAGATGCTGGGGGTGAACCGCATCAGCATCGGCGTGCAGTCCTTTGACGACAGCCTGCTCCGCTGGATGAACCGCCGGCACGACGCCTCCGCCGCCCGCGAGGCCTTCCGCCTGTGCCGGGAAGCCGGCATTCCCAACATCAGCATAGACCTCATCTTCGGCCTGAGCAATCTGTCGGACGAGGTTTGGGAAAACACCATCCAGGAGGCCCTGAAGCTGGGTCCGGAGCACATTTCCTGCTATCAGCTCACCGTGGAAGGAGACAACGAACTGGCCCTCCGACTGGAACGGGGAGACTATGAGGAGGCCTCGGACGAAGTATGCCGCCACCAGTACGACATCCTCTGCGAAAAACTCCGGGAGGCCGGCTACAACCATTACGAAATCTCCAACTTCGCCAAGCCCGGCTTCGAGGCCGTGCACAACCGCGGCTACTGGCAAAGAAGGCCTTATGTGGGCCTGGGTCCCAGCGCCCATTCCTTCAGCGGACGGGGCCGCAGCTGGAATTCCCCGGAACTGGAAAACTATATCCACACCCAGGAAGCCCTGAGCGTGGAAGACGAAAAAGTGGAAACCCTGATGCTGGGCCTCAGGACATCCAACGGCGTAGATGCAGAGTTCCTGCAGGCCAACAGCATGCCCGGACAGATAGACCTGCTGGTGCAGGAAGGGGCCCTGATCCGGCAGGGACGCCGCTACCGCATCCCCGAAGACCACTTCTTTGTGTCGGACGAAATCATCAGACAATTGATATGACCTATCTCAGAAGAGCCTTTAAATACCTGGTTCAGCTCACCCTCCTCTTCATTCTGCTGGTGGGCATCCTGATGCTCGCCGGCATGATACCCAAAGATATTGCCATCGCCTTCCGCAAAGGCTGGACATCCATCTTCTACATCCTGGGCATCTTTGCCCTGATGGCCGCCGTATACCCCCTCTTCGGATACGGGAAACGCACCATCCGCGCCACCGGAGAGCCTTCGGAACACTGGAAAGCCATTGACGAGGCCCTGGAGGAGCGCGGCTATGTCCTCTCCGGAGAAACGGAAGACGGCGGGCGCCGCTATCACCTGAAAGCTTCCCTCAACCGGGCCGCCCGCCTGTGGGAAGACAGCATTACCCTTACCCCCATGCTGGGCGGTTTCCAGGCAGAAGGCCTGGTGCGGGACCTGGCACGGGTGGGTATGTCCATAGACCGTAAAATCAACCGTTATGACTGATTCACAAGGATTCAAAACCGTGGCCACCTTCACCGAAAGGGTACAGGCCGACATGTGTGTGGCCCTGCTGGGCGACAACGGAATCCCCGCCGGCGTGTTCGGCGCAGACTCATCCTACCCTTCGCTGAGCTATGCAAAGCCCATCGAAGTAAAAGTGAACGCAAGCGATTACGAGGCGGCGATGAGCATTTTGGCCGCCGCCGACAAAGCGGAGTAAAACTCCTCGCCAAAAGCGTCTGTAAGCGGTCCGCGGAGGAATTCGTACACACGGATTCCTTCGCGGCGCCCTTTTTCATAGGCGTCCTTGCAAATATCCCAGCGGTGCAGGTTCAGACCTACCCGGCCGCCGCCCAGATCCACCACCCGGATGGGATAGAGCGAGCAGGAAATGGGTTTGCGGAAAGTGGACAGTCCCTGGTCGAACCGGCGCTCGATGGCGCACATGCAGCTGCCGTCTTCCCGGAAATGGCAGAAGGCGCATTCCTCGCTGCCCGGCACCAGGGGCGTGACAATGTCTCCGTCCCGGTCGATTTCGAAAAAGCCTTTGGCCTCGACGGCCGCCCTGCCCTCCGGGCGCATCAGCGGAGAAAACACGTCGTAATGGGCCTCCAGGAGCTCCAGTTCTTCCTCCTTGAGGGGGGCGCCGCTGTCCCCGATGATGCAGCATTTGCCTTTGCATACGGGGTAATCGCAGGCAAAGAACTCCAGGATGACGTCTTCCGACACCAGGACGTCGCCAATTTCTATGATCGTGCCAAATTTCATGACGCTATTGTACAAGGTACTCGATGCGGCCGCCGGCGGCCAGGGTGGTAAGGAACTGCTGCACGCCGGCCGCGCTGATGCCCGCAATGCCTTCCTGGTAACGGGAAGTCATGTCCTTGTTGGCCGAATAGCGGGCCAGAAGTGTGGTCACAAAGCCGTCCGGATGGGACAGAAGCGCCTTGGCATCGGCCTCCAGACGGGCTTTCCACGCCTTGAGGTCCGTGGGCTCGGGGGCATGCGTGCAAGCTTGCACGATGGCCGAGCGGACAAGGGTAAGCACCTGCTCCTCTGACAGTTCCATAACATCTGCAGGCAGGGCATCCTGCGGGACGGGCGTGCAGGAGACCAGCAGTTGGAAACGCTCCTGGGGCTGGGCCGTATATTCCAGCGTGACTTCCGGCGAATAGGCCGTGCCGGAAAGGGCACGCAGGAGTGCCTGCTTCAGGGCGGGAACCGCCACCTGCGCCGTATAGAAGTGATCCAGGGTCATGGTGTATTCGGCATCCATCAGCACGTGGATGGCAGGGCTTACGCCCGCTTCCGTATGGGTGGATACCCCGCTCAGGGTGGGCATCTCCACCACCTTGCGCACCAGGCTGCCGCGAAGGACGCGGAAGCCGCCCAGATACAGCTGCAGCACGCGTTTTACGAAGTCTTCGTCCAGGTCTCCGGCCAGGATGAGCGTGCCGTCGTTCACGCGGGAGAAACGGTCCTGGAAATACTGTTCCGCCTTCTGCCAGGTTTGCTGGGACAGGGCCGATTTTTTCTTATAGGCCCCATAACGGTATCCGGGATGCAACAGGCGGGAGAGCTTCCCGTCCAGGTTGTCCGGGACCACCTGCGCCCGCTGGTAATAGGCATTGAATTCCGACACATTCTGTGCACGGGTATTGGCCAGGGCCAGGAAAGACTTGACCAGCAGCATGAAACGGTCCGACGGGGCATGCCCGCTCACGGACATGCTGTGAAGCCCCACCTTGGGGGTCATGGAGATGCCGCCGGCCACCAGCAGGTCCCGGAAGGTAGCAGCGGGCAGGCCGCCGGCATCGGAGAGCAGCAGCATGTCGCCGATGTAACCGCCTTCACCCTCCTTCAGGTCCGGAATCTGCGCCAGGCCTCCGTTCAGGTGCCAGGCATAGGAGAACATGCCGGAGCCTTTCACTTTCTTGAACACCACCCGCATGCCGTTGGAGAAGGTCCACAGGGTGCCTCCGGTCACGGCTTCCGTCTTTTCGCTGCGGATCTTGACCCTGGGGCAGGCAACCTGCAGGCCCAGCGTATCCTGGCTGCGCCAGCTGTAATCCTTACCGGAACGGGCGATAGAGCCATAGAGATAGGCCAAATTATAGTAGAACAGCGCAGCGTCGTGGTCCAGGGAATCCGGTGCGCCCCGGAACTCCAGCGTCAGGTTGCTCAACTGCTCCAGCAGCGCGCCGGCGAAGTGGTTGAACAGACGCGTTTCCGTGCTGTCGGCCACATTCTTCCGCGCGAAGAAGCGAAGAGCCTCGTCCACGGGAGCCAGATTGGCGCCATACAGGAAATTGGCAATGCAGCGGTTCACATAAGAGCCGGCCGGGGGCAAGGTGGCCGAACGCCGGCGGAAGTCCGGCAGGATGGACTGCTTGGCCTCCCGGAACTCGTCCACGGCCACGCCGAAAGCATCCATCTCGCCCAGGGTAGAGGAAATGACGCGCATCGCCGGGTCCAGCTGGTCGGGCCGCACCCGCACATAGACGGTATACCGCTCGTCGCCGCCATAATCGGCGCTGCGCAGGGAACGGAAGCCGATTTCCCCGTACGGCAGCCCGGCATCGCGGAAATTGCGCTCCAGGCGATGCTGGAGCAGCGAGAGGAACTCCCGGCCGAAGATATCGGTGACGATGGCCTGGGCCGTGTTCATATAATCGAAGGGGATGCGGGCGCCGGAGTAGGTGACGGACACCTCCGCCTCTCCGTCGGTGCGGACATTCACCACCGGGGCGGGCGAAGGCTCCCAGACGTAATCCGGGGCATGGTTTTCCCGCACCAGCATCCGGGGCACCAGCATGGAGAAGATATCCATCTTCTTCTTCAGTTCCACGGCATCGATGTCCCCGCTCACGATGACCGCCTGCTGGGCGCGGGAACGGGCCACCTGGGAGAAAGTGTACAGCAACGTGGAATCCAGGACTTCGGGCCGGTAAAAGGGAACGTCGCGGAAATGATACACCGTAGAACCATCCCAGTCCGACAGGAAGCCTTCTGCAGAGGGAGCGATGCCCATCCGGCCGAAAAAGGCCGACTGCAAGTTATCCCGCTGCGAGGACGAAAGGGGCTCGTCGCGGCGGACAATGGCTACATCGGCATAGCCTTTCACGGCGGGGTCCGTCACCATATAATAGGTGACACCGCAGGGCAGCGTACCCTTCTGGATGCGTTTATCGACGGGTAACGGAGGCAACTGGACCTGCGCTGGCACGGTTATTGACCAGACAAACAGGGCGCAGAAAGCAAGCAGGGTATGTTTGAGCCTCCAAAAGTTCATTTTTACATGGATTTTCATGCAAAATTACAACATATTTTGCTATTTTTGCAATTCCGTTAGTGAGTAATGTATAACTTAACAATAAACAAAAGCCTTATGAAAAGATTTTTTGTAGCGCTCGCAGCTTTCGGGCTCAGTGTCTCTGTGGCGCTTGCCCAGGACATCAACGCAGCAGTAGAATCCTTCAATGCCGGTGCCCAGGCACTGGAAACCAATAAAGTGGAAGCACTGGGTCATTTCCGCGCCGCCCTGGAGGTCGTATCCGCCCTGGAGGGGGATGATGCCGCCGACCTGACTGCCAAGTGCAAGGAAGCCATCCCTTCCACGCTCCTTTCCATCGCCAAGGAACAGATCAACGACGCCAAGTACGACGAAGCCCTGGCCACGCTGGAAGAAGCCAAGGGTGTCGCCGCCGCCTATGAGGCCGCAGCCGCCACAGAGGAAGTGGCCACGCTGGTTCCCAACGTATACCTCCGCAAAGGTTCCACCCTGCTGAAGGAAAAGGACTTCGCCGGTGCCGTAGCCGCCCTGGAGCAGGTAACCATCCTCACCCCGGACAACGGCCAGGCATTCCTCCTGTACGGTCAGGCCCTTCTGCAGAGCGGTGCCACGGACAAAGCCATCGCCGCCCTTACCAAGGCCAACGAAATGGGCCAGGAAAACGCGGCCAAACTGCTGGGCACCACCTACCTGAAGCAGGGACAGGCCCTGATGAAGGCCGGTAAGAACGCCGAAGCCATCGAGGCTTTCGAGAAATCCAACAGCTACGCAGAAAGCGGCAACGCCTACATGCTCATGGCCAATGCCCTCACCAAGGCCGGCAAGAGCGCCAAGGCCATCGACGCCTACAAGAAGTATCTGGAGCTCACCCCTAACGCCAAGAACGCGGCCGACATCATCTTCACCATCGCCGCCACCGCCCAGAAGTCCGGGGACAAGGCTACCGCCAAGGAGTACTACGGTAAACTCGCCGGCACCAAGTACGCCGCCCAGGCAGAGGCTCAGCTCAAGACCCTGTAGTCCTCCGGGACCGCCAACGTACATGAGAGTGACCTCGCAGGCCACTCTCTTTTTTTACCCCTTCGTCCGGGTTTTCGGCCGTTTTTCCGGATGAGAGGCCTGTCGGGCGCAGGTTATCCGGGTTTTCGGCCGTTTTTCCGGATGAGAGGCCTGCCGGGCTCTTGTTATCCGGGTTTTCGGCCGTTTTTCCGGATGAGAGATGGTGGAGGGGGAGGTAAGATTAGGCATCGGTGACCGTCATTTCGCAAACGGCACAGTCGAACTTGAGGCAGAGCCGCTTTTCCCCGTTCCGGAGGAAGAGCGGTTCCGCTTTTTGCGTCTTTCCCTGCCTGGGACACAGCCCCAGTTCGTGGCGGACGCAATATTTGGTGCGCATATACTCCACCCCGGGCCGATGGCTTAGCTCGTAGGCATCTTCCAGGGATTTCGCTCCCCGCCCGGCATAGATGCGCCGGTCTCGGGCGTTGGCGATATTGGCTTTGTACGTGAGCGTCTCGGGCGCTGCGACCGCTGGATTGACCACGCCTTTCTTCAGCGGCCGTGCATGCACTTCCATCTGGTCCAGTTGCCCGGCCAGGGCGCGGCGGATGCCGTTGAGGAAGGCGGCTCCCATAAACGGAACGGTGCCCTCAACACTTACGGCGGGTTCCCGGAAAGCATAATGGCCGCTGCGTTTGGCCAATTGGCTTTTGACGGAAAGCAGCATCTTTTCCGGCTCCCGGGCCAGGTCCGGAGGCGTTTGGGCCTGTTCCACGGCCTGTCTTCCATCTTCGGTGACCGCGGTAACCATCAGGAGGCCATGGGCTATCGTGGCGTTTAGCTGCACGTCTATCTCCCTGACCGGCCTTGCGGCCTCCAGCTGTCTCTCGAATTCCGCGCTGATGTTGCGGTACAGGCGCAAACCTTCTTTCAGGCCTTCCACCCGTTTGCAGCGGATCCGGAACCCGTCGCATACATCGGCCCGGAAGCCGACGATGCTGCCGTCCGGGGCCGTAAAGGCGAAGCCGTCGCCGTTGGCCAGTTTCAGCTGGGGGTCTGAGGGCCTGAGGACGAATCCGTCGGGTTTCATGCGGTCCACCGTACCCACGTATTCGCCCATGGATTTGGGCGCGTCCATGGAGGACCACTGTCCCCGCTTGCCGTCCAGGTACAGCTGGGTGTAGCCGCGGTTGAAGGTCTTGTCCAAATGGGGCGTGAACCCATTCCGAACATGGCCGAAGGAGAAACGGCAGTACTGTTCGGGGTAACGGGCCACCAGGGCATCCAGCGCTTCTGAATAGGCTTTTACTACGTTCCGGACATAGGATTCGTTCTTGAGCCGCCCTTCAATCTTAAACGAGGACACACCAGCCCCGGCCAGGTCTTCCAGCCGGTGCAGCAAATTATAGTCTTTCAGGGAAAGCAGGGCTTTCTTGCGCAGGAGGACTTGGCCGCCGGCCGTTTCCAAATCGTACAGGCTGCGGCAGGCCTGGGCACATTCTCCCCGGTTGGCACTGCGGCCTGTCAGATACTCCGACAGGTAGCATTGGCCGCTGTAACAGACGCAAAGCGCCCCGTGGACAAAGAACTCTATCTCTGCATCTACGGCCTGGGCGATGGCGCGGATCTGCTCCAGGGACAGTTCCCGCTCCAGCACCAGCCGGCCATATCCCAGGCTCTCTACAAAGCGGGCTTTCTCCGGCGTACGGATGGCGCATTGGGTAGAGGCATGCATGGGCAGGCTGCTGCTCATCTCCAGTACGGCCGGGTCCTGGACGATGAGGGCATCGGCCCCGGCCTTCTCCAGCGCGGCCACCAGTTCCCGGGCCTGGGGAAGTTCGTGGTCGTACAGGATGGTGTTCACCGTCACGAAGATACGTGCCCCGTAGCGGTGGGCATAGGTACACAGGCGGGCAATGTCCTCCACGGAATTGCCGGCCGCCTGCCTGGCGCCGAACGCCGGGCCGGCAATGTATACTGCATCGGCCCCGCAGTCTATGGCCGCGATGCCAATCTCCACCGTTCTGGCCGGTGCCAGCAGTTCCAATGATTTCATACTACTTCGACGCTTAATCTACCGGCCAGTCCACGATCTTGAGACCGGGTATGCGGGAAAAATGCCGGGAGTTGTGGGTGACCAGCGTATAGCCGTTTGCCAGGGCGGTCGCCCCGATGAGCAGGTCAAAACTGTCCAAACGAACGCCCTGTAAATCCAGCTGGGCACGAATGCGGGCATAGGTCTGCAAAGCCGATGTAATAGGGATTGCAGTAAAAGTGTTTTCAAAGAAATGCATGAGGGCCTCCTGCCTTTTATTCTTCCTTTTGTAGACACCTACATACAATTCGGCCAGGCTAATCTCCGACAAAACGCACTGGGAAAGCCCCACACGGTTCATCTGCTGTTGGATAGCCGCTTTTCCCCTGCCCAAATCAATCAATATGTCCGAATCTATCAAATACATAATGGCCTACCATTCAGGAAGTTCACGTTTTTCCAGGCCTGTATCGTCCCGGAGCTGCCGGATATACTCTACGGAATCCATGTCCCGCCCGCCCCAGGCATCCTCATCCACGATATCGGCCAAAGCTTTGAAGGGACCTGTGAAAGGACCGGTATAAGGCTCTTCCTCCGGCGGAAAGCTGAGGACGAAAGAGCCCCCTTCCTTTTCTTCCAGCCTGACCTTGGCGCCTTCTTTGACGCCCAGCCTTTTCAGGATGGCCGACGGAATAATGATTCCCCGGCTGTTGCCGATCCGGATGATGGTCGTTTCCATACCTTTGTCGATTTCTATGACAAAGGTAGGCAAGTTATTACAGAAAAACAAATCTGTAATAACACCCCAAGCCGGTGCCACCATCAGATCAGTTCCAAAACCAGGTCTACGTCGCCGAAGCCGGAAGTGACGCCGCTGTACTTTTCTATGTAGGTACGGGTAAGGGAGCCGCGCCAGACAATGTCGTCGCGCGTGTGCAGGGGGATTTCCAGGTCGATACCATAGCTTTTGGAATTGTACTTGACCGTGGCGTTGGCCTTCCAGGTGGTGCGGGTTCCGCCGTCGTCTTCCAGAATCATGAGCGCCACGTTGGAAAGGCCCGAGAACCAGTCGGCCACCAGGACGGCGTTGAAGGGGATTTCCTCCTCTACCTGTTTCCGGCGCACCACAATCATAAAGTCCGTGAGGGAGGGTTCGAACAGGCGCAGTTCCGCGTCCGTAGAGGCCGTGAAGTCTTCTACAGCCCCGATTTTCACCCAGAACTCACTGCCGCCGGCCAGCCAGCTGTCAAACTGGCGCTTCACTTTCATGGAGCGGAGCACCAGGGTCCTGAGTTCCTGCTTCTGGGCCGCCTTCACCAGGACGGTACCGCCGCCGCTGCCCCAGGAAGGGTCTTCCCGACGGCGCATTTCCAGAGACTTGTAGTCGGCGTCGGTATTGCGGTTCACCACCCATACGGGCGTCTGGCGGGCCAGGGCTTCCGTAACCAGGACCTTCTGGACAGAGCCGTCCCGGCGAAGGGCCCAGCCTTCGTTCTGCTGGGCATCGTCTCCCCTGTCATAGGTAATGACGGGCGGCGTTTCCCCGTCCCAGTCCTCGGAATAGGGCCAGTAAATCTGGACATCGGATGTGCTCAGGGAATCCAGCCAGGCTTCGGGCTCCCCGGAACCGGCCTTGGTGGCCAGCAGGGCCTCCCGGAGCAGCTCCCGCAGCGGATGCGGGTAGGCATCGGCCTTGGTGGAAGGGGCGCTGCCCACCCCGCTGCCGGGCGAGGCAAAAAGATCCTGCATCCGGTATTCTTCGTCGTAGCCGTTGCCGGCCGATGCAAGCGCCGCATCGTGGACCTCCAAGAGATGTTCGCGCTCCAGCGGCAGCGAAGAGAGCAGCTGCGCCACCTCCGGCAACGAGATGAAGCCGTCGGGCTCCTGCGTGGCGGAAGAAGGGGTTTCGTCTTTGTCACAGCCTGCGGAAAGGGCTGCCAGAAAAGCCGCAGAGAGGGCGGCAAGAAAATGTCTGCACTGCATAATTCAAGTCTTTTTGCAAAGTACAGCATACTTATCCGTGTTTTCAAGGATAACACGGATAAGTGAAAGAAATGGCCTTCCAGCGCCCTGAAAGGCTTATCAACCGAAAAAGACGAAGCGGTTTTTGTCAAAAAAATCACGAATAACGGTGCAGTCGCAGTACCCGCTGGAGCGGAAAACGCCCGCGGTCTCCCCGCCCAGCGCCTCGTTGATCTCTACCAGGCCCCGGCCTCCCGGAGCCAGGAACCGCTGCGACCAGCGGGCGATGGCGCGGTAGAAAAGCAGCGGATTCCCATCCGGCACGAACAGCGCCAGGGAAGGTTCGTACTGCAGCACATTGGGGCGCATCTGCGCCTTTTCCCGCTCCATCACATAGGGCGGATTGGAAAGGACAAGGTCGAAGGGGCCATAGGGAAACAGCTGCTCCGTATCCAGGACATCGGCCTGCACAAAGAGGGGCGGCAGGGCGCCGGAAGCCTGGCACTCGTCGGCAAAAGGCTGCGTCCGGGCCACTTCCAGGGCCTTTTCCGATATGTCCACGGCCACTACCTGGGCGCCGGGAACACCCAGCGCCACGCTCCAGGCAATGATGCCCGAGCCGGTGCAAAGGTCCAGCACCCGCGAAGGGCGCAGTTCGATGGCTTTCTGCACCAGCAGTTCCGTCTCCGGCCGGGGGATGAGCACATCCGGCGTTACGCGGAAACTGCGCCCGGCAAAATACGCCTTCCCCAGCACATACTGCACGGGCTCTCCTTCCACGAGCCGGGAAAGCGCCGCCCGGACAAGAGGTTCTTTCTCCGGGGAAATAGCATAGGAGGGTTCTACGATATGGGTATAGCTGGCCGTACCCAGCAGTCCTTCGCACAGGACGCTGAGGATGCTCCGTGCCTCTTCTGCGGGATACAAGGCGCCCAGGGCCGACATGCCTTCCCGGATGAAAGAGGCCAGCAGCATCTTTTAGGAATTCTCGATGATGGTGGTGAGGAAGTCCGTGATGCTGATACCGGCGGCACGGATCATCTTGGGCACCAGCGAAGCGTTGGTCATGCCGGGGATGATATTGGCCTCCAGGAAGTAGATGCCGTCCGGGGCCGATATATAATCCAGCCGGACCAGGCCCTTGCAGCCCAGCCGGGTGTAGATTTTCCGGGTAACCTCCTGGATGCGGGCAGCCAGCTGGTCCGGGATCTGGGCGGGGCATACCTCCTGGCTGAGACCGTTGTATTTGGCGTCGTAGTCGAACCAGCCGGTAGAGGAGATGATTTCTATCACGGGCAGCGTCCGGACCCCGGTGCCGTCGTAGTAGGCCGCGCAGGTGAGTTCGTGCTCACACTGGATGGCGCTTTCTACCAGCACGGTGTCTCCCTCCGTATAGGCAAAGCGGATGGCTGCGGGAAGATCCTCCGCCTTCTCCACTTTGGTAATGCCGAAACTGGAGCCGGCGCAGGTGGGTTTGACAAACAGCGGAAGGCCCAGTTCCCCGACCACGCGGGCGCTGAAGGCTTCTTCGTCCTCTCCCTTGCGGATGAGGGCATCGGCCGCCAGCTTCACATAATCTACCCCGCGCAGATAGCTCTTGCAGGAATATTTGTCGAAGGCCACGGTGGTGACGAAGGCGCTGCAGCTGGAATGCGGCACACCCAGCATTTCCAAATAGCCTTGCAGCAGGCCCGTTTCTCCAGGAGCGCCGTGCTGCATGATATAGGCGAAGTCGAACTTGATTTTCTCTCCCAGCACCATGACGGAGAAGTCTGACTTGTCCACCGCCGGCTGTGCGCCCTCCGGGAAAGCGATGCGCATGGAGTTGGCCTTTCGCATGGCCACCAGCCGCCAGTCTCCGAAGCGGGCGAAAATCTCATAGACATCGTAACGGAATTCGTCGATGCGGGAAGCGGTGAACTCGCCGCTTCGGCAGGACACCTCCCATTCGGAAGAATCGCTGCCGTAGATGACCGCGATGGATTGAAACCGAGCCATATATTATTCGAAATAATAGTTTTCCAAATCTGATTTCTCCGGCGCGACGTCGTCTCCGGAGTCCTTGCAATAATTACCCTTGAGGGATTCCGGGAACACGTCCGTCTCCGAAATGCCCAGCGTTCCGTCCTTCAGGACCTTCTGCATCCACAGGCCCCAGATGGGCAGGGCCATGTTGGCGCCCTGGCCCAGGTTGGTGCTGGTAAAATGCACATAACGGTCTTCTGCGCCCACCCATACGCCGGCGGTGATGCGGGGCGTATAGCCGATGAACCAGCCGTCGGAGTTGTCGTTGGTGGTACCGGTTTTGCCGGCTATCTCTCCCTTGAGGCCGTACTTGAAGCGCAGCCGCACGCCCGTTCCGCCGTCTACCACCCCGCGCATCATCTGGATCATGGCGCCGGTGGCATTCTGGGAAAGGGCCTCGCGCTTGCGTACGCTGAACTGGCTCAGGATATTGCCGTCGCTGTCCTCGATGCGCGTAACGAACATGGGGGCGGTGTAAGTGCCGCCGGAAGGATAGGTATTATAGGCCGTGACCATGTCGTACACCGAAAGGTCTGCCGATCCCACGCACAGCGAGACCACCGGGTCGATGAAACCGCCCACGCCCATCTTCCGCATCATGGACACCATGGAAGGGGCGCCCAACTGCTTCATCAGATAGGCCGACACGGAGTTGGAGCTTTGGGCCAGGCCCCAGCGGAGGTTCCGCATGGTGCCGTCGGCGTGGGTGTCCTGCGGCGACCAGGTCTGGTCGTCGTTGACCACGATGACCACCGGGGCGTTGAGCACCGGGTCGCAGGGCGTCATGCCGGATTCCATGGCCTGGGTGTACAGGAACGGCTTGATGGTAGAACCCACCTGGCGCTTGCCCTGGCGCACGTTGTCGTATTTGAAGTAGCGGTAATCCGGGCCGCCCACATAGGCCTTCACATGGCCGGTGCCCGGCTCGATGGCCATGAATGCGGCACGGAAGAAGGATTTGTAGTAGCGGATGGAGTCGTTGGGCGTCATGGTGGTGTCCCGGTAGCCGGGGGCGTCCCAGGTGAACACACGCATCTTCACGGGCTGGTCGAAGGACGCCTCTATCTCCTGGTCCGAGTGGCCGGACGCCTTCATCATGCGGGTGCGGTCGCTCCAGCGGCGGGCCTGCTTGAGGGTGGTCTCGATCACGGACTTGTCCGTGTCCGAGGTGAAGGGCGGGTTCTTGCGGTAACGCAGTTCCCGGAAGAAGGCCTTCTGGAGGTCCTTGCCCAGATGCTCCCGGATGGCTTCTTCTGCATATACCTGCATCTTATAGTTGATGGTGGTATAGATGCGCAGGCCGTCCTTGTCCAGGTCGTACTTGGAGCCGTCGCTCTTGCTGTTCTTGTTGAGCCAGCCGTACATGGGGTCGTCGGCCCACAGCAGGGAGTCTACTTTGTAATCTTCTGGGAAGGAATAGGAAGAGCGCTTGGGCTTCTCCGCATTCATGATGCGGCGCAGCATATCCCGGAAATACGGGCCCACACCGGTGGTACGGTCTCCCTGGCGGGTATGCAGTTCGATGGGCAGGGCCTGCAGGGAATCGCATTCCGCCCGGGTAAGGTAGTCCATGCTGCGCATGCGGTCCAGCACCAGGTTGCGGCGTTTCAGGGCATGCTCCGGGTTCAGGGCGGGGTTGTAACGGGTGGGTTTGTTCACCATGCCCACCAGCACGGCGCTTTCCTGGGTGAGGAGTTCCGACGGCTTTTTGCCGAAGAACTGGTTGGCGGCCGATGAGATGCCATAGGAGTTGGAACCGAAGAAGATGGCATTGAGGTACATGTCCACGATCTCTTCCTTGGTGTAGTTGCGCTCCAGCTTGATGGCGGTGATCCATTCCTTGAGCTTGATCCAGATCATCTTCACCTTGCCCACGTGCTGACCGCGGGGGTATAGGGTTTTGGCCAGCTGCTGGGTAATGGTGGAACCGCCGCCCTGGGAGGAATCCCGGGACAGGAGGGTCTTGAACAGCACGCGGCCCAGAGACTGGAGGTCTACGCCGGAATGCTCGTAGAAGCGCTTGTCTTCCGTGGCCACGGCGGCCTGCACCAGGGAGGGTGCCAGTTCTTCATAGCCGACGAAGGTGCGGTTCTCTATATGATAGGTAGTGAGGATTTCCCCTTCTTCCGCGATAACCTGGGTGGCCAGCTTGGAATCCGGGTTCTCCAGTTCCTCGATGGAAGGGATGTCTGCAAAGGCCCAAACCAGGCACAGCAGGAGCAGGAGGCCCGCTATGGGAGCCACCAGGAGGATCCAGAACCACCGTACGATGCGATTGCGGGTTTTCTCTGTCAGTTGCTTCATTTTTCCTTATTAGTACAAGACCTAAGGTCTTGAAAAAAGTTCAGTCTACAAAAGTAATCAGAAAATTTGGAATTATCCCTCAAAACTCGTTTACTTTGCATCATGAACGAGAAAAATTTAGTGATTGTAGAGTCTCCCGGCAAGGTGAAGACCATCCAGAAATACCTGGGGAAAGAATACCTTGTAAAGGCCTCCATCGGCCATATCCGGGACCTGGAAGAACATAAGCTCAGCGTAGACGTGGAAAACGGCTTCCGCCCGGAATATGTGGTGCCTTCCGACAAGAAGAAGGTGGTGGCGGAACTCAAAAAACTGTCGGCCCAGGCCCAGACCGTGTGGCTGGCTTCCGATGAGGACCGCGAAGGAGAAGCCATTTCCTGGCACCTGCGGGAAACCCTGGAACTGCCCAGGGAGAAAACCCGCCGCATCGTCTTCCACGAAATCACCAAAGATGCCATCCTGCATGCCATCGAGCATCCCCGGGACATCGACATGGACCTGGTGGACGCCCAGCAGGCCCGCCGTGTGCTGGACCGCCTGGTGGGCTTCGAGCTCTCCCCCATCCTGTGGCGCAAGATCCAGCCCAAGCTGTCGGCCGGCCGCGTACAAAGCGTTGCCCTGCGCCTGATCGTAGACCGCGAAAAGGAAATCATGGCCTTTGTTCCGGAAGCCTATTACCGGGTAGAGGCCACCTTCCAGCCCCAGGGGCTCCCGGTCAGCCTCAAAGCCACGCTGGACACCCGTTTCGCCCGGGAGGAAGACGCCCGGAAGTTCCTGGAAGACAGCATCGGCGCGCACTACAGCATCTGTTCCATCGACAAGAAAGAAGGCGTCCGCGTACCGGCGGCACCCTTCACCACCTCTACCCTGCAGCAGGAGGCCGCCCGGAAACTCCACTTCCCGGTGTCCACCACCATGCGCGTGGCGCAGGCGCTGTACGAACGGGGCCTGATTACCTACATGCGAACCGACTCCACCAACCTGTCGGCTCTGGCACTGGGCACGGCCAAGCAATTCATCCTGGACAACTTCGGGGAGGAATACCACCACTACCGGCAGTTCCGCACCCATTCCAAAGGCGCCCAGGAGGCCCATGAGGCCATCCGCCCCACCTTCATAGAGCATGTGGATATCGAAGGCACGCAGCAGGAGAAAAAACTGTACGAACTCATCTGGAAGCGCACCATCGCCTCGCAGATGACCGAGAGCCGGGTCATGAACACCACCCTGAAGCTGTCTTCCGACAAGCGGGAAGAGCTGTACGGCGTCCAGTCCGTGGAAATGCTCTTCGACGGTTTCATGAAGGTGTATCTGGAAGGCCGGGACGACGAAGACCCGGAAGACCCGGAGGGCGTAATCCTGCCGGAACTGCATCTGGGAGACACCCTGCTGGAGCAGGGCGTCAACGCCCTTTGCAAGTTCACCGCCCCCCCGGTGCGCTACTCGGAAGCCACCCTGGTGAAGAAGCTGGAAGAACTGGGCATCGGCCGGCCTTCCACTTATGCAGCCACCGTGGACACCCTCACCCGGGGCCGCGGTTACGCCGTCAAGGGCGACAAAGAGGGCCAGACCTTCAAAGTCACCAACCTGAGCCTGAAGAACGGGGTGATCAAGAGCTCCCAGAAAAACGAGACGGTGGGGGCCGAAAAGGGCAAGTTGCTGCCGCAGGAGATAGGCCTCATCGTGACCGACTTCCTGGTGCAGCATTTCACCGACATCCTGGACTACGACTTCACCGCCAGCGTAGAGGCCGACTTCGACCAGGTGGCAGAGGGCCGGAAGGCCTGGGAAACCACCATCGGCCACTTCTACAAGCCCTTCCACGCCCATGTGGAGGAAGTGCTGCAGGAGCGTACCTTCAGCAAGGTCACCCGCGAGCTGGGCGTGGCGCCCGACGGCGAAAAGGTCATCGCCGCCTTCGGGAAATTCGGGGCCTACGTGCAAAAAGGCGAAGGGGAAAAGCGCCAGAGCGCATCCCTGGGCAAGGGCCAGCTCATCGAGACCCTTACCCTGGCCGATGCCCTGAAACTGCTGGAACTGCCCCGCACGGTGGGCCAGCTGGACGGGGTGGACGTCATTGCCACCCGCGGCAAATTCGGCCCTTACCTGAAATACGGCGACAAGAATGTGAAACTGCCCCGCGGCAAGGATCCGCTCACCATTACCCTGGAGGAGTGCGAATCTTTAATCCAGGAGGCCCAGACAGAGAAACCGGCCGCCGCTTTCCTGGCCGAATTCGGAGAAATCAAGGTAGTAAACGGACGTTACGGTCCGTATATCAAACAGGGCGATTCCAATTATAAGATTCCCCGCGGCACAGACGCCGCGACGCTTACAGAAGCTGACTGTCAGGCAATTATCGCCGCCTCCGAACCCACAAAAAAATACGCAGGCAAGCGCAGGAAATAAAAAATTTTTGTAAATTTGCGGCGGTTAGTTTAAAATCATAAGTAGTATGTCCAGTTATCACATAGACCCTGTGGACCAGAAAATTCTGTCCTACCTTGTCAAGAACGCCCGTATGCCTTTCCTGGAGATTGCCCGCGAGTGTGGGGTTTCCGGCGCCGCTATCCATCAGAGATACAAGCGTTTAGAGGCCAACGGCGTTATCACGGGGTCCCGACTGCAGGTAAAGCCGCAGGCCCTGGGTCTGAATGTGTGCGCCTTCGTGAGCATCTCCCTGTCGGAATCCACCAAATACCCGGAGGTCATTTCCAATCTGAAGAAGATTCCGGAAATTGTGGAGTGCCATTTCGTCACCGGCAAGTATGCCATCCTGGCCAAACTGTACTGCCTGGACAACGACCACCTGATGGAGGTCCTGCTGAACACCATCCAGAAAATCCCCTACATCCAGTCCACGGACACCATGATTTCCCTGGACGAGCCCATCGAGCGCCAGGTGTGGGTAAAAGATTTCAAGAGCACCAGCTACACGGGCCGCGACTAGGTTCTAAAAAAGGGGAGCGAAAATTTTCGCTCCCCTTATTCTTTCGATTTATTGCGGCAGCTGGGCGCCGTAATTCTCAATGACGCCGAACAGATCCTTGGCCTTCTCCCAAGGATACTTGTTGCAGTACATGGAAGGACGGACGATCTCCGTTCCCTGCTGATTCAGCCCGAACGCACGGTTCACCTGGTTGGCGGCAGAATTGGCGTTGTAGCTCTGTGAGGACATGATTTTCAGGGACAGGAAACCTTCCAGATAAGGCTGGTCAATGGCATTGATGAAGGCATCGTTCCCTTCGGGCAGCTCCACGTTCCCCTCATATTTGGGGCCTATCTGCTCCGCTTCCTCGATGCGGGCGGCCGGGACCGAAATGGAGGCGGCGCCCATAGCGGCAATTTCCAGGTCGCGCTTGTTGGCGAAGAAATAGTTGTCGTAGAGGTTGCTGATCTTGGCGGCCTCCATGGCCTTGTTGGATTCATAGTACACGCGCTCTACGCCGCAGTTGCTGTTGCAGCCGAAGATATTGTTGTGCACGTCGATGGTGCGGATGCCGTTCATGAAACGGAAGCCCTGGCCCATGTCTTCGAAGCCCTTGGTGCGGGTCCAGGTGAAGAGGACCGTGTTGTTGCGGAACTCCAGGGAGACCTTTTCAATGTCGGCATCGCGGGTGCTGCCCCTTACCTGGCAGGCGGCGTAGCGGCAGGCGATGAAGATGTTGTTGCTCACTTCCATGTGGCCGATGCCCATCATGGCGGAGATGCCGTAGTCGCGGCAGTTCACGAAAATGCAGTTGGAGACGCGGACATTGCCCTCCACATCCATGTGCAGGGCGTATTCGTCGCCGTTGGCATAGCCCACCTTGGGGCAGTTCGGGGCGCCGTCGGGCTCGATGAAACGGCCGGTGAGGACGCCTTCGTTGGGGGTGCCGGTAATCTCATTGCTGACATCGGCCGCGCAGTAGAGGTTGTTCTCGCCGAAGTCGAACACCAGACCGTCCACCACCACGTTTCCTTCCGGGCCGTTGTAGCCGTAGGGCCTTCTGGCGTTGATATTGAGGAGCGGAGCGGTGAACTTCTGGTCCAGGGGCTGGATCTTGGTCACGTGGGCGATGACATTACGCTCCGAGAAGTCCGTAGACCAGCCGCCGTAGATGCTGATGAACTTGCCCCGGTCGTTCTGGGCGTTGCCGAACTTGCCGCATTCAATATAGCCGCGGTCCAGGTTGCCCAGGTAGTTGCCTTCGGCCACGTAAATGACATCGTTGTCCTGGGCTGCATCGATGGCTTTCTGGAGGTCCTTCATGGCGGTGGTGGGGCTCAGGCCGTCGGCACGGGCCGATCCGGTGGAGGCGCTCACATAGTAGGTCTTGCCTGCAGCGGCAGGAAGGGTAGCCTTGGCTGCGGTAGCGGCAGAGGAAGGGGCGGTAGCGGCAGAGGAAGCACCATTCCCGGAGACGGTCTGCTCAACGGCGGACTTGGCCTTGTTTGCAAGATTTTTCAAATTGAACTGGGCATGTGCGGCCGTGGCCGTCGCCAGAAGCAGCAGGGAAACTGCGAGAATATTGATCGGTCTCATAGAACAAGATTTTATATATGCAAACCTACAAAATATGGTCTGAACAGGCAAGATGTCGGCGTAGTTAGTTTTCACTAATTTTTACCTGTTTGATTAATATCGTTAATTCTCCAACGGTATTTTCGCCTAAAATAACTATTTTTGGATCATTAATCAGAAAAAGTATGAAACGTTTTTTCTCCATTATTCTTGCGTTTTTCTGCTCCCAGTTCATCCTTGGGGCAGTAACCTACAAAAAGACAGATGTCAAACCCGGCGACTATGTGATTTGGGATGCCCAGCACGGCATTTACAAGGCCATTGACGGCGGATACCGCGGCGCCCCCGATTTTTCCCGCAATTGGACAATCGAGGATGTCACCATTCCTGCCGACATGGTGGACAAAATCATAGCCGTTGTGATTCAAGTATTCCGCGGCGACCGTTTACCCGGTCAGGAAGAGGATATCATAAAAAAGGATGGCGAATCCTATGCCGGCAACACGAGCTCCGGAAGAATGGGCAACTACATGATTTATGAAAAATACTACTCCCAATATGAAGAATCCCGTCTGAGGAAGAGGCCTCTCTGCGGCCTGTATTCCCAGGACGGATCCACCCGCTACCACGCCTATATCATGTTCGTCAGCCAAAGTGACCGCAAATGGGCGTATTCCAGCGATAAGGACAATGTGGGGCCCAAAATGGAATACAAAATCGGGAATGAGACGTACAGTACCTATATAAGGGACGGCAAGTACGAGACGAATTGGCAGTACGGGATGCAGAATAAAGACTTTTACAGACACATGGTGGGCAGGCACGGCTACGAACTCAAATTCGCCGTCACCCAGTACAACGAGCGTCGCGGAGCTTCCCACAGAATCAAGCCCAACCACTGGGCCCTCGAGTGTGACAAAATCTGCCCCTTGAACGGTGTCACCTCCACGTGGATGGTCCCCACCAAAAACGAAATAATGAGTATGAGCTGGGATGAAAAACCCATCAACTCATCCCTGAAGCGCCTCCGCCTGGCCGGCCGAAAAGACTGTCAGGAAATCAGGACAGGGGAACGCTACTGGACCATCCAGGAGTATTCCAAGGGCTACGCCTATTCCTGGTATCTCAGCGAGCATGACGTAGTCACCGTGGATGCCTCTCTGGAAAAGCCCAAGGAAAGATACGTGCGCACCATCGCCGCACTGTAATCCGGTCTGTGCGTCATGCCCGGCCGTGACCGGGCATCTGCAGAATGGCCCTGGCGAGGATGAGGTCTTCGGGGGTTGTGATTTTGATATTGTACCGTTCGCCCTCCATGAAGGCGAGCGGTATTCCGTATTTCCGGGCCACGGAAGCGTCGTCCGTAAAGAGGGTGTCGTATCCCTGGGTATAGGCGGCTTTGAGTTTTTCGCTGTGGAACAGCTGCGGGGTCTGGGCGCCGTAGATGCGGCTGCGGTCTACAGATTCCCCGGTGGCCTGCAGGGTACCGTCGGCCTGCCGCTCCAGCACCTTCAGGGTGTCGGTCACGGGAAGGACGGGAATGAGGGCGGGCACCGGTTCCGCCGCCGCGAACAATTCCCGGATCTTTTCCACGCTGATTAACGGCCGCACGCCGTCCTGCACCGCCACCAAAGCACCGTCCGGCACGTGTGCAAGGGCGTTTTTTACGGAATGAAAGCGGGTGATGCCCCCCTTCACCAGGCGCTGCGGGCACACGAAGTCGTGCTCCAGGCAGTACTGGCGCCAGGCGTTCACATGGCCTTCCGGCAGGACGGTGATGATGTTCAGATCCGGCAGGGCTTCCAGGAATTTTTCCAGGGTGATGCGCAGGATGGGCCTCCCGTCCAGTTCCAGAAATTGCTTGGGGACGGAAGCCCCCATCCGGGTTCCTGAGCCGCCGGCAGTGACAATCAGATACTTTTTTCTGAGCATACTGCTATTCCGTGTAAATACTTTGGGCAAATTTAAGTTTTTTTTCGTAATTTTGAAGGTTATTTCAGATCATAAAAAAACAACCTTATATGGCATTCCATTTCCTGAACCAAGAATTGGCAATAGACCTGGGCACAGCCAACACTGTCATCTTCCAAGGAGACCAGATAGCGCTGGACGAACCCTCTATCGTAGCCATCGACAACCAGACGGGGAAATGCATCGCCCTGGGCCAGAAGGCCAAACTGATGCACGAAAAAACCAATCCCGGCATCAAGACCGTACGTCCGCTCCGGGACGGCGTCATCGCAGACTTCAACGCCGCGGAAATGATGATCCGCGGGTTCATCAAGCAGGTGAACTCCCGCCGCCGCAGCCTCTTCGCCCCCAACCTGAAGTTGGTGGTGGGCATCCCTTCCGGTTCCACGGAAGTGGAAATCCGTGCTGTCCGCGACTCCTCGGAGCATGCCGGCGGCCGCGACGTGTACCTCATCTATGAGCCCATGGCCGCTGCGCTGGGTATCGGCCTGGATGTAGAGGCCCCGTTCGGCAACATGGTGGTGGACATCGGAGGCGGCACCACGGAAATCGCCGTCATCTCCCTGGGCGGCATCGTCCAGCAGGAGTCGGTGCGTGTGGCCGGCGACGTCTTCACGGCCGATATCCAGAACTACCTGCGCCAGCAGCATGTGATCAAGGTGGGTGAAACCACGGCCGAAAAGATCAAGATCGCCGTCGGTTCCGTCCTGCCGCAGCTGGACGAGGAACCGGAGCCCTTCGTGGTACGCGGTCCCAACCTCATGACCGGCCACCCGGTAGAGGCCACCATCCACTACTCGGAGGTATCCCACTGCCTGGACAAGAGCATCGCCCGCCTGGAAACCGCCATCCAGCAAACCCTGGAGCAAACCCCGCCGGAGCTGTACTCGGACATCGTGGAGAACGGCATCTTCCTCAGCGGTGGCGGCGCCCTGCTGCGCGGGTTGGACAAACGCCTGAGCGAAAAGCTGAACATCCCCTTCCACGTGGCCGAAGACCCGCTTCGTGCCGTGGCCCGCGGTACCTGCATCGCCCTCAAGCACACCGACACGTATTCCTTCCTCATGCGCTAAGCCATGCGGCAGAATCCCTGGCTTCCCAGACTCATCCATGTGACCGTTTTCATTCTCCTGGAAGCGGTCGCACTCTATCTGCTGGTGCACAATGCAGCCCTGCAACGCACCTGGGTGGCCCGGGGAGTCCACAGTGCCATCGGCGCCGTCTGGAGCCGCACGCAGTCGGTGCGCTCGTACTTTTCCCTGTCAGCCATCAATCAGGACCTGTCCCGGAAAAACTTCGAGCTCACCCGGGAACTGGCGGCCGCACGGGAGCAGCTGAGAAAGTTCCACACCGATTCCCTGTCCTTTGCAGCCCCGGAGGGCTTCTCCCTGCTGCCGGCAGAGGTGGTGAAACTCACGCGCAACTCCCAGCACAACTACATGATCCTGAACCGCGGCTTCGAAGACGGCGTGCAGGAGAAATCCGGCGTCATCACGCATAACGCCGTAGTAGGCATCGTAGACGCGGTCAGTGCCCACCATGCCTTCGCCTTCTCTTTCCAGAACAGCGACATCTCCATCAGCGCCCGGCTGGGAACGGAAGGCGGCAGCGGCATCCTGGTGTGGGACGGCCATTCCTCGGACGGGGCCCTCCTGAAGGAAATTCCCCTGCAGTACAAGTACCATCCCGGAGACACCGTATATACCAGCGGGCATTCCCTGCTGTTCCCGCCGGACATTCCGCTGGGCGTGGCAGGCAGTTCCCGCGTCATCAACGGAGCCACCAACGAGATAGAGGTAAGGCTTTTCCAGGATTTCAGCACCGTGCGCTTTGTCACCATCGTGCACAACAATTCGTTTAACGAAATAGAGGAGTTCGTTCAATGAGTGCCAGAAGTTCCCGTTCCCCGCAGGTCTTTGTCCTGCTGCTCCTGGCGCAGGTCCTGCTCAGCAATTACTTCCGGGTATCGCCCTACCTGACCATCAGCCTGCTGCCGGTCATGATCCTGTGCTTTCCCATCCGGGTTCCCACCGTAGGAACGCTCCTGGCGGCCTTTGCCATGGGCCTGCTGGTCGATTTCCTCACGGAGGGGGTGCTGGGCCTCAACGCCCTGGCCCTGCTGCCGGTGGCCATCCTGCAGAAGAGCATCCTGCAGCTGGTCTTCGGCAACGAAATCTTCGCCCGCAACGAAGATTTCTCTATCCAGCGTAACGGTTGGGAGCGGCTGCTCCTGGCGCTGTTCATCGTCCTGGCCGTGTATCTGGCCATTTACGTCTGGGCGGACAGTGCCGGAACCCGGACCTTCCTGTTCAACCTTACCCGCTGGGGCGTGTCCCTCCTGGGCAGTTTCCTCTTCTCCCTGCCTGTCCTGAACATCCTGGCCCGCGATTCCCGGTCATGAAGCAGGATACCCGGCATATCCGTCTGCTGATTGGCCTGGGGGCGGTTGTGCTGCTGCTCCTCGGGAAAATCTTTTCGCTCCAGATCGTGGACGGGAAATACAAGGAAGACGCCGACCGCAACGCTACCATCTACGAAACCATCTATCCCACCCGCGGGGTCATCTACGACCGCAACGGGGTCATCCTGGTGGGAAACAAGGTGGCCTATGACATCGTGGTGCATCCGCGGGAGGTAAAAGCCTTCGACACCCTGGCGCTGGCCACCACGCTGGGCGTGACGCCCGAATTCATCCGCGGGCGCCTGCAGGAATACCGGCGCAGGCGTTCTTCCATCGGCTCGCAGGGCGTAACCATGCTGCGCACCGTTCCGGCCGAAACCTACATGCGTTTCGACGAAGTAAAATACCGTTTCCCGGGCTTCCGGGGTCAGGTTCGCTCCATCCGGGACTATCCCGTGAACGCCGGCGGCAACCTGCTGGGCTACGTGTCGGAGGTGAACCAGCGCTATATTGAAATGCATCCGGACGATTACCGCAGCGGAGACTATGCCGGCATGACGGGCATCGAGGCCGCGCGGGAAGCGGAACTGCGGGGCGTGAAAGGCTATCACATTTACCAGCGCAATTCCCGCAACCAGATCGAACAGCCCTACAAGGGCGGCGCCGAGGACAAAGAGGCCGTTCCGGGACATGACATCGTGACCACCATCGACGCCGCGCTGCAGCAGTACGGGCAGGAGCTCATGCAGAACAAAGTGGGCAGCCTCGTGGCCATCGAGCCTTCCACCGGCGAAATCCTGGCGCTGGTGTCTTCGCCGGGTATCGACGTCTCGCAGCTGGCCGATATCGGCAAGTACTGGAACGAGATTTCCCAGAATCCCTATAAGCCCATGTACAACCGGGCGGTGCAGGCGTCCTATCCGCCGGGCTCGGTGTTCAAGCTGGTGAACGGACTCATCGGCCTGCAGGAAGGCGTCCTGCGGCCGGAGATGATGTACCCCTGCAGCCGGGGCTACCACTTCGGCTCCGGCCACAAGCTGGGCTGCCACGTGCACAAAAGCCCCCTCAACATGGAGGAATCCATCATGATGAGCTGCAACGCCTACTACTGTTACGTGCTCAAGAACATCCTGGACCAGCGGAAGTTCGACGACGTGGCCGAAGGCCTGGACCACTGGCGGGAGATGGTGATGAGCTTTGGCTTCGGCCGCAAGCTGGAAAGCGATTTCCCGGCCGAACTGAGCGGCAGCATTCCCTCGTCCAAGCTGTACAACCGCAGCTACGGAAAAGGGCGCTGGAATTCCACCACCGTCATTTCGCTGTCCATCGGCCAGGGAGAAATCCTGGCTACGCCCATGCACCTGGCCAACCTCTGCGCCACCATCGCCAACCGGGGGCATTACTACATTCCGCATATCGTAAAAGCGTCGGAGGGCGTGGAAATTGAGGAGCGTTTTACCCGGCCGCAGTACACCCTGGTGGACACCCTGCACTTCCCCAAACTCATCAAAGGCATGTGGCGGGCAGTGAATTCCGGCGCGGGCATGGGCGGCACTGCCTGGGTGGCCCACGTGGATTCCCTGGACATCTGCGGGAAAACCGGCACGGCGCAGAATCCGCGCGGGGCCGACAACTCCGTCTTCATCTGCTTCGCCCCCATGGACAACCCGAAGATTGCCATCGCCGCCTATGTGGAGAACGGCGGTTTCGGCGCCACCTACGCCGCCCCCATGGCGTCGCTCATGGTGGAGAAGTATCTGAAAGGCAGCATTTCACGTCCGGCGCTGGAGAAAAGAATGCTGGAAGCCAACCTGATGGACCGTGTAAAACATGACTAGGGAAAGGCCACATACCCGGCAGTCCATCGACTGGTGGCTGGTAGGAACCTACCTGCTGCTCATTTTCATCGGCTGGCTCAATATCTATGCGGCCACGCACAACGCCGAGGTGGGCGGCATGTTCAGTTTCGCTACCCGCGCCGGCAAGCAGCTGGTGTGGATTGGGACGGCGCTGGTGCTGGCCCTCATCATCCTCTTTGCCATTCCGGCGCAGTTCTGGGAGGCCATGGGCATTCCGCTGTATGCCTTCGTGCTCATGCTGCTGGTGCTGGTCATCTTCGTATCCAGCGACGTAAAGGGCTCCCATTCCTGGTTCGACCTGGGGCCCATCCGCTTCCAGCCGGCAGAAATTTCCAAAATCAGCACCTCCCTGCTGCTGGCCCTGTTCATGAGCCAGCAGAGCTTCCGGATGAGCCGCTTCCGGGACTTCGCCCTCGCGGCCCTTATCATCGGCCTGCCCATGCTGGTGATCGTGGCCGAAAGCGAAACCGGCAGCGCCCTGGTGTACACGGGATTCATCTTTGTCCTGTACCGGGAAGGGCTTTCCGGCTGGTGGCTGGGGCTCATCGGCCTGGCCATCGCCCTCTTTGTGGGGACGCTGACCCTGGGGGCATTCTATTCCACGCTCATCCTGGTGGGAATGCTCACGGTAGGAACGGCCATGGCCCAACCCAAACGTTTCCGCCCGAGGATGCTCAAGGGCCTGGGCTTTGTGGCCGTGATGGCCTTTGTTCCCATGCAGCTGCGCTGGCTGGGCGGCCTGGCCACCGACCACATGGATTGGATGTCCAGGCGGGCCTGGGTGCCCCAGGCCGGGGAAAGTGAGGACTACTTCTGGAGCTTCCTGCCGTCGGTTACGCCGGTGCAGGTGCTGCTGATAGCGGCTTTCCTGCTGCTGCCCATGCTGTTCTGGTATGCCTGGAAGCACAAGGACCGTTTCCTGGGCTGGTCGCTGCTGGCCTTCGTGGCCAGCGTGATGGTGGTGCTGTCTACAGACTACGTGTTCCAAAACGTGCTGCAGGACCACCAGCGGCGGCGCATCGAGGTGCTGCTGGGCATGAAGGAAGACCTGGCCGGGGCCGGCTACAACGTGAACCAGAGCAAGATTGCCATCGGCTCCGGCGGCCTGCTGGGGAAAGGCTACCTGGAAGGCACCCAGACCAGTTTCGGCTTTGTACCGGAACAGGCCACGGACTTCATCTTCTGCACCGTGGGCGAGGAATGGGGCTTTGTGGGCTGCCTGGTGGTGATTCTGCTGTACACGTTCCTCATTGTGCGCCTGATCCTGGACGCCGAGCGCTGCCGGGGCAAATTCACCCGCATCTACGGCTACTGTGTAGCCTCCTGCGTGTTCATGCACCTGTTCATCAACGTGGGCATGACCATCGGCCTGATGCCCGTGATTGGCATTCCCCTGCCCCTGCTCTCCTATGGCGGTTCCTCCCTCTGGGCCTTCACCATCCTGATTTTCATTTTCCTGGCCCTGTATAGGGACGAAAAGAAATATTTTTAGAGGTGGCTGGAGGCGGCGGCGGGAGGCAGCGTTTTTCGCATGTGCGTGATTATCAGGCACTTACGCATTTTGCTCCCAGCAAAAAGACCGCAAGGAAAACACGGAATCGACTGGGTATCAAACACTTAGCAAAAACGGGACTGCACGTTTTTTCGTGCCAGCACTGCATTTCAAAAAAAATGCTTACCTTTGCAATTCCATATTTTGCCTTGGTGGTGGAATGGTAGACACGAGGGACTTAAAATCCCTTGGCCCGAAACGGCCGTGCGGGTTCGATTCCCGCCCGAGGCACGAAGGATGTCATTCTATGGCATCCTTTTTCTGTTAAATACGCGATAGAATGTGGTAGAATGGCATTTCTGTCAGATTCAAAAAAGGCATAGAAAGACATAGAAAGACAGAAATGTTTCAGGATTGTTTCAGGAAAATACTGAAACATTTTGTATCTTTGCAAAAACCACATAAGTTATGTCCGCGCGCAAACGTATAACTGCTATATCCCGAAAGAACGAAGAGGGCTACTCCCGTCCCCGTCGCAAGAATCCTATTACATTTAATTTTGAGGTAAATGAGGAGAATAAGCGTGGCAACTTCCCTATATATCTGCGTATCACGGAGAACAGAAAACATCGACGTTACCGCACATCCATTGAACTGAGCCGCAAAATAGACTGGAACCGTCTAGCGCAAGAGATCCGTACGACGGAGCCTAACGCCAAGAAGTGGAACACAGAGCTGGAGAAGCTTAAAGAACGAGCAAAGGACATTTACAGAGACCTGGACGAAGACGGGGTCGCCAGCGCAGAGAAGATAATCGAAGTTCTTGAGGGCGGAGAAAAATCGATGTCCTTCTACGTGTTCGCGGAACAGTGTACTGTTGATATTTATACCAATGGAGCACCTGAAACATATTTGAAGTACAACGGCTTCTGTAATAAGTTTAGGGATTATGCAAAAACTCGTAACCGCACCCCTGAAGACTTTAAATTTAAGGAGATCACTCCGGAATTTGTCACTAAATTCGAATCTTTCCTCCATACACTCCCCAATCAGCAGTTCTCCAAGAAACCGGACGAGCAGCTCAAACGCAAGCGGAAGAGCGGTACAGAGGTCGAGCCAAATAAAACCAGATTACACCAGAATTCCATAGCAAAGACCTTGCAGATCTTTCGTGCAATTATGGGCAAAGCCGTCAAATTAGGATATGTCAAAGAAGATGACAACCCGTTCCGCGTGTATAAAATTAAGATGGTCCCCACCCACAAGGAGGAACTCACCCGCGAAGAAGTACTCTCCATCATAGGTCTTGACCTGAAGGAAGGTTCAATGGAGTGGCACAGCCGCAATTTCTTCCTATTCGCGATGTTTTGTGCAGGTATTAGAATCTCGGACCTCCTAACCCTGCGCTGGATGAATATCTCCCAAGATGGCCACATACGCTACGAGATGGCCAAGAACCACAAAGAACAGATTCTCATCTTGGTAGAGCCTGCGCAGGAGATACTTCGCGTGTACCGCCAGCGGTTCACCCAAGAACATGGCAGCGAACCCGAACCTGAGGACTACATTTTCCCTTACATGATTAACACCAAGGATTATGCACAGTGGAAAAAGCTCACCACTCTGCGTATGGTTGACGAATTGCCGCCAGAACAGAGAATGACATATAAAAAAATACTCAGCGCCAAAACGGCCTTGGTGAACAAGGGGCTTCGGATTATAAAAGTGAAGGCTGGTATCACGAAGCCGCTTACGACCCACATCAGCAGGCATACCTTTGCCGGACTTGCGCAGGACATACATACCGACAACAGCATTCTCCAGGGACTGTTTAAGCATAGCAGCTTAAGGACCACTGAGCGTTACATGAAGCGCTTTGATACGGCTTCTAAGGACGAGGCCCTGAAGGAGATTATTAAGCCGTTGACTGGTAAGCCCGCAAAACGCTCCCTTGCCGAGCAACTGGCAGAAATCCCGGAAGCCGACCTCCGCGCATTCCTCAAAGAATATAACAAAAAGAAAAAATAACCGATATGGATTACACACGCAACGACATTCAGCTTTTCGGCAATGTTGTCAACGGCACTTACACGCGTCTATTTGGCGAACTAATAGATGAAGTGGAGAGAATCCGCCGTATTGAAGATGATTGTGACGAGTGGCTCTCCAGATACAAAGCATATTCAATAACACAATTTGGGGACCGCCAATCGTTTTACAGATACATATTTGGAACTCCCGTCCGCCCCGTTCGAATTGCTGGTGGCCAGAGAGCGCTATCTAAGGATGATGTGATCCGGTTATTCCCTGAACGGAAACAGTTGCTTCGACACATTATCGACACCATGGAGCCCTTTGCAGTAAAGGGCGCCCGTTTCTTCCCGTTCAAAGCAACTGTTCAATACGCCGTCTTCAAGCGGCAGATTACCCAAGGCATAGAACAATTACCGTTCATTGTTCCCTACAACCCCACGCTGCTAACTCCTTCCGAGCAGGTCGCCTATTTGCGGGCAATACACCATGTGGACCGCAAACTGTCCAAAGAATTGCTTTCACATATATCACATAGAATAGGTAATCTTGGACTGTATCAGGCCATTTGCGACGACAACGACGCTGAAGCAATCAGGATTCTCTCTTCCTCAGATGAAAGATACCCACAACTTGCGTCAGATATTACCGCAATGGACCGCGCTCTCTGGCCTTTTGAGCTTAGATTGGTTAAGAATAGCTCGCGCTTGTGCCAGTGTGTACACGAAACCTTTTTCTTGACGCCCAACTTTTCCCTCAATGAGCGCGAAGAAGAGTTATTGTCCGAAATACGGGAGCTTGACATCCCTATTATTCCGGAAACGTGGTCGGATTCTAATTATGCATCCACAGATCCCATTAAGGTACTAAACGAGACGTCAACCATTATTACCCATAACGAAACGACCTCCGTTCAAGAAAACGAACCCTGCACAGAGCAGCAGCCGCAACCGGAGGCGGTATTATCCACACAGCCCGAAAGGGTTGACTGCCCTCCCGCTTTCAAAAATGATAACACCCCTGACCGGTTTCGTGCACTTTACAAGAAGTTGGAAAACATCTATATTGCTCCTTGCGAAGATGTTTTCCTTTACCGTTTCTCTGCACCAGGAGTGACCTTGAGCGACGTGACTAATATTCCTCGCATCACCTGGCTAAAAGATATGTGGATGCTAAAATGCCTGTTAGTTGCATTATATGGAAATTCCGAGAAACCATCAAATAAGATTCCGTACAAGAAATTCGAACCGCTATTTCAGGACAAAAATGGCAAAACCTATAACCTCAGTTCAAATGCCATGATTTGGAGTGCGGTAAACGCTGGGAAGAAGTCCCTTGATAATCTCCCATATGATGGCAACCGCGGACGAGCAGCATACGATCAGCAAGCTGAGGCAATCAAGACCTTCCGTGATATGGTAATCGCCGCCCTGGCTGGCTAACCGGTAAAAGTATTTCTTATCTATATGGTCCTCCTAGGAGGGCCTTTTTTTATGCCAATATCGTGGTGATATCGTCAAAATATCGCCCCAATATCGCGTGCTCCCAAACGATATAAAACCTTGATTTGTAATCGGTTATAAAATTTGTAGTGCGAAAATCTTGTTTTATTTTTGTCCCGGGAAAATTTCGCAATAAGATGATAAAAGTAGTTACAATCACCGTAGATGAGCTTGAAGCTATCGTCCACCGGGCGGTCTCGGAGGAGATGGATCGGAGGCTTGGGCCTTCCGCCGTACAGCAGGAGCAGGAAGAATACCTTGATACTGCACGCGTATGCGAGGAGCTGAACATCTGCGAACGTACATTCCAGCGCTATCGGGATGAAAAGCGTATTCCCTTCATCCAAAGAGGGCGCAAGATCTATGTGAAGCGTTCAGACCTGGTCGCCTTCCAGGAAGCTAACCGTATTGATTCGCGATAAACAAACCGGCCTTGCTGAGCGCAGCTCGGCTAGCCATAAAACAATATTTTTATGTCCAAAATCCTAAAATCCAACAACCCAGGAGCGTCCGATCAGGTCAAGCGGCCTACGGCTCCAGCTTTAATCACCTTCTTAGACGCGATCGACGCTGAGAACAGCAACTCTCCGAACGGTAATTCGCGGGTATCGGCGGAGACTCTCATGCAACTCGTGGATGCTACCCAGAATTACTATGAGTCTGCCATCCGTGCCCGTACCTATCTTTTCGGTGGCCTTGCAGGCGGCGCCATCATCGGCGCAG
Source organism: uncultured Bacteroidia bacterium (assembly GCA_902784435.1). GTDB lineage: Bacteria > Bacteroidota > Bacteroidia > Bacteroidales > UBA932 > Cryptobacteroides. The sequence continues at coordinate 14,122 of CACZUR010000010.1, read as the reverse complement.
GTATCTACGGCCTCGTATCCCACATCCAAAAGCGTCGTAACAGCGGCGACTAGTACTCTTTGGCCAGCGGTGGGTGATACTACCGCTGGTCACCAATAACCTGCACAGCCATGAAGAAATTTCTCATAATCGGTTCCAAGAGCGCCATGGGGTATGTTACTGATACTTTCCGCGACATGAAAGACGGGGAGGTCAAGGTAGGCTATACCAAACCGAAGTCTTTCACCAGGCCCGACGGCACAGACGCCACTGTTGGCACTCTCTGGTACACCAACCTGAAAGGCGATGGCGCAAAGGTCCGCAAAACCTCCACGCTCGTCAAATCCTATTGTGAGAATCCAGCCGCATATTCCAAGCTTGACAACTACGACGCTATCGAGGTCTCCCGCGTCCAGGACATCCCATACGATTATGAAGGTCCCATGGCTGTACCGGTCACGTATCTCGAAAACCCGCTTCCCGGCTATGCAACACTGGGGATTCTGACGGGCGCACATACCGTGATTGACGGCAAATACGTTCTTGGGCATCAGGACAGGATCAACGGGAAGAACTTGTTTACACGTATCATAATTCAAAAAGAATTGCCTATGGCAAAGAATGAAAAACTGAGAAAGGCAAAGAAGGCCAAGGACGATGAGTTCTACACGCACATCTCTGACATCGCCGCGGAGATGAACCACTACAGACAGGAGTTAAATGGGAAATGGATATACTCACCCTTCTCCGACTACCGGCAATCGCAGTTCGTCGCTTACTTTACCGCACACTTCCACGAACTCGGTCTTAAGCATTACACCGCAACCTGCCTTGACCGTGGAGATGGAGCGTGGCGGTACGACTACGATGGTCGGAAGGTAACCATCACCAGACTGTCCGGCAACGGTTCCTTCGACAGCGCCGAATGCACGGCAATCAAGGAAAAGTGCGACATCGTGATCGACAACCCGCCCTTCAGCCTTCATCACAAAATCATGGCCTGGTTGAAAAATGAACACAAACATATTGCATAAATATGATAAGAACAAACACATTCCTTCCGCTCGATGCCACAGCTGGTATCGGGCACCATTCCGCCATCCCCGGAACAACTTCGGGCAATGGAGTATCCTTCTCTTCCGGCAGTTTTATTGCTGGAATCTTTACCGGACTGGCTCTCGCCGGTCTTGCACATATCGTCAACGGTAATGGCGAGCATCCCAAGCACTTTGATGAACCTCTACTACTCCCGCCACCATCTACTGCTGCCAGTGAGCACGAAAACGATGGCGCTGTGGCGGTTCCCTCTCTTCCCCACGCCAGGAAAATCACCGACGAGGAAGTAGAACTCATTCACGCATGGTATGAAAGTGGCGTTCCCAAAAGGGAAATTGCCAACCGTCTTTGCATTTCCGTCCAGACCGTTTACGCACGTATCAAAAAGTATCGTAACACAGTAAAGCAAAAGCAAGATGAACAACAATAATTTGTCTTCCTCATGGTGGGATAGCCTCCTGGACTTTCTGGAGGCGTCCGCCGAAATCATCAAGGCCGGCGCTGCCATCGGAGCTCCTATTGCTGCAGGTATCGAACGACGCAAAATCATCAAGGCTCAGGACGCCTCTTGGCTAATGCGCAAGGACTATCTTCGTAACCATCCTTATCGCCATGACAAAAAGAAACGCTAACACCAACAATAGTATCCAGCCACGGGAGTGTGGTGTGGACGACCTGACCCTAAGCCTTAAACAGGGTCTTGATATGCAGAATCCAATGGGGGGCTTCGGCCCCCACATTGATGTAAAAACAAAACAGCGTCGGTCGGGGAACCGTAGACAATCCCGGCAAGAACGACGTTCACAAGAGCGTGTCAGTATTGGCCTCGGCCCCTTCTCCGTATCTGCCGCTGGCCGGAATACTGGAGAGATTATCGAGCTCGCTAGGAACAGTGCGGTAGGCCTTTTCAGCGACTTTAAGCGCATTAGCTCTCTCTGGGATATTGCAAAAGATACATTAAAGCAATACGTGGGCATGAGGTGCTCCGTTACCGAATACGAGCAGAAAAAGCGTATTGACAAGGAATACAAGGTGAAGGAACAGCAAGAGCCAGAGCTGCCTAATGCCAATGACCCGGAACAGCCCGAGAAAAAGACTTGGATGGAACGATTCCGCGCCAAGCATCCCAAGCCGAATCTCCTATGCTTGCCGGACCCCTTGGGCTATATCTTGGCTTGCTGTCCTCCAGGGTACTTTGAACCGATGTTGTTCTTGCTGCTGTCCGCCTTTGGTGCACTCGGGTTCTCAAAGGTGCGCGCCCGGTATCTTGACGGGAATCTTCACGCACCCAACTTATTAGTTATCGTGGAAGGCAACTGGGGACAGGGCAAAGCAAAGTTCGGACAGATATTCAAGCGTCTGTTTAAGCGGGTTATTGATGCGGACACAACAAAGCTCTTCGAAGGCAACGGCGACAAGACCGCAGCGGCGTCACCGAAGAAAATCATCCAGAACGTCGGCGTCTCCGTTACCAGATCCAAGCTGTTTGATGTTTTAGCGGGAAATGGTGGCGTCCATATCTTTGATTTCGAGCCGGAGATCGTGGCTGTAAACAAGGCCATGAAGGAGAAGAACGGACTGACCACGGAGCACTACTGCAAGGCCTTTGACAATGACCCCGTCTACCAGAACAACAAGGCAAAGGACTCTGTTAAAGGGATGTTTCCCGTATTCATGAATGTCTTTTATACCGGTACGCCTGACGCCGTGGTAGCATTCACTCGCGGTAATCTGCAAGGGGGTATGGTTTCTAGATACATCTTCAGCCTCATTCCAGACAGCGATGACAAGTTGCAGTCCATCGACCTGGCAGAGGATGGGATGCTTGACCAGATTCAAGACAGGATAGACAACTGGCGGATGAAGTATGTCTACACTACGGACGCTTCTGGTAACGATATCCCCTGCCCGGAAACAGTTGTGGACCTCGGGTATTTGAATAAAGCGCTTCAAAAATGGTTAGATGACCAAGTCCCTATTTATAAAGCCGATGGCAATCTGGCACGGAAAGATGCTCGTGCAAGAATTGCTGCGATTGCCTTCCACTGCGGTATTGTCCTGCACATGCTCGCTGGTGAACCTGATGAGTGTGATTCCGATGCAAGGAACCAAGTTATCGGCCTCGTTCGGTATATTGCAGACTATGTGATGGAGCGTTACCTACACAAATTTGCCGATGAACAGAACTACTTGCGCGAAAAGAGCCAGCAGGCAGAAACGGCAAAGGAGATTACGCATCCCGCTCCCACTACCTTGCAAACGTCGTCACCACAAAAGAAACCAGGGAGAGCAGATGCGCCGCGGTTGAAGCAGGAGCATGACGCCGGCACTGGTTGGGAAACGTTGGGCAAGAAATACGGATGCACGGGGAACTGGATTAAGAAGTTGGTGCGGGATTACGAACGAAAACCCGGCGGTGACAGCAAATAGAATCTTTGTAGGAAGCGGGCTTCACGGCCCGCTTTCTTCTTTTCCATACCCTGAACTACACCGTGAACTGTTCACCCACATTGTTCACCCACTTCATATATCAGTATCAACTCATTAGCTAATTCTGAACGGCTCTGAATCATCATGAATTCACCCCGTTCACCCTATGTTGATAATGGAATGATACAGTGGCAGAGGACGGGATTTTTGTCACCCGGGCAATTCCTTATAAACGCAAATAGAAACATTAACATGAGTAATTTTGAAGATTTCTTAAGAAAGCTACACCAGCAAACAGCAGGTTCGGACTCCAGTAAGGAACGGCAGGACAAGGCAATCATGAAAGCATTTGGCAAGTATATCGTTGCCCGTACGGATGAGTATCTTAGCTTCACGGACAGCGGCGCTACCGACGCAGAGTATTTAGGTGACCATGCAAAGAAAGCCTGCGTGGACAGGGATACTGCTTGGGCGGTAGCCGAACCTCTGCTGAAAGAATGGTTTGATCCGGAAAGCGTTGATGACAACATGAAGGAAGACTTTTTCAAAGCCTACGACGCACAGGTATGCCGGCCACAATGGAGACGCGATAAGTTCGGTTGGGTGCAATAGCCAAAAACGGTTAATACCTTATAACCGTAAACATCAATCCTATCATACTTATTCGTATTCTGGTGGGGCCCGGCCGTGAGGTTCGGCCCCATTCTTTTTTTTTTTGAAAAAACCGAAGATATAATATACTATATTAAATGAAATGATAAAAAGGTAGGTCTAATTGACCTGCTTTCCTAATATTTGATGGAAAACATTGAATTTCAGTTTTTTGAAAAAATAGTTAGGAATAATATCCAGAATGATAGGGACTGTCCTAAAAATCTCGCTGAGTTTGGTCGATTACATTAATAAACAACTATTTATCTCTCATAGACCAAAAAAAGTAGTACATAATTATTGTAAAAGGCAAGCGCAGCGCAGCCGATGGGTAGGAGCGGCAGCGAGTATCCCATCAATCACCCCTATGACCCTCGCTTACGCTTAGGCCATAGCGGACTCGTAGACGAGTGGTGTTATTGGCCTTATTGTACCCTTCTTATGTATGAATTCATAAGGCTACATAATATTCTTACATGATTTCCATTCAAGGATTCAGTCCCTATCGTTCTGGTTATTAAATCATTACAAAATATTAAACATTATTCATCATGGTAAAACAAATTATTAGAGTACCAGGTAAAGAACACCTGAGTGAGTATTTGGATTACATCCAATCACATTTTCCTACAGGCAGCTTTGTGCTTAACAAAAAGCTAACCGGCTGCGGCGCAACTACAATGGTCTTGAAGAACTCATGGCCAATAATCCTTTGTAGCCCACGCAGTGAATTAAACCATTGCAAGGCCAATGCACCGGAGTTTATAGGTCGAGTTCATGAGTTCAGACCTTGTGATGATCGTAACACAAGCGTCTTTGAGCTTCAAGAACGAATGATGGAATACATCAGGAAAACAGACCTTGGCAATCCGTTTAACGGGTATGCGCCCAAAATAATCGTTACATACGATTCTTTTAAACATGTGGTACAGCGTCTTGCGGAGGAGGGCATTCTGGATCAGTTCCATATAGTTGTGGACGAGTTCCAAACACTCTTCACGGACGCCGCCTTCAAAGGAGATGTGGAAATGGAGTTTCTGTACAATCTGGGATTTACCGACCAGGTCATGTACCTGTCGGCAACACCATTTATGGAAAACTATCTCTATCAGCTTCCCCAATTCGCCAATCTCCCTTACGTTGAGCTGGAGTGGCCTAAAGAAGCGTACCATACGGCTAATATCCAAAAGAAGCCGTACTATCGGCAATCCATACGCAGGACAGCCGCACGTATTATTAACCGCTTCAAGATAGAACACTATTTTGAAAAGAAAATGCTCCACGGACGGGAGTTGGACGCTACAGAGGCTGTATTCTTCCTAAACGACATCGGGCAGATTATTGCCATCATCAAGGACAACGACCTTACCCCGGAGAATACTAACATCATCTGCGCACGGACAGAAGAAAACGCTGTAAGACTTTCGCGTATAACAGATGCTGACGGCAACAGGCTCGGGTTTACGATTGGACACGCCCCGCAGTATGGTCAGCAGCATAAACCGTATACATTCGTTACAAGGACGTCTTTTGAAGGCGTAGACTTCTACTCCCCCTGTGCTTACACCTATATCTTCAGTGATATAAACCTTCAGCACCTGGGTATCGACATTTGGATTGACGTTCCCCAGATCATGGGGCGGCAGCGCCGTGAAGATAATCCATTCAGGATGGACGCGACCTTCTTCTACAAGGTCCTGGCAAGTTCAACCACCATGAGTGACGCCGAGTTCCAGTCCAATGTAACCGCAAAAATTGCCGTAACCAATGAGTGGATTGACACCTACAACAACAGTAGCGCGCAGCTTCAGAACAACATGGCGAACAAGTTGCGCAAAGCCCAAAAAATTGACCAGTGCGCAGACGACTACGTCGTTGTTATTGACGACAAGGTCTCCGGAGCCCGCGTGGTCGGGTTCAACGAGCTGGCCATGTATAATGAGATTCGGGCATGGGACATCCGAAACAGCCAGTACCTTGACGATTGCCAAGTAATGACTTTCGTTGACGACACCACGAAAACCATTGCCGATGATCCGGTTGTGAGAGCCTTCTTGCAGAATTACGGTGGCACATTCGAGCAGTGCATCAAGAAATACTGTGACACCATCGACGCCCACCCGGACTGCAAGGAAAAACTGGAATACCTGCCGCAGATTCCTATTGAGATTAAGAACTATTACAATGTTCTTGGTCCAGAGAAGATTAGGAGCAACTCATACATAGAGGCACGCCTTAAGCGCCTCGTCAACACGTCCAACAAGCAAGAGACACTGAAGGACGCCACCATGGACGCTTTCATTCCCGGCAGCTTTTACCCCCTCAAACAAGTAAAGGCAATACTGGCAGATATTTACCGTATGCTGGAAATAGAAAAAACGGCAAAGGCATCTGACCTCCAAAATATGGAATGGCTCAATGTGCAGCCGGCACAGATGCGGATTGACGGGCGCAAGGAGAATGGGTATAAAATACTATAATATACCAAATTAAAGATATGCTGGTCAGAGGAACTTAATTCCTGATTTGTGAGGGACGGACAGGCGTCAGCCGATTATTGGCGCCTGTTATCGTCCAGTAATAATTAATTTAAAATATATAATTTATGTTTTTATCAAGTCTCATGTCCTCGCTGTTCGGTGCCGGGAGGACAAATGTTAATAAAGCACCGATTTCAAATACTGCCGAGTGCACGACGGACGGGAATTCTGAACCCCAGAAACCAGCTCTTTCACTTGAACAGGAAATCGAAGTCCTTGCGCAACATGTCGGAGGCATAGCCAGCGGCATGACCATCGAAATTGACCTGCGCGAGCTTCTTGACCTGCTTGAGAGGAAAAGACGCAAGGCAGACAGTTATTATCAGTTAAAGAAGCACCTAAAGGAAGACTACGGTGTGGAACTTATCATCACGTCCAGAACATCAAAAAAAGAAGAAGAAAATGACAAAAACGATTAAAGGAAAAATCTGTGGCATATATCAGAGAAATGGCCACAGAATTTGGGTCGCAAGCACTGGTGATTATGCGGCCGTATGCACTAAGAACAATTCGGTGGGAAAAGAGCTACCGATCGTTCATGATTTCAACTACAACTTTGTTCTGATGAAGGACGGCACTATGCTCAATATTGTAAATGCTGTCATTCTGAACTTTGGACCACCTTCTCCCAATAATGGAAAGGAGTATGTCATTAATCACAAAGACGGGGACTGGACGAACTGTGATTACCAAAACTTGGAATGGGTCCCTTATCACTACAGGCATTCAAACAGAGCCAAAGAGACGTTGTATTCGAATGGGAAATTTATTGAGGTTCACGCTGACGGAACTATCTGGGAAAAAGGACAGAAATTTCCTAGCTGGGACCACTGGGTTGATCACGATATGGATTTGGAATACCCGTCGAACAACACATTTATTTGGATCCTTTTGGACGAGAGAGAATATATCGACGATCTAATGAAGGAATGTGGCTATATCCAGGGTGATGACGCTGGCCTAAAAGAGCCAGTTATCCTACATCGAGACTTGGATTATCACAACTGCGCTTCCGATAATCTTGAATGGACAGAGAAGACAGATCCTCGTTATATTGCTTTTTGCAAAAAAAGGTACGAGGACAGAAAAACCCGCAACCTTGAACTAAATGCGGGGAAACATATTCCTGATTATTGGGTTTAACACTAAATATTAAATATTTATGGAAAAATCATTTGAAGATAAACTAGTATTAAAGTATGGTCGGACGCTGCATCTGACCTTTCACCAGGCCAACGATTCCGATATGGCAGAATATCTGGACTGGTGTAAAGAGGAATATGCAAGGGATCCGGGAATGGACAACCGACTACACCTCCTATACGCTCAAGCAGAGCATGATTTTGCAGTGACAGGAGATGGATACAAAGCTGTAAATGATCTTTTGGTTGGACTGGATGAGGTAATTGATAAGGAGATCGATAGCGCTTCCTGTATCCTGATTCACATGGATACCGTTTCGCTACTGGTTGAAATATTACTGCGGCTCGGCCGCATCGATGAAGCAATGGTGTGGGGTGAAAAGGTTTACAGAATCGCTTGCACCAACTTCCCTGGGACAGTCGAGATTGCTTATGCTCAAGAACTCTATGCCTGTTGTTTGTATGCAGCCGGAAGGATTGATGAAGCCAAAGATATGTTCACTGAGGCTTTGGATGGAATTGAGACCGAGATATCTGAAGCGGAGGTCTTGAGGGATGGGATTAAAGCAAATTTGAAAGAATTGAAAGCATAAAAAGTGCCCTTGGCTTATGCCTTGGGCACTTTTCTTTTCACATATTCAGTCATCCACAACCACGAACTCCTCCAACATCCAACTTATATCATCCGGCCGCTCCTCCTCAATCTCAGAAAGTACGGCGACTATTGCTTCCTTTGTGGGTTGGATGTCTTTCTCGATCACGCCGTTGTCCTTGAGATATTGGATTACGGCCGGGAGATCTGTAAAGTACTCCCAGATAAAGACATTCTTCTTCTCGTCGTTATAGTCAAGTAGCCAACGTTCAGGGAAGTATTCACCGGTAGCATCATTGGTCTGGAAGATACACATGCCACATTCCTCCGTCTGAAAGAAGATTTGCAGCGAGGGGTACTTCTGTTCGATAAAATGCCTAACATCGCTCATCTCTCCCCAGGCCGTCTCCGTGTTGATTTTGAGGATGCCGTTTTCCAGAGAGTAATCCAAGATGTGTCCACGGCAATAGGTTTTCTCCCAATCACCACCTAAAGCATGGACAAGATTACCAAGCCATAGCTTCCCAAAGCCGTTCGGCAGTAGTGATTCCTCTCGTTGGTCCAGGTTCTGAATGGTTTTGTGAAGGGCAGCTACTTCGGATTCGCTGCCCCTTACCTTGTATAGAGTATAGGCCCAGTTCGGCATGGCTACTCCTCCACAAGCTTTACTGTATGGGCGATGATTTCGTAGCAGACGCGGTCTGCGCCATCTTCCCCGACGTAGCGTCGACACCGCTGCTTCCCATGGACTTCCACCCATGAGCCTTTGGTAATTTTGGAAAGTTCGGCGATGCCGGCACCTTTCCACGCACGAACGGAAAACCAGGTGCAGTTAACGACGGTGGCGCCGTCCCTACTGCTATAGGTGTCCTCTGTCATTACTGAGAACTGCGCCGTCTCGGTACCGGCGACTGTGGTTACGTAGGCCTTGCCAACTACTCCGCAGATGGTGATTTCATTCTTGAACTGTTTCATGATGAATGTTATTAAGGTTGTAACGTTTGATTAGTACGCTGACCGACCATGGCGTGAACTTGGCGCCCCTGCTGGTGACAAAACCTTCAGCATTCAGCGTCTCTGCCATAGCGGCCAGTGTGAGATCCTGCTTTACTAGGACCTTGAGCATTGCAGCTGCGCGCTTGTTGTTGGGATTCTCGCGCGCCTTTCGCATATTGGTCTTCCTGGAGTTGGAGATTGCCTTATCCAGGTTACCTGTAAGATTCTCCGGTTTCCCCAAAGCCATTCCACGGGCCTTCTTGGCATCCAGGGACTGCTTCGTACGGGTGGAGATGAGTTGCGCTTCATACTCGGCGATGCTGGCGATGATGTGCAGTACCAGCTTATTGGCCTCCGGGAAGTCGCAAAATTTGATTTCAACGTCTGACTCCAGGAGCTTGCTGGTAAAGGCGACGTTCCTGGAGAGACGGTCGAGCTTAGCCACGATCAGGGTAGAATTAGTCTTCCTGCATAGGGCCAAAGCTTCTGTAAGTTTAGGGCGGTCGTTATGTCGGCCGCTCTCTGTTTCCACAAATTCAGCAATTGGGGTTTGGTCACGCAGGTAGTTGTGGATAATCTCCCGCTGTGCCTCGATGCCCAGGCCGGAGACGGCCTGCTTCTTCGTGGATTGGCGTAAATAAGCAATGTAAGTCATTTTTCACGATTGTTAAACGAACGTTTAGTATATGAGATAGGGCGCCAGAATAACCTGACGCCCCTTTTGTGAGAATCTGCGCAATTAGGAAATGCCATATTCTTGGCATATCCGCGCGCTGTAGTTTTCGACTTTCTCCACGGCTTCGTCTATGGCAGGGACCAGTTCGTTAACGTAAACGTCTTCCCTGGTTTTGACGGTTTTGCCATCGGTGTCGATGAGGTTGAAGAGGAACGCATCAGCGCCCTCGTCGTAGAGGATTTGAACTTTCCCCTTGTGCTTGAAGCCCTGTACGGTGAATTCCAGTCCAGAGCGGTGTTCAGCGTCCTCGGCAATGCGGTAGCTTTTGTTGTCCACGCCCCAACTCATTACGATAATGGGGTAATTCCTGAGGACCTCCAGAATGTAGGCTGCCATCCTGCGCTGTTGTTCTAATGATTGCACGGTCGTTTCCATAATGATTTGGTGAAAATTGTGTAAAGCGGATACTGGCAGAAGCCGCTGCGCTCGGTAACGCCCATCGGGACTCCCAATCCGTTGTCCTGGATGAAGCGCTCTGCCGCGGGGTGGTTGTTTGTATCAATAAAGGCGAGGCTATCTGACTGGAACCTGCTGTTAAGGTTAACGGTAATAACCTCGGTGTCGCCGTTATCGTAGGTGAGCATAAGGGCGAGGCTACCATTATTGCGGTAAGATTCGGCCGATACCTTTACGGGACGGCCGTAATAAGTGAGTTTCTTCTTTTTCATAAGATTAGATATATGGTAAATAAGTTTCAAGTGCACCGGTCTTCACGATGGCCTTGGCGGTATCATGGGAGGCCTGGTTGCGTTCGTCAGTACCGAAATCATCTTCTGCCATCTCTTTGATAACGGCAATTACGGTACGAAAGAGTTCCTGTTGGAGTGTTCTGTGGAAGGTACGGATGGATTTGGCAAACACATCTGGTTTCCAGCCGAAGGAGTTAATGGCGTGCTCAAGTTCTTTAGCCGCCACATACTCACGGGTATTTTCGATATATTCTTCCATTAGATTGAATTTTGGTTAATCCAGGTGCAATAATCCTGATAGTTGAACATTCTGAGGTAGCCGTAGTAATCAGGCTGCTCCCCAGTGAGAGAGAACATCCAGGCGAAGTCGTCTGGGTATGAGACCAACACCTGAGCTTCTGATAGCTGAGGGTTGATGGGGCCTTTATAGTCACGGACATCGACAGCCACCATGATATCATCGGCAGCAGTATCATACAAAAAGTCCATAGGCCCAAAGGCGCTAGGTTGAGATTCGACAAGTAATAGTATCATATCGTTTTGCAATAAAAAGAGGAAGGTATCGTGTGGTGATACCCTCCTCCTCGGATGTAATCTTGGCGCTGAGGCCACGGATCAAGACAGGAGCCAGTCGTAATCAGAACAGGTTCCTTCAAGAGATTGCTGTATTCCTTGCATCAGCGTGGTGCAATTCGCGTTCTTCGACAAGAAGTTGTGTAGGTACGAATTGGTCTTCACCGCCTGATTGAAGCAGTTCAGCGTATTAAACAGGTCCAGGGAATCCCGTCCGTTGATGCCGAAGTGGCTATTGACGAAATTCCTGGTAGCGGCATTGACTTGTGAGTCGCCCAATTCTATCTGGAATGGCAACTCCTTCTTGTCTGCCGTGCTGAGGCAATTATAGTATCTCAGTTTCCCGATAAGGTGGGTAAACTGATCAACGGTTATGCGCGTGCGCCCAAGACCTTCAAGGGACTTGGCGTTTTCTTCGGCGTTGAATTGAGAGAATAGTTGGTAGGCTGCGGCATAGATTTCTGCTGGGCCAGAGGCCTCTATTCGGTCTTTCAAGCCGTCCCGGATTGAAATAAGTAAATTTGAACAGATCTTCGCTCTATACGATATGTATGTCTGGAAAAGCTCGCTACTCTTCCTCCCGTGGTAATTGATATCCTGGAGCGAACGGCAACCGCCAAACGTCAAGGCGCATTGCTCACCCAGGATGTTGGACTGTTTGGAAGTGACGGTGACGCAGAAGCAGATGCGCTCCCAATACTTGGTCTTCTCCGATTCCAACAGTTCACTGGTTTTTTTGTATACGGCACTCGGTACACGCCCCTGCGTCAAGTGAGACGCACGGAGCTCAATAGGACCGAATGTGTCGTTTGGTAGTGCGTCATGCGCGGCAAGAACGATAGCTTGTATGAACTGTGCATGAGGTACGACCGTCTCCCCATCAGCGTATGAAGGGAGGATGCTTTCTTCCGTTAGCTCTTTCCAGCTAACGGCAGCAGTGTTCGCTTCAATGAAAGGCGTAGGGGCCTCTTCAGCTGTAGCGATAGGTAATGGTTCCACAGAGACAATATTCGCCTCGGGGATGTCGACGCCGCGCAGAGTAGGATATTCACGTACTCTTTGCGGAATCAAAGTTAATTCATTATACATAATTTATTCAGAATTAATATTTTCCGTATCTGTTTTGGGCTTGGATTTGCCCTTCTTAGAGAATAGCCCCCAAAGCTTTGAGCATCCATCCAGAATGCTTGCGACGGCCTTGAGGGCTTTTACGAGATCATCCAGGGTCATTACGCCTCTTCTACTACTGGAGCAGGCTCTTCGACCGTGGATTCGGTTGTTTGCTTTTCGGCCTTCCGTTCCTTGTACTTCTTCACAAGGTCGGATCCGATATCGATGATCAATAGAGCATCGACGATAATGGCCACTGCTGGCCACAGACGTGTAATTAAACGGTTCATTGGTGTTGTTTGTTATAGGTGTTAAACATAAAGTGTTGATATTCAGTTATATTAATAAGGGAATGGACGTTAATAATCAGGTGAAGAATATGGTAAAGAAAAGCCCGGAATCATTACGACTCGGGCTATATGGAGACTGTCTGGTACCAGGATTCCCGCCAAGACACGGCGGATTAGCACGAAGAATGGTCCCAAGTGCTCCACAATTATAAGGCTTTAAGGCTATATTATAGTATAATATATTAACAAGACCGCAAAAGAATATAATTTGGAGCGCATCGCATTTTGTAAGAAAAGAGTATATTTGCATTTGTATATTATACTAAAATCAACCACATATGAGCAAAAGGGACAAACCAACCGTTGACCTGAAGCAGTTTCGCAAGACGAACGGCCTTTACCAAAAAGACGTTGCAGAGTATCTGGGCGTAACCATTGGCTTCATTTCCGCAGTGGAACGCGGCGAATCAAAACTACCAGCGGCGAAGCTGGAACAATTACTCAACAATAGCAAAGGTTGGGATACCGCGTGGCTTGAAGGCGGCGTCTCCGGCAAAGACCTGGATAAATTAAAACAACAGGTTAAACGCCTATCTGGACAACTTGACGCACTTCGGAAGCAGCTCAGAGAAAAGGATTATACAATAGATGGGCTTAAGCAGTGGATTAAGTTGGGGGATACCCTGTCGGCTTTGGTCAACAATGGAGTGCCCACCATGATGGAGGGTTTTAATGAGGGAGACATTGTCGTGAATTGCAGTGGCAATGAAACGGAGTTAATTGGGAAGCTGTATTTTATGGAAATCGTCTCCATCAAAGGAAAGGCTGTTAAATTGAACTGGTTGGAACCCATCCTCTGCTTTGGTGGGAACGCGCAAGGATATGCCTTTGCGGAGGCCGGAGTTAAAGCGGACGATAAAGCGCTTGAGGGAACTATTATCAAAGGCAAGTATATTAATTCACAGAAAAATCGGTATTTCAAATGGAATGGTGTCCCCATCAAAGGATTATTTAATGGCTTTGATGAAGAATAAAAAAAATAAACCCGCCGGCCGCAATCTCTTCCAAGCGGCTCACACAATAAGCAGGTTTATCTCATCGGTTCAACTGGAGCAGGGATGCTTCATTCCGTACATAAGCCGGCGAAGCATACAAGTCCCCTACCAAGGGTGTATCCATATGCTCCTCGCAATAGGCCTTGGCAGGTGTTAAATCGATTGTAATCTATATTTATAAGGAAATACTAGCGATGCGATAAACTCGCATCATGTTTATATAACTTGTTAATATTTAATGTTTTACCAATGTTTTTGCTTGTTCACGATTTGAATCGCTTTC
>CACZUR010000009.1:0-132500 GCA_902784435.1 uncultured Bacteroidia bacterium | reverse complement strand
TGTGCTTCCCGTTCCCATGATGAACATCATCAACGGCGGTGCCCACTCCGATGCTCCCATCGCTTTTCAGGAATTCATGATCCGTCCCATCGGCGCCGCCAACGAGGCCGAGGCCGTACGTATGGGCGCAGAGGTGTTCCACGCCCTGCAGAAAGTGCTCAAAGGCCGTGGCCTGAGCACCGCCGTGGGTGACGAAGGTGGTTTCGCTCCTGCTCTCAAGGGCATCAACGACGCCCTGGACTGCATCATCGCCGCCATCGAAGGCGCCGGTTATGTGCCCGGCAAGGACGTGACCATCGCCATGGACTGCGCAGCTTCCGAGTTCTGCTTCAAGGAGGACGGCAAGTTCTACTATGACTACAAGCAGCTCAAGGACGGCAAGAAGAAGGATCCTCGTGGCCCAGCAGATCAACTACCTGAAGCAGCTCATCACCAAGTACCCCATCGACTCCATCGAGGACGGTCTGTCCGAGGAAGACTGGGAAGGCTGGGTGAAGCTCACCAAAGCCATCGGCGACAAGTGCCAGCTGGTGGGCGACGACCTCTTCGTGACCAACGTGAAGTACCTGCAGCAGGGTATTGAGATGGGCGCCGGCAACAGCATCCTCATCAAGGTGAACCAGATCGGTTCCCTCACCGAGACCCTGGACGCCATCGAAATGGCCCACCGTCACGGCTACACCACCGTCACCAGCCACCGTTCCGGTGAAACCGAGGACACCACCATCGCCGACATCGCCGTGGCCACCAACAGCGGCCAGATCAAGACCGGTTCCCTGTCCCGCACAGACCGCATCGCCAAGTACAACCGCCTGATGCGCATCGAGATCGAACTGGCCGATGAAGCTCGCTATGGCTATAAGAAACTTCGCTAAGTACTGCGCTGCAGCCCTTGTGGCTGCGGCCTGTACGGTGCAAGATCCCATTGACTCACAGGCTCCGACAAACTCGGAGCCTGTGGCGTCAAATCCGCCGTCGTTGAACCTCCAGCTGGACGACAGCCTGCTGGCCCTGGTGGAAGAAGGCGGAAGCCAGCTCACCAAAAGCGCAGACCTGAACGGCGTGCTGGAGGAACTGGGCATCCTGCGGCTGGAGCGCATCTTCCCGGATGCCGGGGAGTATGAGCCCCGCAGCCGCAAAATGGGCCTGCACCGCTTCTACAAGGCGGTGCTCCGGGAAGGCACGCCGACCACCAAGGCCGCCGTGTCGCTCTCCGAAGTGCCCGGCATCCTGTCGGCCACCCCTTCCCACAAAAGCCAGAAACGCAGTTTCAACGATCCCATGCTGAACAAGCAGTGGCATTATGTGAACACCAGCACCCCGGGCGCCGACATCAACGTGCAGGGCGTGTGGGACAAGTACACCACCGGCAGCAGCGACGTGGTCGTGTGCGTCGTGGACGAGCCCATCGACCCCACCCACGAGGACCTGAAGGCCAATCTGTGGAAAGACGCCCAGGGTCACACGGGGTACAATTATGTCCGCAAGAGCTATGACCTGACCATCCTTCCGGCCGATGGGGATGGAGACTTCGGCCATGGTACCCACGTGGCCGGTACGGTGGCGGCCGTCAGCAACAACGGAAAAGGCGTGGCGGGCATTGCCGGCGGAGATGCCGCCAATGGCATTCCGGGCGTACGCCTGATGTCCCACGCCATCTACTCCGGTACGGAGGAGGCCGACGCCGCCGCCACCTACAGGGCCATCAAGGAGGCCGCCGACAAAGGTGCCATCATCTGTTCCAACAGCTGGGGCTATGGGGCCGACGGCGCCTTGGGCGATGGGATGAACGGAAAAGTGAGCGCCGAGGAACTGGCCGAATACAAGTCCTGGGAGTACGACTCTGCCCTGAAAGCCGCCATCGCCTATTTCGTAGAGAACGCCGGCTGTGACGCCAAGGGCCAGCAGCGGGCCGATTCCCCCATGAAAGGCGGCCTGGTATTTTTTGCGGCCGGCAACGAGAACATCGACTACGACTATGTGGGCAGCAACGACCCCAATGCCATCGCCGTGGGCGCCTTCAACAAAAAGGGCAACAAGGCCTCATATTCCAATTACGGCAGCTGGGTGGATGTCGCAGCCCCCGGCGGGGACGGCAGTTCCAGTTGCATCTGGAGCACCCTTCCTACCGCGGTGGAAGACGGGAGCGGCTATGGCGGCTCGTCCTGGATGGGAACATCCATGGCCTGCCCGCATGCCAGCGGTGTGGCCGCCCTCATCGTCTCTTACTTCGGCGGTCCCGGTTTCACGGCCGCCGATGCCAAGGATATCCTTCTGAAGGGGCTGGGCGGCACCATCGGCGGAAGCAGATCCGTGGGGGGGAAGTTGGATGCGCTATCTTCCTTCGAATATGGCGTGCTGCATTATCCCGTCGGGGGCGGTCAGCCGGACAACCCGCATCCGCCCGTGATTTCGTTGGAGAAGGAGAGTGTTACCCTGCGGGCGCACCAGAGCATGACCGTGGGCTTCCAGGCCTCCGATCCGGACGGCGACGCCCTGCTCTTCTCCTGTGAACCCGGCTCCAAGGCCGTCAGCTTCAACGCGGAAAAACGCGAACTCACCCTCACCGGCTGGGCCGACGAACCCGGCACTTACCAGGCGGTGATCACGGTGACCGACGCCACCAAGCGGTCGGCCCAGGCCACGCTGGAATACACCCTCCTCAGGAACCATGCGCCGGAGGTGGTGGGACAACTGGAGGATGTATACCTGGAGGGCCTCAAGAGCACGGCCGCCATTTCCCTGAAAGGCCTGTTCACGGACCCCGACGGAGAAACCCTAACGCTGCTGTCCGAGTGCCAGGGGAACAACCTGAACCTGATCCAGGATGCCAGTTTCCTGCACCTCTCTGCCAGCGGCTACGGCATTGCCACGGTTTCGCTGACGGCCCGGGATTTCCTGGGGGCATCGGCCCGCATCAGTTTCCGCGTGGCGGTGGTGAACCCCGCCGTCCCGGTCCGCGTAACGCCGGAAGTGGCACAGGACGACGTGTACATCTACATCACGGAAAAGGATCCCGTCACATTGTACGTTTCCCTCTATTCCTCTTCCGGCGGCCTGGTGCTGGAATCCCACGCCCGGGCCAGTGCCTTCGACCCGATGCACCTGGACGTCTCCGCCCTGGCCCCGGGCCGATACACGGCGGTACTGTACTATAAAGGAACTACCCGCCAGGTACGGGTGGTGAAATACTGAGGACGCTTACATGCAAAGCAAAAAGGGGATGGTTTTCGGTAATCACCCCCTTTTTACTTGTTCGTAATCCCGTTTTTTCTTTTTATATTTGTACAATACAAATGTAATTGTTTATGTTAAAGAAACTTAGAGTGGCGTTGGCCATTTTGTTCTGGCTGGGCATCACGCTGCTGTTCCTGGATTTCACAGGCGCTTTGCACGGGTACCTGGGCTGGATGGCCAAACTCCAATTCTTACCGGCCGTGCTGGCCGTCAATGTGGGCGTCATCGTCGGCCTGGTGCTCCTGACCCTGGTTTTCGGCCGGGTATACTGCTCGGTCATCTGCCCGCTGGGCGTGTTCCAGGACGGCATTTCCTGGCTGCGGGCCCACAAAGACAAGAAGGCCTACACCTATAAAAAAGAGGCCAAGTGGCTCCGCTATGGTGTGTGGGCGGTGTTTGTGATTGCCCTTGTGGCCGGCATTCACGTAATTGTGACCGTGCTGGCCCCGTACAGCGCCTACGGCCGCATGGTGCAGAACCTGTTGCAGCCGGTGTACCTGTGGTGCAACAACCTGTTTGCCGGCATGGCCGAAAGGGCCGGCAGTTACGCCTTCTATGAGAAGGAGGTATGGCTCAGGAGCCTTCCCACCTTCCTCGTCGCGGTGGTAACGCTGGTGGTTATCGTCATCCTGGCTTTCCGTGGCGGCCGCACTTACTGCAATACCATCTGCCCGGTGGGCACCACCCTCAGTTTCTTCTCCCGCTTTGCCATGTTCCGTCCGATGATTGACGAGAGCCAGTGCGTACGCTGCCACAGCTGCGAACACAAGTGCAAGGCGCAGTGCATAGAAATCACCAAAGAGCGTGTACACATTGACCACAGCCGCTGTGTAGATTGCTTCGACTGCATTGACACCTGTCCCAAGGGTGGCCTGAAGTACCGCTTTGCGTGGGGTGGGAAGACTCCCGGTCAGGCCGGGAGTGACAAAGGTCAAGCCGGGAGTGACAAGGGTAACGTCGTGCCCGACGCCGACGGGGCATCCCGCCGGGCGATGATTGCCGGGACGGTGGCCATGGTGGGCGCCGCCGCGCTGAAGGGCGTGGAGGCCCGGGCGCAGGGTGCCGCCAAGAAGGTGGACGGCGGTTTGGCCGACATCCTTCCCAAGCAGGCCCCGGAACGCGAGACGCCCGTCACGCCTCCGGGTTCCCAAAGCGTAAAGGACTTCTACCGCCGCTGCACGGCCTGCCAGCTGTGCGTGGCCGAATGCCCGAACAACGTGCTGCGTCCCTCCGGCAGCCTGGACCGCCTGATGCAGCCGGAAATGTCCTTTGAGAAAGGTTTCTGCCGGCCGGAATGCACCCGCTGCAGCGAGCTGTGCCCCGCCGGCGCCATCCGGAAGATTGGCCGGGAAGAGAAGACGCAGTACCATATCGGCACGGCCCGCGTGAATCCGGACCTTTGCCTGGAAGCCACCGGCCAGTCGGCCTGCGGCAAATGCGCCCAGATCTGCCCCAGCGGTGCCATCCAGCTGGTTTCCTCCGGCGAGCACCGCATTCCCGCCGTGGCCGAAGAGGTGTGCATCGGCTGCGGAGCCTGCGAATACCTGTGCCCGGTGCGCCCCATCAGCGCCATTACTGTCAATGGTAGAACCCAACACATTTAGAAGGCCATGAAAAGAAGAGAATTCCTGAAGATATCCGCCGCGGCGGCCGTAGCTGCCGCCTGCGCACCCAGAGATGCCCGGTCGGGTGGGGCGGCGAAGACGGCCGAGGGTCCCGAACAGATGCTCATGCGGGAGAATCCGGTCAGCGGAGACCGTGTGTCGGCCCTGGGCTTCGGCTGCATGCGCTGGCCCATGATCAAGGATGCCGGCGGGAAAGACGTCATAGACCAGGAAGCCGTGAACGAAATGGTAGACTATGCCATCGCCCACGGGGTCAATTACTTCGACACCTCCCCCGCCTACCTGCAGGGACAGAGCGAAAAAGCCGCCGGCGAGGCCCTGAACCGCCATCCGCGCAGCAGCTATTACATCGCCACCAAGCTGTCCAACTTCGGCGACCAGTCCCCGGAAGGATCCAAGAAGATGTTTTTCGATTCGCTGGAGCAGCTGCGCACAGACTACTTCGACTACTATCTGCTGCATTCCATCGGCCGGGGCGGAAGGGCTGCCTTCAACCGGCGCTATGTGGACAACGGCATGATTGACTTTCTGCGGGAACAGAAGGCCGCCGGCCGTATCCGCAACCTGGGCTTCAGCTTCCACGGCGCCCAGAACGAATTTGACGCCTTCATGGAGATGCACGACAGCGGCGAAATGGTCTGGGACTTCGTGCAGATAGAAATGAACTACGTGGACTGGAAGCATGCCGACGGTGTCCGTAACGCGAATGCCGCCTATCTTTACGAGCAGCTGGACAAACGCGGCATTCCCATCATAATCATGGAACCCCTGCTGGGCGGCCGGCTGGCCCGCGTTCCGGAGGGCATCTCCCGACAGATGAAGCAGCGGGAACCGGATATGAGCGTGGCCTCATGGGCCTTCCGCTTCTGCGCCACCCATCCGCGCGTGCTGTGCGTCCTCTCCGGCATGACCAACATGGACCCGCTGAAAGAGAACGTCCAGACCTTCGGCCATTTCAAGCCCCTTACGGAAGAGGAACTGCAGTTCCTGGAGCAGATGGCCACCCAGATGATGGAGTATCCGCTGGTGAACTGCACAGACTGCAAATACTGCATGCCATGCCCCTGGGGAATCGACATTCCCGGCACGTTCCAGCACTACAACAGGGCCATTACGGAGGGCACTTATGCCCAGAGCCGGGAGCAGAAGGACTATGCCAAGCTGAAGAAGGCCTACCTGGTAAGCTACGACAGGGCCGTGGCCACCGTCCGGCAGGCAGACCACTGCATCGGCTGTGGAGAATGCCTGAGCCACTGTCCCCAGAGCATAGCCATCCCGCGCCAGCTCCGGAGGATCGCCCGGTATATCGAAGACCTGAAACAGGATACCTTGCCATAATGTTTAATTTCTGGTGGGTACAGATAGATTGTCAGAAAATATTTGCTTATCTTTGCAGATACGCTTAAAACTAGAACGATATGTTACCTAAGGCAAAAGAAATAGTGGACGCCATGTCGGCCAAAATGCAGGACGCAGTGGAATATCTGGAGGAAGACCTCAAGAATTACCGCGTAGGAAAGGCTTCCCCGGCCATTCTGAATCCCGTGATGGTAGACTATTACGGCAGCGCCACGCCCCTGAACCAGGTGGCTTCTATCACCACGCCGGATGCCAAGACCATTGCCATCCAGCCCTGGGAACGCTCCATGATCGGCAAAATTGAAAAGGCCATCCTGGACGCCAATGTAGGCCTCACGCCGTCCAACAACGGAGAAATCATCCGCTGCATCGTGCCGGCCCTCACGGAAGAGCGCCGCAAGGAACTCATCAAGAAGGCCAAGGCACAGGGAGAAACCACCAAGGTGAGCATCCGCAACGCCCGCAGGGACGGCATCGACCTCCTGAAGAAAGCCCAGAAGAACGACGGCCTGTCGGAGGACGGCGAGAAGGAGGGCGAGGACGAACTCCAGAAGGTGACGGACAAGTGGGTGAAGAAGGTGGACGAGGTCATCGCCGCCAAAGAGAAAGACATCCTCACCGTATGATCATCCAGCCTGCCGGAAGGACGCGCTCGGTCAAAGAGTACTACTTCTCCATCAAGAATAAGGAAATCGCCCGGCTCAATGCGCAGCGCGCTAAGGCCGGGCTTGATGCTGTCATTAACCTGGGTATCGGCTCGCCGGACGGGTCTCCTTCGCCGGAAGCGGTGGAGGCCCTGTGCGCCACGGCCCGTCAGGCCGGCGTACACGGCTACCAGAGCTACACCGGCATCCCGGCGCTCCGGGAGGCCATTGCCTATTGGTATGCCCGCTGGTATGGGGTGGAACTGGACCCTGCCACGGAAATCCAGCCCCTGATGGGCTCCAAGGAGGGAATCCTCCTCCTGTCCCTGGCCTTCCTGGACAAAGGCGACAAAGTGCTGGTGCCCAATCCCGGCTATCCCACGTATACATCGGCCACTCTCATGTGCGAGGCCCAGCTTGTCAAGTACGACCTGGTGGAGGCCGATGGCTGGTACCCGGACTTCGATGCCCTGGAGGCCATGGACCTCAGCGGTGTCAAGCTCATGTGGGTGAACTATCCCAACATGCCCACCGGCGCCCCCGCCCGGCGGGATGTCTTTGAAAAGCTGGTCAGCTTCGCCCGTCGGCACGGCATCCTGCTGGTCAACGACAACCCTTACGGCTTCGTGCTCAACCGGCCGCAGTCCATCCTGTCGGTCCCCGGGGCCCGGGAGTGCTGCCTGGAAATGAATTCCCTGTCCAAGAGCCACAACATGGCCGGCTGGCGTGTGGGCATGATGGTGGGAGACCCCGACATCCTGAAAGAGCTCCTGAAAGTGAAGTCGCAGATGGACTCCGGCATGTTCCGGGGCATCCAGGAGGCCGCCGTCCAGGCCCTGCACGCCGGGGCCGACTGGTACGACAGCCTGAACGAAGAATACCTCCGCCGCCAGCAGGTGGCCCGCCGCATCATGGACACCCTGGGTTGCACCTACGACCCCGCCGCCGGCGGCCTCTACGTCTGGGGTCGTATCCCGGAGGGAGATGCCCCTGCGGTCGCTGATAAGAAGGCCGATGCTCCGGAGGGAGATGCCCCTGCGGTCGCTGATAAGAGGGCCGATGCTCCCTTAGGGGCATCTCCCTCCGGGAGGGCGTCGTGCGTGGCGGAGGCGTGGAGCGACCGCATCCTCTACGGGGCGGGCGTGTTCCTCACGCCAGGCTTTATCTTCGGCAGTAACGGGGCGCGCTACCTGCGCATCTCGCTTTGTGCCGATGTGCCCACGCTGGAGAAGGCCCTGGAAAAGATAGCATTTTTCTTAAGTAGCAGATAGTGAGGCGTTTACGGATTTTCCTCCCGGTCAAAACGCCGGGAGGAAAACGCATAAGGTGTTGATAATGAACGATTTAACAAAAACGGTCGAGGGCGCGGTCGGCGAAATGGCCCCCACTGGCGCCGGCAACATGTCCGGCGTCACGGTCGGCGTCATCGGCCTGGGTCTCATCGGCGGGTCCATGGCCCTGGACCTGAAAAGGCGGGGCTTCGCGGCCCGGACGCTGGGCGTGGAGCGGGATCCGGTGGCGGCGGAGGCGGCAAAGACCATCGGCCTGGTAGATGAAGTCGTGGACCTGGACACCTGCGTGGAGCGGGCCGATATCATCGTGGTGGCCGTCCCCGTGGGCGCCGCCGTGAAACTGGCCACGGACATTCTGGACCGTATTCAGGACGGGGAGAAGATTGTGATAGACGTCTGTTCTACCAAAGACGCAATTTGCCGGGCCGTCCAGTACCACCCGCGGCGGGAGCAGTTCGTGAGCACGCATCCCATGGCCGGTACGGAGTACAGCGGCCCCTGGGCGGCGCAGCCGGGCCTGTTCGACGGGCGGGCGTGCATCTTCTGCAACGCGGAGGAGTCATCGGCCCGGGCCCTGAAGACCATCGAGGAGCTGTACGGCGTGCTGAACATGCGTCCCATCTACATGCAGGCGGGGCAGCACGACGTGCACACGGCCTACGTGTCGCACATCTCCCATGTCACGTCCTTTGCCCTGGCCCTGACGGTGCTGGACAAGGAGAAGGACGAAAAGCATATCTTCGACCTGGCGTCCGGCGGCTTTTCCAGCACCGTGCGCCTGGCCAAGTCCAGCGCCGACATGTGGGTGCCCATCCTGAGCCAGAACCGCGACAATGTCCTGCAGGTGATGGATACCTATATAGAGAAAATGAAGCAGTTCCGCGATGCCGTGGCCACTTACGACGAGGCCTCCATCCGGGAACTCATTGTGGAAGCGAACAAGATTAAAAAGATTATCCGATAATGGCACACGAACTGGAGATTATCCCCGGCACCGAGTGGGGCTTTTTCACCCTGCCCCGGCCCATGTGCATCGCCGGCCCCTGCAGCGCCGAGACCGAAGAGCAGGTGATGGAAACCGCCCGGGGGCTGCACGCCTTCGGGATTCACGTCTACCGCGCAGGCATCTGGAAGCCGCGTACGCATCCGGGCTCGTTCGAGGGCGTGGGGTCGCAGGGCCTGAAGTGGCTGCGCCGCGTGAAGGAGGAACTGGGCATGCAGGTGTGCACCGAGGTGGCCACGGAAAAACACGTGCTGGAGTGCATCAAGTATGGTGTGGACATGATCTGGATCGGGGCCCGCACCAGCGCCAACCCCTTCCTGATGCAGGAGATTGCCGATGCCCTGGAAGGCACGGACATCCCCGTGCTGGTGAAGAATCCCGTAAACCCGGACCTGGACCTGTGGATCGGCGCCCTGGAGCGCCTGAACCGCGCCGGCATCCGGAAACTGGGCGTGGTGCACCGGGGCTTTTCCACATCGGCCCCCATCCCGTACCGCAACGACCCGGGCTGGGAACTGGCCATCCAGCTGCGCACGCGCTATCCGAAGATGGCCTTCTTCGCCGACCCTTCGCACATGGCGGGGGACCGCAAGTATCTGCTGGAACTGTCGCAGCGGGCCATGGACCTGGGCATGGACGGACTCATGGTGGAAAGCCACTGCTGCCCGCAGGAGGCCTGGTCCGACGCCAAGCAGCAGCTCACCCCGAATGCCCTCCAGCTGCTGCTGGAGAGCCTGATCATCCGCGACAACACCTCGGAGAACGTGAGTTACCGGGAGGGGATAGACGCCCTTCGCGCCCGCATCGACGTCATTGACGAGAACCTCCTGAAGCTGCTGAAAGACCGCATGGACGTGAGCCGCGCCATCGGCCACTACAAGAAAGAGCACAACGTGGCCGTACTGCAGACGGGCCGATGGGACCAGCTCCTCCAGGACGTAGTGGCCCGCGCCGCCCAGCTGAACATCTCCGAGCAGGCCATCCGCTCCATCATGAACGCCATCCACGAGGAGTCCGTCCGCGTGCAGAACCAGATGATGGATTTGTAGCCCCCCGCTTATGCTGTACAGAATCATCCTTTCCCTCCGGCACCTGGCCTATGACAAAGGCTGGAAAAAGGTGCAGAAAGCCGCTGTTCCCACCATCTGCGTGGGCAATGTCACCGTGGGCGGCACCGGGAAAACCCCGCACGTGGAACTGCTGCTGCGCCTGCTGGAGTTCCGCGCCGTGGCGGTGCTCTCCCGTGGATACAAACGCAAGTCCCGGGGCTTCCGCATCGTGCAGGAGACAGATACCGCCCGCAGCGTAGGGGACGAACCCCTGCAGATGGCCCGGAAATTCCCGTCGGCGACGGTGGCCGTGGACAAAGACCGCCTGCACGGCTGCCGGGAGCTGGCTGCCGGACATCCCCAGGTCATCGTCCTGGACGATGCCTTCCAGTACCGGAAGCTGGATGCCAGCCTGAAAATCGTGCTGGTAGACTACTCCAGGCCCATTTTCGAAGACCGGCTGCTGCCCTGGGGGCGCCTCAGGGACCTCCCTTCCCGCATCCGGAAGGCCCACGCCGTCGTCGTTACCAAATGCCCTTCGGAGCTCTCAGACGAAGAGAAGGAGCGCTGGCGCTCCCGGCTCAGGCTCAAGCCGGAGCAGCCGCTCTTTTTCACCACCCTGCAGTACGAGCGTCCCCAGCCCGTTTTCCCGGAAGGGGATCCGCACTACCTCTACGCTCAGAAAGTGGTGCTGGTGAGCGGCATCGCCAACGATGCGCCGCTGCGTAGCCACATTTCCGACACCTACAAGATTGTCCGGCACCTGCGTTTCCCGGACCACCATGCCTTTTCCCGCAAGGACATCCGCAACATCGCCGCTGCGGCTAGTCAGACGCCCATCGCCTGCCTGATGACCACGGAAAAGGACGCCCAGCGTCTGCGGGACGTCCCTTCCATGCCCGATGCCCTGCGTCACCGGCTGTTCTACTGGCCCATCCGGGCCGCTTTCCTGTCGCAGGAAGAGGAATCGGCCTTCCAGGACCTGGTGCTCTCCGCGCTGGAGGGCTGAGGCCGGACCTACATCGACAATACGTTCAGCACCGAAATCAGCTCCTTGTTGATGGGCTTGTCCGTCTTGACGGCCCTGGAGATGGGTACGTACACGATTTCGTCGTTCTTGATGCCGATCATCACGTTGCGCTGGCCTTCCAGCAGGGCCTCGATGGCGGCGTATCCCATGCGCGAAGCCAGGATGCGGTCATAGGCCGTAGGGGTGCCGCCGCGCTGCAGGTGGCCCAGGATGGTCACACGGGCGTCGAACTGCGGGTATTCCTTCTTGATGCGGTCGGCATAGTAGAGGGCGCCGCCTACGCCGTTTTTCTGGGCTTCGCTCACCAGCACGATGGCGCTGTTCTTGCTCTTGCGCTTGCCGCGTTCGATGAAATCGGCCAGCTGGTCCACGTCCGTGGCGCTTTCGGGGATGATGGCGGCCTCTGCGCCCGAAGCGATGGCGCTGTTCTGGGCCAGGAAGCCGGCGTCGCGGCCCATGACCTCGATGAAGAAGATGCGGTCGTGGGAGTTGGCGGTGTCGCGGATCTTGTCCACGCATTCCACGATGGTGTTCAGGGCGCTGTCGTAGCCGATGGTGCTGTCCGTTCCGTACAGGTCATTGTCGATGGTGCCCGGCAGGCCGATGATGGGAATGTCGTACTCCCGCGCAAAGAGCTGCGCTCCGGTGAGGGAACCGTTTCCGCCGATGACCACGAGGGCGTCGATGCCGGCCTCCACCATGTTCTCATAGGCCTTCTTGCGGCCTTCCGGCTCCATGAACGCCCCGCAGCGGGCTGTTTTCAGGATGGTTCCGCCGCGCTGGATGGTGTTGGATACGCTGGAGGAGGTGAATTTCACGAATTCTTTCTCGATGAGGCCCAGGTATCCGCGCAGGATGCCGATGACGTTCATGTTGTGAAAACGGGCTGCCCGGGTGACGGCCCGGATGGCGGCGTTCATGCCCGGCGCGTCTCCGCCCGAGGTCAGAATGCCGATGGTGTTGATATGTCTTTCCATATAATCGGTGTTTGTTCTTGCTAAATTCCGTACACGCCTTCCACGGCGGGGGATTCGTCGCCCCAGCGCCGGGCTACGTAGTCCAGGGTGGAGAGGATTTCGGCCGGATCCTTGGAAGTGACCAGTTTGATGCGGGTGTCCTTGAAATCCCTCAGGCCCTTGAAATAGCACGACAGGTGGCGGCGCATCTCGTACACGCCGGTGACGGGGCCCTTCAGGTCCAGGGAAAGCTGGAAATGGCGTTTGGCCAGGGCCACGCGGTCGCGGACGCTCATGGGCGGCAGTTCCTCTCCGGTGTCCAGCAGATGGCGGATTTCCGAGAAGATCCAGGGATGGCCGAAGCTGGCGCGCCCCACCATGATGCCGTCCACCCCATAGCGGTCAAACATTTCTTTCGCGCGGGCGGCGGAGTTGATGTCTCCGTTCCCGATGATGGGAATGTGCATGCGCGGATTCTCTTTCACCGCGCCGATCAGCGTCCAGTCCGCCTCTCCCTTGTACATCTGGCAGCGGGTGCGGCCGTGGATGGTCAGGGCCGATATGCCCACGTCCTGCAGGCGTTCGGCCAGTTCCACGATGATTTTGGAACCCTCGTCCCAGCCCAGGCGGGTCTTGACCGTGACGGGCTTGTCGGGAAGGGCCTCCACGATGGCCCGGGTGATGGCCACCATCTTGTCGGGTTCGCGCATCATGCCGCTGCCGGCGCCGCGGCCCGCAATCTTGGAGACGGGGCAGCCGAAGTTGATATCCACGATATCGGCCCCGTGCCCCCCGGCCAGTTCTTTGGCGTTGGCGGCCATCCGGGCGGCGTTCACCATGGCCTCGGGGATGCTCCCATAGATCTGGACGGCCACGGGCGCCTCTTCCTCCAGGGTGTGCATCTTGGCGATGGTCTTCTGGACGTCCCGCACCAGGCCGTCGGAGCTCACGAACTCCGTGGTGACCATGGCGGCGCCGGCCTCCCTGCACAGGATGCGGAAGCTGGCGTCCGTGACGTCTTCCATGGGCGCCAGCGTCACCGGGCGGTATCCCAAATCGATGTTTCCCACTTTCATGGCTGCAAAGATAGCGCTTTTTTGGAACATGCGGAGTTTAGCAATTTTTAGCTGCTAAATTATTTTTGCTCTCACAAATTATTAGTAAATTTGCGCCCCAAATTAAAAATCGAAACCAAAACCATCGTATTAACCAAATTTTAATTCAATGTTAAACAACAGCTTACGTAAGGTTTGCCTCGTTGCCGCTTCGTTGCTTGCGGCCTGCTCCCTGGTCTTTGCCCAGGGCGGCCGTACCGTTACCGGACAGGTAGTGGATCAGAACAACGAACCGCTCATCGGGGCAGGCGTAGTGGTCGAAGGCCAACCAACCATTGGCACCATCACGGACTTCGACGGAAACTACTCGCTGAACGTACCTGAGAATGCCTCGCAGCTGCGCTATTCCTACATAGGGATGGTGGACCAGCTGGTAGACATTGCAGGGCGTACAGTGATCCATGTCACCCTGGCCGAAGACGCTACCGTCCTGGAAGGCGTCGTGGTTACCGCGCTGGGCATCAAGCGTGCCGAAAAAGCGGTCACGTACAATGTCCAGAAACTGGACGAAAAGGTGTTCGTGACCCGCGAGGCCAACATGGTGAATTCCCTCTCCGGCAAGATTGCCGGTGTCCAGATCAATGAAACCGCCGCAGGTGCCGGTTCCGAGACCAAGGTGGTGATGCGCGGTGCCAAGTCCATCAGCGGCAACAACAACGCCCTGTATGTGCTGGACGGCATTCCGCTGCCTACCCTGAGCACCACCAAGCCGGGCGACTCCTGGAGCATCTATGCCGGATCCGGCCTGTCCGGTGACGGTATGTCCAACATCAACTCGGAGGATATTGCCGACATGAGCGCCCTGGTAGGCGCTTCGGCCGCCGCCCTGTATGGCTACAAGGCCGCCAACGGTATCCTCATGCTCACCTCCCGCACCGGTGAGGAAGGGTTCCATGTGTCGTATTCCAACAGCACCACCTTCTCTTCCCCGCTCATGCTTCCCGCCCGCCAGAACCAGTATGGCGCCGCTGCCGGGGCCTATGCCTCCTGGGGCAGCAAGCTGGATACGGCTCCTGCCTGGAGTATCAAGGATTTCTTCCAGACCGGTTACAACAGTGCTCACTCCGTGAGCCTGTCTGCCGGCCGTGAGCATTCCACTACTTACCTGAGCGCAGGTTATACGGATGCCCGGGGCATCGTCCCCAACAACGACTACAACCGTTTCAACGCCACCTTCCGTCACACGGCCGACTACCTGAACGACAGGCTGCACCTGAGCGTGCTGGGCATGTTCATCCGTGTGAACGAGCAGAACATGCTTTCCGGCGGTCTGTACCACAACCCGCTGGTACCGCTGTACCTGATGAGTCCCGGCGACAACCTGTACGCCTACACCGTGTACGAGCGCTACAACGGGGAACGCAATTTCCCCACGCAGTTCTGGAGCACCAGCCAGCTGTCCATGCAGAACCCCTTCTGGACCATCAACCGCAACATGTTCACGGCCCGGAAGAACCGTTACATCCTGGGCGGCTCCCTGGGGTATGACATTACCGACTGGATGGACGTGCAGGCCCGTGTGCGCACGGACAGCAACGCTACCATCGCCGAGCAGAAGCACTATGCCAGCTCCAATGGCCTGTTCGCCGGCAAATACGGCCGTTACTACTATGACGACCAGAAGACCACCCAGACCTATGCCGATGTCCTGCTGAACATCCACAAGAACTTCGGCGAGAACAGCCTCTTCTCCGTGAACGCCACCCTGGGCGCTTCCATCGAAGATTACTTCTACCGCGGCACCGCCCTGGGCGGCGACCTGCTGGGGGTGGCCAACCTGTTTACCTTCACCAATATGGAAACCGGCAAGGCCCAGTCCAAGGACACCTTCCGCGACCAGACCCAGTCTGTCTTCGGCACCCTGAACCTGGGCTACCGCAACTTCCTGTTCCTGGAAGCGACGGCCCGCGAAGACTGGGCTTCCCAGATGGCCACCAAGGATGGCGTGAAGCCTTTCTTCTATCCTTCCGTGGGCGCCTCCTGGCTCATTACCGAGATGTTCGACAAGAAGTCCGACTTCATCCCGTACGCCAAACTCCGCGCTTCCTATGCCGAGGTGGGCAACCCCATCAGCCGCTACATCCTGAGCACCACCTATCCCGTGGTAGGCGGTACGCCCAACCTGAATACCTGGAGCGCCGCTCCCGGCTTCCAGCCCGAGCGCACCCGTTCCTGGGAAGTGGGTGCCGACGTGCGCCTGTTCAAGAGCGCCCTGCAGCTGGCAGCCACCTACTATCATTCTTCTACGTACAACCAGGTGTTTACGCCTACCAATACCGCCGCAGGCGGTTCCAGCGTGTTCTACGTGAATGCCGGCCAGGTAGACAACAACGGTGTGGAGCTGTCGGCCCTGTTTACCAAGGACCTCTTCTCCGACTTCAACTGGACGTCCAACATCATCTGGACCAAGAACACCAACAAAGTGGTGAAGATGCTGGATTACACAAACGGCAACGAGCACTATGTGAGCACCCGCGAGAACGTGGGCGGCACTTCGGCCGTGACCATGTGGCTCATCGAAGGCCGTCCCGTGGGCGAAATGTACGTCTCCGGTCTGGCTACCCATGAGGACGGCACTCCTTATGTGACGCCTTCCGACAAGGGCGGTGTCATGTATAAGGCACCCAACGACGGTACGCCCGACACCATGTGGTATGCCGGTAACGTAAATCCGGACTGGACCGCTTCCTGGCGCAACCAGTTCAGCTGGAAGGGCCTGAACCTGGCCTTCATGTTCACCATGCGCAAGGGCGGTGTGGGCGTTTCCCTCACCGAGGCGGCCATGGACGGCTTCGGCGTCACCAACAAGACGCTGCTGGGCCGCGAGGAAGGCTTCAACTTCGCCCCCGCCAATATCTATGGCAACGCCCGCAACTACTACCAGGTCAGTGCCCAGGATTACTGGCAGACCATTGCCAGCCCTACCGGCACCGACGCCCTGGGCGCCTACTATGTGTACGACATGACCAACATCCGCCTGTCCGAGCTCTCCATCGGCTACGATATTCCCATCGGCAAGGCCGTGAAGTGGATTGAGGGCCTGAACGTGTCCCTGGTGGGCCGTAACCTGGCCATGCTTTACTGCAAGGCCCCCTTCGACCCCGAGCAGGTGTCCAACGCCGGCAACTACGGTGCCGGCATCGACCTGTTCATGACGCCTTCTACCCGCAACCTGGGCTTCTCCGTGAGGGTGAAGTTCGGCAAGAAGGCCGAAAAAGCCGCCGCTCCCGCCCCCGTGCACGTGGAACCCTATGTGCCGCAAGTGAAAGAAGTGGTGAAAGAGGTGGTGAAGGAAGTCCCCGTAGAGGTGATCAAGGAAGTGGTGAAGGAAGTCTATGTGGCGCCCAAGCAGGAAGTTTATCAGGAAGATGTCCATTTCACCCTCGGAAAATCTTCCCTGAGTGAAGACGAAATCTTCAAGCTGGGCCGCATCTTCCAGGTGCTCCGGGCCTATCCCGACGCCCGCATCCAGATTACCGGTTATGCCGATACGGCTACCGGCACCGCCGAAATCAACCGCCGTCTCTCCCGCGAGCGCGTGGAGAATGTTTCCCGCAAGCTGCAGGAAGCCGGCGTAGACGCCTCCCGCATTTCCGTGTCGGTGGGCGAGGGAGACTGGAACAAGAGTGCTTCTCCCGAGGCCAACCGCCGCGTTACGGTCAGTATCATTAATCAATAAGGAGACCGGATACCATGAAAAAGATATTTACGATTTTCGTTACCGCGAGCCTGGTCTTCTGCACCGAATCCTGTGTAAAAGACTTCTACAACCGCAATACAAACCCCGAGCAGGCTACGGAACAGATGCTGGAGCACGACAACCTCCGCACCGGCTCTTACGTGGCCCAGATGATGGCCAATGTGCTGCCTTCTTACCAGCGCGGTGAGAATGAGTACGGTTCTGCCTCCTACCAGGTGGTCCAGGGCCTTACCGGCAACATTTTCTCCAACTACGAGGCGGCCTCCAATCCCGGCTTCCACCAGACCAACGAGTATAATCTGGTAGCCGACGGCTGGACCAAAGCCCTTTTCGAGGACGCTTTCGTCCGCGCTATCGCTCCCTGGACGGAATTGAACAGACTCCGTGAGGAATCTCCCGCCGACGTGGCTCTGGGTGACATCCTGAAGGTGGCCGCCCTGCACCGCGTGACCGATGCTTACGGCCCCATTCCGTATTCCCAGCTGGGAAGCGGTGCCATCCACCTGTCCTACGACAAGCAGCAGGAGGTCTATCCCGCCATGTTCGCCGACCTGGACAAGGGTATCGAGGCCCTGGAAAGCCTGCTGAACGGCGGCACCGCCACTTATATGGCCGACTACGACAACGTGTTCTACGGTGACGTGGCCAAGTGGATCCAGTTTGCCAACACCCTGCGCCTGCGCCTGGCCCTGCGCGTAGCCTATGCCGACGAGGCCCTCTACCAGGCCGAGGCTGCCAAGGCCATGGCCTGCCCCGAAGGCTTCCTGGAGGCCGACGCGGCCCTGCATCCGGGTGCCGGAGCCTGGGAGTATCCCATCTTCGTCATCGAATACAACTTTAACGACGGCGATGCCAAACCCGGCGCCACCATCGTCACTTACATGAACAGCTACAACGACCCTCGCCGCGCCGTTTATTTCACCAAGGGTTCCGACGGTGATTACCATGGCGTGCGTATGGGCGCCGTGGTAGATGACAAATATGCCGCCAACGGCCTGCTGTCCAAGATCAACTGCACCAACAACGACCCGCTCAAGTGGATGTCCGGAGCCGAGAGCTTCTTCCTCCGCGCCGAGCATGCCCTGCGCCAGGGCGACGATGCCATGGCCCGCGCCATGTACGAGGCCGGTGTGAAAAAGAGCTTCGAGCTGTGCGGGGTAGGCGTGGGCAATTACCTGAGCACCACCGCCACCGTGGGCAGCTATACGGACCCGGTCACCGCCGGCAACAGCTACAGCACCAACCTGACGGACGTTTCCATAGCCTGGAGCAGCCAGAGCAGCTTCGAGGGACACCTGGAGCAGATCATCACCCAGAAGTACATCGCCGGATTCCCGGAGGGCATGGAGGCCTGGGCCGAATTCCGCCGTACCGGTTATCCGAAGGTCATCCCTACGCTCACCAACAGTTCCCAGGGAACCATCGACACGGATAAGCAGATCCGCCGTATCATCTATCCCGACTCCGAGTACAAGGCCAACAACGCCGCTGTGACCGAAGCCGTGACCCTGCTGGACAGCGAAGCCAAGGAAGGCGCCGGCGACAACGGCGGCACCCGTCTGTGGTGGGACCAGAAATAAGCCTTAAACAGAAATGCTTATGAAAAAGACTTTATATATTGCATGGGGCGTCGCCCTCGTCGTGCTTGCCTCCTGCCGGCAGGAGGTGAAACCCCTGACGGTGGAGCGCACTTCCGGCGTTCACGAAGTGGCTGCCTGGGCAGAAGGTGTAGCCGAATACCTCACCGGTACCGGCACCGTGAACAAGCTGGAATCCGAAGAGTACTATCAAAACCTGCGTGAGTGGAAGAAGGCCGCCTTCGACGAAAGGGGCATCTCTACCCGCAGCATCTCCTACATTTTCTTTGCCGACTACGGCTCCATGGCTTTCCGCTTTGCCGACATCCCGGACTCCATCGACGTCATCAACCTCTGGGGCGGTACGCCCAAGCTGGGGTCGCTGGACTATCAAGAAATGAAGGCTTGCCAGGAAGTGAAGGGAATGAAGGTGGTCGGTTGCCGCATTACCCGTATCCTGGAGAATGCCCGCTGGGGCATGGAAGCCCAGATCCCTTCGTTCATGAAGGCCTACAACGCCTACAAGTATGAGAACATGGGCCGGGTCATCTCCGGAAAAATGACCGAGCAGGAGCTGGAATCGGCCGCCCTCAGCGCCGGTAACAATGCCCTCCGCGCCGACATGCAGGCCAACCCCGGCAACGGTGTGGCCACCCTGGAGGAGGAGAATCCCGCCTGGCCCGAATGGTGCGTCTATGCCTCCCAGGTCCTGCTGGACGAGATTGAGCAGTATGGCCTGAACGGCTATGACCTGGACTATGAACCCGAGGGAGACCCGCTCAGCGGCACCTGCTTCAACACCATGGTAGCCTACCTGTCCCAGTTTATCGGCCCCAAGTCCGGGAAAGAGAATACGCTGCTGATCATCGACCGCAACTCGGGCGCCGGTGACGCATCCCTGGCTCCGCTGTGCAACTTCTGGATCTATCAGAAGTACGGCAGCCTGGGCGGTGCCAGCCCCGCTACCGAAAGTGACTTCGGCGGCAATCTGGATCCCGATGCAGGCTGGGTACCCGCCCAGATCATCACCACCGAGAATGTGGGCGATACTTACAGCGAAGGGTGCCACAACCTGGAGCAGATGGCTTCTTTCCAGCCTTCCACCTGCGGTCAGCAGTATGGCCACAAGGGCGGTTTCGCTTCTTTCCATGGCCAGCGTGACTGGCGCCTGGAGGCCGAAGGTGCGGAAAAGGGCAAGACCCTGCGCTATCAGCATCACATCATGGGCATCCGTGCCCAGTCCAAGGTGGAATACTACAACGGCACCGCCGCCGAATAATATCAAGCAACGAGTATGAAAAAGATTATCATAGCGCTTTGCGCCCTTGCCTGCCTGGCCTCCTGCCAGAAGAGCATCCTGTACTCCGAGCAGCTGTTCGAAAACGGTATCGTGGCTTTCCAGGCTGCGTCCAACGGTGAAGTGGGCGCCTTCCTGGAAGAATCCGGCCCGGTCACTTTCTCCCTGTCCTCTTCCGTGAAGGTAGACCAGGACGTGACCGTGAACTTTGAACCGGTGCGCGACTCCGCCGCTGTGCTCGGCGTCTTCAACAAGGCCAACGGGACCAATTACTGGCTCCTGCCCGAGGCCAACTATACCATCGCCAAAAACAGCACCGTCATCAAGGCCGGAAAGGCTGTTTCCGAACCGGTGACCGTCCAGGTGGACATCGACGGTTTCGTGAACGGCGTCATCTACTGTCTCCCGCTCAAAATCACGGGTTCCGACTCTTCCCTGGCCACCGTGCCCGGTCAGGAGTATGCCTATCTGGTCATCCGCGGTTATGTATACGCTTCGGCGGCCAATCTGCCCGGCGGTTCTTACTTCGAGATGCCCTCTACCGTGAACGACCCCCGGCTGCAGCTGGAAGTCTGCACCATGGAAATCCGCGTGAAGGCCAACAGCTGGGCCGGAGCCAACCCGTTCATCTCTTCGCTTATCGGCGTTGAGGAGAACTTCCTCCTGCGTTTCGGCGACATTTCCTGCGACCCCAACCAGCTTCAGCTGGCCGGCCAGGGCGTATCCATCACTTCCAAGGCCCACTTCGACACCGGCAAGTGGTATCACATCGCCGTGGTGGCCGACGGCGTGAAGCAGACCTGCGACTTGTACGTGAACGGTGTCCTGGACAGCTCTACGCCCATGGGCGGCAAGGGAATCAACCTGGGTAAGGTGTACAACTCCAAGTTCGCCATCGGCATGTCCGAGAAAGGCCGTTATCTGAACGGCCAGGTGAGCGAGGCCCGCGTATGGGGACGTCTCCTGAGCGCCACCGAACTCATCAACGGTCAGTGTTCCATCGCCGACCCTGTGAAGGAAGCGCAGGAAAACAAGCTCCTGGGTTACTGGAAGCTGGATGCCGACAACCGTGGCAAAGACCTCACCGGCAACGGTTTCGACGGTTATGCCCACGGCAGCGTCAGCTATACCGAAGCCAATATCCGTTGCCCTGAATAATGGAAAAGAACCGTATCATAGCGCTGATTCTGTGCCTAGGCTTCTCCTCTATGGCGGCCCGGGCCCAGGATGGCCGTCTGGTCTGTTTCGCCCATCCGGAACAGGCTATGGATACGGTACGCTTTGACAGCGGTGCCCTTACGCTCCGTTATCCTTTTGAAAATGTTTCCGGAAAAACCGTCACCGTCCTGGAGGTCCATTCCAACTGCGGCTGTTTCACCGGAGAGGTATCTGCCCGCGTGCTTCCGCCCGGGGCCAGGGCTGTCCTGAAGGCGGTCTTCGACCCGGCCAGCCTGTACGGCCCGCAGACCCGTCACCTTACCGTCGTCACCAGCGACGGCGACAAGACCGTCCTGAGTTCGGTCTCCGTGACGGGGTATGTGCTCAGGGACCTCTCCGAGGGCCGGATCCGCTATGCCGAAGACCTGGGACAGGGACTGAGGACCGACACCTCCGTGAATGCACTCGTAAAGGATTCGTTCGGAGACTTTGTGTTCTCCATTCCCCTTTACAACGATACGGACCGGGAAATGGTCATCGGGGTGAGCGCTCCTTCCCGCGTGAAGCTGTATGCGCCCGCCACCATCGGCCCGCATTCCCGCGAAGATCTGCATGGGCAATACAATGCCCTGTGGAAACGCCGTGGAAGCGTTGTTTCGGAAACATTGCAAATTACCGTTGACGGAGTGGAAGTTGCTCCGCTCCAAATCAGAGGAAACATTTATTAGACAATAAAGTTTTATGAAAAAGATATTTTCCATTTTTGCCACCGTCGTGGCAATGACGGCCTTCTTCTCCTGCACCAAGGTGGATGAGTTGGAAAACAGGACCAACCCGTTGCCCATG
Organism: uncultured Bacteroidia bacterium; assembly: GCA_902784435.1. Taxonomy (GTDB): domain Bacteria; phylum Bacteroidota; class Bacteroidia; order Bacteroidales; family UBA932; genus Cryptobacteroides. Next base: position 110,612 of record CACZUR010000009.1, on the reverse strand, counting down.
CCGGAGCAGGTGGCAGTTCCCGTTCAGGGCCTGACGGTTATGCCCAAGACCAATTATGTGGTGGTGGGCGAGGCCGTGAGCCTGTCGGCTGTCCTGAATCCGGAAGACGCCCAGGCCGGCACCGTAGCCTGGACCTCGTCTGACGAGTCCGTCGCTACGGTAGACGCCGGCGGTAACGTGACCACGCTCTCCGTAGGTGTGGCCCGCATCACCGCCACCGTAGACGGGGTGTCCGCCACCTCGCTCGTGAATGTGTTTGCCGAGCGGGTTCCCGCCACGGAAATCAAACTGAACAAGACGGAAGTGACCCTCCTGGTGGGCCGCGCCGCCAATATCAAAGCCTCCCTGCTGCCCGACGGCAGCGGTGAGGACGGCATTGCCACCACCGACCAGCTGAACCTGGAATGGTCCTCCTCCGACGAGAATGTGGCTGTCGTGAGCTACGGTTACATCCAGGCCAAGTCCATGGGTGAAGCCATCGTTACGGCCAGGCAGGGTGAACTCTCCGCAACCGTGAAAGTGACCGTGGCCGACAAGATCCAGCTGGTAGACCGCGGTGATGCCTGGACGGTTACCGACACGCCCAAGTGGGACAAGGACTGGAACGGCAACATCTCCGGTTCCCATGTAGAAGTGGCTGTGGGCGCCTTCGACGGTGAATATGCCTACTTTGACGTTGTGCCCAAAGAGAAATTCGAAGGCATCGAGGCCGTCTCCAACAGCGTTTACGAGCAGGTGACCGAGCGTCAGGATGCCGGTGAAGATCCCTCCAGCCTTTTCTCCAAGGGCGAAAGTTTCTCCAAGAATTACTCTGACATGGGCCCGGCCGTCGCCTATGTGCTCTCCTATGACGAGGCCTTCGAGTTTACCGGCGACTATGCCGTGTACGAGTTCGAAGGACGTACCCCGGATCCGGTACATGCTACCGGTATCCAGTTCCAGGGCCAGTCCGGTTGGGATTATGCCCCTGTCACTTCCCTGGAAATCAAGGAAGGCAAGAGTACGCGCGTCAAACTGGCCCTCCTGCCGGAAGACTGCACCGATACCGGTTCCATTTCCCTGGAAGCCGAAGATGAATCCATGCTCAAGGTGGAGGCCTACTATCCGCAGTGGTATCCGAACCAGTTTACGGTATCGGCCCTCGCTGCCGGCACCACCAAACTCATCGCCAGGTTCAATGATGTGGTTTCCGAACTGGAGGTAACCATCACGGGCAGTTCCATGGTGTGGACGGACATGTCTTCCCAGTGGGCTGGAGAATGGGGAATGGGCCTGTACTACGGTTATTACGAGTGCTTCGGCTTCACCCTGAATTCCTGCACTTCTTCTTCCCACCTGATCGTGGTGATGAGTGCTGCCGACGTGAACGGCGATCCGGCCACCTATTTCAAGACCGTGGCCAGCCAGAACGAGGAAAACCTGAGCTGGTATGCCTCTTCCGACATTCCCGACTTCTCGGCCATGTCCTGGAACGACAAAGACGAAACCATCGAGCGCTATGCCTTTGTGTTCGGCGTGTCTTCCGGCGACTATGACGGTAATTACGCCATCTTCCACTATGATCCCAACGGCGGCAGCAATCCCGACCCGGACCCCGAACCCGTGGATGGCAAGCGCATCAAGTTCGGAGACGTGGTATTCCGTGCCGAACTCCCTGCCAGCCGTGCCACTTCGGACGAAGGTTCGCTCGAAGCCTGGGTCTATGTGACATCAACGGGCGGTTGCCAGAATATCGTCGGCAGCGAGTCCAACTTCCTCCTCCGTATCGACGGAGGCGAGCTTGACTACGTCTACGGCGGCGAGGTTGACAACCGCGGCGAAGTAGGGGAATCTCACGTGAGAGCTTCAATTACCACCAATGAATGGCATCACGTTGTGGCCACTTATACCCAGAACGATAAGGCTATCCTCTATGTGGATGGTGAGGAAGCCGGATCCGCTGCTACGCTGGACCACCCCGTGTACATGGACGGCAAGACCAAGAACGATGGAACGTATCCTTGCTGGGGCTATCCTTTCCGCTTCTATTTCGGCAGCGGCAGCGATAAGCACAATTTCAGCGGCAGCATTGCATATGTCCGCGTGTATGACCGCGCCATCGCGGCCGGTGAGATCTCCGGTCTCATGTACGAGGCGGATGTTGAGGACAGTGCGCTTATCGGCTACTGGAAGTTCAACGAGGGCAGCGGAAACCAGATCACCGACTACTCCGGCAATGGCATTACCCTGACTGCCAAAAAGGCCCTGACGGGCGGCGCATCCGGTAACGCTCCTGCGCTGGAAGACGGCACCATCACCTGGGAAGATGGCAACCTCCCTTACTGATAATATTTGGTTTTCTCCCAAATAATTGCTACCTTTGCGGTCCCTCTGAGTGTAGGGGGATCGCAATTTTTATGTTAAACCATTAATAATCAAGACAGTGGACACACTTAGCTACAAAACAGTCTCCCTGAACAAGGCAACTGTGAACAAAGAGTGGATCCTCATTGATGCAACGGACCTGGTGCTCGGTCGCCTGGCTTCCCGCGTGGCCCTGGTGCTGCGTGGCAAGAACAAGGCCGGCTACACCCCGCACGTGGACTGTGGCGACAACGTCGTCATCATCAACGCCGAAAAGATTCGTCTCACCGGCAAGAAGATGACGGACCGCGTCTACACCCGCTACACCGGCTATCCCGGTGGTCAGCGCTTCACCACGCCCCGTGAAATCCTTGCAAAAAGACCCGAGGAACTCATCCGCAAGTCTGTGCGCGGTATGCTGCCCAAGACCCGTCTGGGCCATTAAGTTTAACGAAATCTAAACAGAGCACATGGAACAGAAACACGCCCTTGGAAGACGTAAATCAGCTGTCGCTCGTGTTTATGTAGTACCCGGTACGGGCAAGTTCGTCATCAACGACCGCCCCATGGAAGAGTACTTCAAGGAGGATACCCTCCAGTACATCGCCAACCAGGCCCTCGAGGTCACCGGTACTGCAGGTCAGTTTGACATCAAGGTCACCCTCGTAGGTGGTGGCACCAAAGGTCAGGCAGAAGCCGTTCGTCTCGGAATCGCCCGCGCACTGTGCGAGGTGGACAAAGAGGCCTACCGCTCCACGCTGAAGGCCGCCGGCTTCCTCACCCGCGACGCTCGCGAAGTCGAGCGCAAAAAGCCCGGTCAGCCTGGCGCACGTCGTCGCTTCCAGTTCAGCAAACGTTAATACTGGATTTACGTCAGCACGGCTTGGGTGCTCATCAAATCCTGAGATCCAGGCGGAGGATGCGAATCTTCCCCGGCTACAAAAAGGATTGCCCGGCCGCGAAAAAATCCCGGAGACCAGCCGGAGGCTGCTACTTCGGATTGATGAAAGAGTTACAAACAAGACAAAAACAAACCCATGTCTAGAACAAATTTCGAACAGTTGCTTGATGCAGGCGCACACTTCGGCCACCTGGCCCGCAAGTGGAACCCCAAGATGGCTCCGTACATCTTCGACCAGAAGAACGGCATCCACATCATCGACCTGCACAAGACCGTCGTCAAGATCGACGAGGCTGCAGAGATCCTCAAGGAAATGGCCCGCAGCGGCCGCAAGGTTCTCTTCGTAGCCACCAAGAAACAGGCTAAAGACGTCGTCGCCACCAAGGCCGCCGAGGTCAATATGCCTTCCGTGACCGAGCGTTGGCCGGGCGGTATGCTTACCAATTTCCCCACCATTCGCAAGGCCGTCAAGAAAATGAACACCATCGACAAGATGAAGGAAGATGGCACCTTCGAGAAACTCGCCAAGCGTGAGCGCCTCCAGGTAGAGCGTCAGCGGGCCAAGCTGGAGAAGAACCTCGGTTCTATCCGCGACATGTCCCGTCTGCCCAGCGCCCTCTTCGTGGTAGACGTCCAGAAAGAGGCCAACGCCGTGAAGGAAGCTGCCCGTCTGAACATTCCGGTAATCGCCATGGTTGACACTTGTTGCGATCCTACCCCTATTGATTACGTGATTCCCGCCAACGACGACGCCACGAAGTCCATCGAACTCATTATGGATGTGATGTGCAAGGCCATCAACGAGGGTCTTGAAGAGCGCAAGCTGGAGAAGGAGAAGGAAGCCGCCGAGGCTCCCGCCGCTCCCGAAGCCACCGAAGCTCCCGCCAAGAAACTCCGCGCACGCCGCACTCCCAAGGCCGAGGCCGCAGAGGCTCCCGCCACCGAAGAGTAATTAACCATCTAAAAAAGCAAGTAATTTATGGCAATCGCATTAGCAGACATCAAGAAGCTGCGTGACATGACCAGCGCAGGTATGATGGATTGCAAGAAGGCCCTCGAAGAAGCCGCCGGCGACTTCAAGCGTGCCGTTGAAATCCTTCGTGAAAAAGGTAAGTCCACTCTTGCCAAGCGCGGCGAGAATGAAACCACCCAGGGCGCCGTCCTCAGCCGCATCAATGGCGGAAAGGCCGTGCTCGTGTGCCTGGGCTGCGAAACCGACTTCGTCGCTGCCACCCCTGACTTCAAGACCCTCGCCGGCAACATCGCCGACGCCGCCATCGCCGCATTCCCGGCCGATGCCGAGGCCCTGAAGGCTGTGAAACTTGCCGATGGCTACTCCGTAGAGGAAGACATCACCAACCAGGCCGGCAAAACCGGTGAAAAGCACGTGCTGGCTTTCTACGGCGCCCTCGAGGCCCCGTTCGTGAGCGAATATGTGCACTTCAACGGCAAACTGGGCGCCATCGTGGCTTTCAACAAAGCCGTTCCCGCCGAGATTGCCCGTGGTATTGCCATGCAGGTGGCTTCCATGAATCCCGTGGCCGTAGATCCCGCTTCCGTTCCGGCAGAGGTAATCGAGTCCGAAAAGACCGTTGCCATCCAGAAGACCAAGGACGAGCAGGTTCAGAAGAGTGTTGATAACGCCCTCAAGAAAGCCGGCATCAACCCCGCCCACGTGGACAGCGAAGACCACATTGAATCCAACACCGCCAAGGGTTGGCTCACCGTTGAGCAGGCCGCCCAGGCCCGCGAGATCATCGCCAAAGTCGGCGCCGAAACCCTCGCTTCCCTGGAGCAGAAGGTCCAGATGATCAACGGTATCGTCAACGGCCGTATCCAGAAGTTCCTGAAGGAGAATACCCTGATGGAACAAGAATACCAGCTGTCCGACGACAAAGCCACCGTCGCCGCCGCCCTCAAGGCCGCCGACGCCGAGGCCAAGGTGCTTGCATTCAAGCGTTTCTCCCTCTCCGACTAATTTCAGTCAAGGCCGACTGCACCCAAGTCGAGGTTTAGCTGACACCCCGTGCACCGTTTGTGCATGGGGTGTTTTTTGTTCCGTCCCTGGCATGGGCATTGTTGCCGCAGGTCGCATGTCGGCCCCTGCCCGCCCCTCGGCCCCTGCCCGCCCCTCGGCCCCTGCCCGCCCCTCGGCCCCTTGCCCGCCCGTCGGCCCCTGCCCGCCTGATGTCGGCCCCTGCCCGCCTGATGTCGGCCCCTGCCCGCGACCCTGTAACGCACTTTTGGGCGTTTTTCGCGTTATACGTTGCATCGGCAAGCACCCTGTAACGCACTTTCGGGCGTTTTTCGCGTTATACGTTGCATGGGCGTGCACCCTGTTACGCACTTTCGGGCGTTTTTCGCGTTATACGTTGCATGGGCGTGCACCCTGTAACGCACTTTCGGGCGTTTTTCGTGTTACACGTTGCAAACGGCGACGTTTCCCGTTCTTTTTTCGTACCTTTGTACCCCGTATGACCCTTTTTCTCACCGGCAGTCCCACCCGATACGGGGAACCCTCCTTCACAGAGGACAACGGCTTTCTGGCCGAGGTCAAGGCCGCCCTGGCCGAAGCTGTCGGCAAAAAGCCCGGCGGCGGGCAGCGCCTGCCCCGTGTTCTGCTGGTGAGCGCGGCACCGGACGACCGCGGCTTCACCGACTCGGTACTCAAAGGCATGAGCGACTGCATCCACGCATCCGGCATCCGCACCGAACGCATTATCATGCTGGACCGCCGGAATGCCGGACATGCGCCGGAACTGGTACGGGAGGCACACTGGATTGTCCTCTGCGGTGGCCATGTGCCCACCCAGAACCGCTTTATCCATGAGATCGGCCTCCCGGAGCTGATCCGCGGCTTCGAAGGGGTGGTCATGGGATGCAGCGCCGGCAGCATGAACTGCGCCCGGGACGTATACTCCCATCCCGAACTGCCGGGAGAGGCCGTAGACCCACATTACAAGCGCTGGCTCAAAGGCCTGGGGCTCACGGACATACAGCTGATTCCGCACTTCGAACAAGTGCGTTACGCCACCGTCGACGGCCTGCGGCTGTTCGAAGATGTGGCCTTCCCGGACAGCTGGGGACACCGCTTTTACACCTTCCGGGACGGTGGTTATGTGATTCAGAAACCCGGCAAACCGGCCGAGCTCCGGGGCGAAGCCTACGAAATTACCCGCGGTGCCATGCGCCGCGTATCCGAAGAAAACAAATCCTACTCTTTTATGAACTTAGTATTCATCTCTCCCCATTTCCCCGACACCTATTGGCATTTCTGTGCCGGGGCCAAGGCCAACGGCGTCAACGTCCTGGCCATTGCCGATACCCCCTACGACAACCTGTCCTGGGAACTGAAACAGAGCATCACGGACTACTATCAGGTGCAGAACCTGGAAGATTACGGCCAGATGTACCGGGCTGTGGCCTGGTTTGCCCACAAGTGGGGCAAGATTGACTGGATAGAATCCAACAACGAGTGGTGGCTGGAGCAGGACGCCCGCCTGCGTACAGACTTCAATGTGACCACCGGACTCAAGAATGACCGTATCGCCGCCATCAAGAACAAGTCCGAAATGAAAAAGTACTATGCCCTGGGCGGCATCCCCACAGCCCGCCAGATCAAAGGGGCCGATGGCGCAGCCAAGATCAAGGCCTTTGTGAGGAAGACCGGTTATCCCATCATTGCCAAGCCCGACAACGGCATGGGCGCCGGCGGCACGACCAAGATGAGCAGTGCCGCCGAACTGGCCGCCTGGCTGGAGGCACACGCCCAGGACATGGGCCAGTACGTGATAGAGGAGTTCATCACCGGACTTCTGGTCAGTTACGATGCCATTTACGATTCCAAGGGCGACCCCATCTTCGAGAACAACACCGTGTTCCCCACCCCCGTGATGGAGATTGTGCACGGCAACCTGGATTGCTGCTACTGGACCAACAAGACGGTTCCCGCCAAGCTGGCCGCCATCGGCAGGCGCACCGTTAAGGCTTTCGGCATCAAGAGCCGATTCGTGCACCTGGAATTCTTCCAGTTGGACCGCGACCGCGAAGGCCTGGGCAAAAAAGGCGACTACGTGGGCCTGGAAGTGAACATGCGTCCCCCGGGAGGCTACACGCCCGACATGATGAACTTCGCGCATCAGACCGACGTGTTCCAGATCTGGGCCGATATGGTAGCCTTCGACGAGGCCCGCAAGCCCCTGGGCGAAAGTGCCTACGTGGGGTATGTAGGCCGCCGCGACGTGCATAACTACGCCCACAGCCACCAGGACGTGTTAGACAAGTACGGCCCCGCCGTGTGCATGTGCAGCCGCGTCCCCTACGCCCTCTCCGACGACCTGGGCGACATCTGCTACATCGTCCGCCTTCCCCGCAAGGCCGATGTGGACGCCTTCTTCCGCTACGTGACGGAATAGCCCCCGGCCGGAGCGCGAAACGTCGCCGCATGCAACGTGTAACGCGAAAAACGCCCAAAAGTGCGTAACAGGGTGCACCCCCATGCAACGTATAACACGAAAAACGCCCAAAAGTGCGTTACAGGGTCGCGGGCAGGCATCGTGCGGATGTCGTGCGAGCATCGTGCGGGCAACGTGCGGTCGCCGACCACATAATTTTTTCAGTATCTGCCAAAAATTGATTATATTTGTGGAAACGGAAAACGCAAGACCTATGCCCAAAGCTTTAGGACACATCGCGCAGGTCGTGGGACCGGTGGTAGATGTACATTTTGACATAACGGCACGGAGTGCAGAGCTGGAACTGCCCCGGATTGACGACGCCCTCATTGTCGTGCGCCCGGACGGAAAACAGGTAATCCTGGAGGTGCAGCAGCATATCGGTGAGGACACCGTGCGCTGTGTGGCCATGGATTCCACGGACGGGCTCAGCCGCGGCCTGGAGGTGAAAAACACGTATCGGCCCATCTCCATGCCGGTGGGCACCCAGATTCGCGGACGCGTGATGAACGTGACCGGAGATGCCATTGACGGCATGTCGGAAATGAGCCGGGAGAACTCCCTGCCCATCCACCGGGAACCGCCCAGGTTCGAAGACCTGACCACTTCCCAGGAAGTGCTGCTGACGGGCATCAAGGTCATCGACCTGCTGGAACCCTATCTGAAAGGCGGAAAGATTGGCCTGTTCGGGGGCGCCGGCGTGGGAAAGACCGTGCTCATCAAGGAACTCATCAACAACATCGCCAAGGCCCACAACGGCTTTTCCGTGTTCGCCGGGGTGGGTGAGCGTACCCGTGAGGGTAACGACCTCCTCCGGGAAATGATAGAATCCAACGTCATCCGCTACGGAGATGCCTTCAACAAGGCCATGGAAGAGGGCAAGTGGGACCTGTCCCTGGTAGATCCCAAAGAATTGGAAAAGAGCCAGGTATCCATGGTTTTCGGCCAGATGAACGAACCCCCGGGCGCCCGTGCCAGCGTGGCCCTGAGCGGCCTCACCCTGGCAGAGAGCTTCCGCGACAGTCACAGCGGAGACGGCCCCAGGGACATCCTCCTGTTCATCGACAACATCTTCCGTTTCACCCAGGCAGGTTCCGAGGTAAGCGCCCTGCTGGGCCGCATGCCTTCGGCCGTGGGCTATCAGCCCACCCTGGCCACGGAGATGGGCAAAATGCAGGAGCGCATCACTTCTACCAAGAACGGCTCCATCACCTCGGTGCAGGCGGTGTATGTGCCGGCCGATGACCTCACGGACCCGGCTCCCGCCACCACCTTCTCCCACCTGGACGCCACCACGGTGCTCAGCCGTAAGATCACCTCCCTGGGTATCTACCCGGCCGTAGACCCGCTGGAGAGCACTTCCCGCATCCTGGATCCCAACATCGTGGGCAAGGCGCACTACGACACCGCCCAGCGCGTGAAGCAGATTCTCCAGCGCAACCAGGAGCTCCAGGACATCATCGCCATCCTGGGCATGGACGAACTCTCGGACGAAGACAAGACCACCGTCAACCGCGCCAGAAGGGTGCAGCGTTTCCTGTCACAGCCCTTCTTCGTGGCCGAACAGTTCACCGGCGTCAAGGGCGTGATGGTCTCCATCGAAGACACCATCAAGGGTTTCAACATGATCCTGGACGGCGAGGTAGACTACCTCCCGGAACAGGCCTTCCTGAACGTGGGCACCATCGAGGATGCCATCGCCAAGGGAGAAGCCATCCTGGCCGCCGCCAAATAGATTCTTCGCTTCGCTCAGAATGACAATTGCCCTTCATATCCTGAGTCCTGAAGGCACGCTCCTGCAGGCGAATGTGGAACTGGTTACGCTGCCGGGTCTGCTTTCCCCGTTCACCGTCCTTCCCGGCCACGCCGCCCTGGTCACCGCTCTCACCGAGGGCCGCATCCGCTATGTCGTAGAGGGCCGGGAGGAATTCCTTCCCATCCGCGAGGGCTTTGCCGAGGTTAGGGATAACACCGTCACCGTGTGCGTAGAAGTATGATTTTGCTGAGTCTCATATTGGCTTTTCTGCTGCTTCAGGCTCCCGTCATGCCCGGCCATGACGCAATGGAGGCCGGCCAGGAGACCATCGATGTTTCCGAAATTATCTTCGAGCACATCGGGGACGAGTACGAGTGGCACATCACGGAGTGGAAGGGAAAGCCGGTGGCTATCCCGCTGCCCGTCATTGCCAGGAGCAGCAGCGGGTGGCATGTGTTTTCATCGGCACGTCTTTCTCATGGAGCGCATTACGAGGGCCTTTACATAGACCCCGAAAGCGGAAAGCTGACGGACGAGACCACCGGAAAACGTCCGCTGGACCTGTCCATCACCAAGAATGTGCTGGCGCTGATGTTCAGCACGCTTCTCCTGCTGGTGGTGGTGCTCCTGACGGCCCGCTGGTATAAGGAACACGACAGTCTGGAGGAAGCCCCGACGGGCCTGGCGGCCGCCATGGAACCGCTGGTGATGATGGTACACGACATGGCGCGGGAGAACATCGGCGAAGCCGACTACCGGAAGTACTCGCCTTACCTGTGCATGGCCTTCCTCTGGATCCTGTTCAACAATTTTCTGGGCATCCTGCCTTTCTTCCCGGGTGGGGCCAACCTGACGGGCAACATCGCCATCACCCTGGTGCTGGCCCTGTGCACCTTCTTCACGGTCAACCTCACGGGTACCAGACACTATTATAAAGATATCTTCGCCCCGGATGTCCCGGGCTTCCTCAAACCCATCATGCCGGTCATCGAGGTGTTCAGCGCCCTCATGAAACCGGTTTCCCTGACCATCCGTCTGTTTGCCAATATGCTGGCGGGCCATATCATGATCCTGAGCATGGTGTGCATCATTTTCATCATGGCCAAGTACGGTCCGTTGCTGGGCGGCAGCATGACGGTGGTAAGCGTGCTCTTCGGCGTCTTCCTGGATGCGCTGGAGTGCCTGGTAGCCTTCATCCAGGCCTATGTTTTCACCATGCTCAGCTCCATCTACATCGGGCTGGCACGCTCACACGGAGAATAAACTTTAAAACCTTCAGATATGATGTTACTGTCCACAATTCTTCTTCAGGCTGCCGCGGGTGCGGCCCTTGGAAAGGCCGGTGCCGCCCTGGGTGCCGCCATTGCTGCCATTGCCGCCGCCATCGGCATCGGCAAAATCGGTAAGTCCACCATGGAAGCCATCGCCCGTCAGCCGGAAAGCGCCGGCAACCTGCGTACGTCCATGATCATCGCCGCCGGTATGGTGGAGGGCGCCGCCCTGTTCGCCATCATCGTCGCCCTGCTGGCCATTGTCATTAAGTAAGGTGCCATGAATCTCGTTACGCCCGATTTCGGCCTGCTTTTCTGGATGGTCGTCATCTTCGGCATTGTGTTTTTCCTCCTGGCCAAGTTTGGTTTTCCCATCATCACGGACAGTGTGGACAAACGCAGCGCCAAGATAGCGCAGTCCCTGAAGGACGCCGATGAAATCCAGGTGCGTATGCAGGCATGGACCCAGGAGCACGCCCGGATGCTGGAAGAAGTCCGCCGGGAACAGTCCGCCATCCTCCGGGAGGCAACGGAGACCAAGGCCCGGATCGTGGCCGATGCCAAGGCGCAGGCCAAGGCCGAGGCAGACAGGATTCTCTCGGAAGCCAAGCTTCAGATAGAAGCGGAGAAGGAAAGCGCCCTCAGGGATGTCCGCCGCGAAGTGGCTCTCCTGAGTGTCCAGGTGGCAGAGAAAGTGCTCCGCCACGAATTGCAGGACGAAGGCAGCCAGCGGGCATTCATCGACCAGCTAGTAGACGAAGCCTCCGAAGCCCCGTTACGCTCGTGAACCGCAGTATCGTCATAATGCGCTATGCCACCGCGCTGGTGAAATATGCCCGTGAAAGCGGGCAGGGGGAAATTATATGCTCAGAGGCCGACCAACTGTTCCTGACCATCTTCCATACCCCGGAGCTGCGGCGCATGGTAACGGCCGCCGACGATGTGGTAAGCCCCTTCGAGAAGAAAAAACTCCTGCAAAGCGCCCTGGGCAACAGCATTTCCCCGGAGCTGAGCCGCTTTCTCTCCCTCCTGAACCGCAACGGCCGCATGAACCTGGTAGAGGATATCCTCCGGGACTTCGTGGACCTGTATCACCGCAGCGTCGGCATCCGGAAAGCGCATCTGACCACGGTAGCAGAGCCGTCGGAACGTCTGCTACAGCGCCTGAAGGCCCTGGTAAAGGAAAAAACCGGGGACGATGTCATCATTCAAGTGGAGGTGGATCCCACTATCCTGGGCGGTTTCGTCTTTGACATAGACGACTACCTGATGGATGCCAGCGTAAAACGCCAGCTGGACCTGATCCGCGAACAGTTTATAGAAAGAAACAGAAGAATCATCTGACCATGGCAATTTCTTTGAAACCCAGCGAAGTGAGCGAAATCCTGTTAGGGCAGCTCAAGGACATGAAAACCCAACTCCAGTTCGAGGAGATTGGCAAGGCCCTGCAGGTGAGCGACGGTGTGGTGCGTGTCTATGGCCTGGATCATGCCGAGGCCGGCGAACTGCTGGACTGCGGCGGCGGGGTCATGGCTGTGGCCATGAACCTGGAGGTGGACAATGTGGGCGCCGTGCTCATGGGACCTACGGACCATGTGAAAGAAGGCATGGTGGTGCGCCGGACGGGGCGGATTGCCTCCGTGGGCGTGAACGACCACCTGCTGGGCCGCGTGATAGACCCGCTGGGAAACCCGCTGGACGGCCTGGGCGCCATCGAAGGGGAAAAGCTGGACATGCCGCTGGAGCGCAAGGCCCCGGGTGTCATTTACCGTCAGCCGGTATCGGAACCCCTGCAGACGGGCCTCAAGGCCATCGACGCCATGATTCCCATCGGCCGCGGCCAGCGTGAGCTCATCATCGGAGACCGTCAGACGGGAAAGACGGCCATTGCTATCGACACCATCATCAACCAGCGCAAGGAGTTCGAAGCCGGCAAGCCCGTGTACTGCATTTACGTGGCCGTGGGGCAGAAAGGATCTACCGTGGCTTCCATCGTGAAAACCCTGCGGGACCACGGCGCCATGGACTACACCGTGGTGGTGGCGGCTACGGCGGCGGACCCGGCCGCCCTGCAATACTACGCCCCCTTCGCCGGGGCGGCCATCGGCGAGTATTTCCGCGACACGGGCCGGCATGCCCTGGTGGTGTACGACGACCTTTCCAAGCAGGCCGTGGCCTATCGTGAGGTGTCCCTGATCCTGAAGCGTCCTTCGGGCCGCGAAGCCTATCCCGGCGACATTTTCTACCTGCACAGCCGTCTGCTGGAGCGGGCCGCCCGCATCATCGACCAGCAGGAAGTGGCGGCTCAGATGAACGACCTTCCGGAAGTCCTGAAAGACAAAGTGAAAGGTGGAGGCTCTCTCACCGCCCTGCCCATCATCGAGACGCAGGCCGGCGACGTAAGCGCCTACATCCCCACCAACGTGATTTCCATCACGGACGGCCAGATTTACCTGGAGCAGGCCCTGTTCAACCAGGGTGTGCGTCCGGCCATCAATGTGGGTATCTCCGTATCCCGCGTGGGCGGTAGCGCCCAGGTGAAATCCATGAAGAAGGTGGCCGGCACCCTGAAGATAGACCAGGCCCAGTGGACGGAACTGGAGGCCTTCTCCAAGTTCTCGTCAGACGTGGACAAGGTCACGGAACTGGCCCTGGACAAAGGCCGCAAGAACAACCAGCTGCTCATCCAGCCGCAGTATTCACCCATGCCCGTGGGCGAACAGGTGGCCATCCTCTACTGCGGTACGCACGCCCTCATGCGGGACATCGCCATTGCCGATGTGCGCGCCTTCCAGGATGCCTTCCTGGACCGTCTGCGTGCCGCCCATGCCACCGACGTCCTGCAGCCGCTGTCCGAGGGCAAGCTCACCCCGGAAATCGAAAAGATCCTCACCGACACGGCCGAATCTGTGATCCTGTCCATGAAGTAACATGCCCACATTAAAGGAAATAAAGGGGCGGATCGCCTCCGTCAGGAATACGCTCAAGATTACGTCGGCCATGAAGCTTGTGGCGTCGGCCAAGCTGCGGAAGGCGCAGAAGGCCACCGAAGCCATGCGGCCGTACGAGGCGCAGTTGGGGCGGATGCTCTCTCTGGTGCAGGGAACGGCGGCGCAGTCGGCCTTTTCGGCCTCAAGTGCGGGAGGTGTCCTTCCAACAGGGACACCACCTTCAAAAAGGGCCGATTTTGCAGGAGGTGTCCCCAAAAATGGGACACCACCCGCAGTCATCGTCGCCATCGCCTCCAATTCCTCCATGTGCGGCGGGTTCAATGCCAATGCCATTGCCCAGGTGCGGGAAGTGCGGCGCCCCGGAGACGTAGTGTACTCCGTGGGCCGCAAAATGGCCGATGCCATGCGCAAGGACGGGTTCCCCTCGCCCCGGGACTTGACTGCCCTGGCGGAGCATCCCGCCTATGCGCCCTGTGCCCAGCTGGTGGAGCAGCTGGCCGCAGATGTCCTGGACGGAAAGTATGCCCGCGTGGTGCTGGTATACAACCACTTTGTGTCCACGGCCCGTCAGGTCCCGGTAGCGGAAGTGCTGCTGGAGGGTAGTCTGGCGTCGGGAGGTGAAGCTTTGGGAAGTCTGGTGTCGGGAAGCGAGGTGTTTCCGGACGCAAAAGAGAGGGCCGATGCGTCCGGAAACACCTCACTCCCCGGGAAGGCCGACGCTTCCGGAAACGCGGTGGATGCCATTGTGGAGCCGTCCCGGAAGCAGCTGCTGGAAATCCTGGAGCCCAAGGTGGTGAAACTGAAACTGTATGCGGCGCTGCTGGACAGTGCGGCGGCAGAGCATGCGGCCCGGACCGTGGCCATGCAGACGGCCACCGACAACGCGGAAAATCTGCTGCAGGAGCTCACGCTCCAGTACAACAAGGGCCGTCAGCAGAAGATTACCTCCGAGATTCTGGACCTGGCGGGCGGCCAGGCACAGGACTAGGCAAAAAGAATCCCCGCAAGCGAATTTCACAATTGGCTGCGGGGCTTATAGTAAGGTATCAATATTTATGTCTGATACCCCATTATTCCAATACCGTGCCAGAATGGGCAAAGCACAAAATATTTATGCAATTTTCTTCTTTTTGTGCTTTTTCTGGTTCCAGTCTCCGTAAATTTCGCTCACATTGCCGGCGGTGATGAAGCCGTGGATGTCGTTGGTCTTCATGTAATCCATGAGGTTGGCGAATTCGTCCTGGGTGAGCAGGGCCTGGATTTCTACGTTCTGATGACCGTTGTAGCCGCCCGTCACGTTGTACAGGGAGCAGCCTCGCTCCAACTCTTCAATGATGTATTTGCGCAGGCGCTCGTGCTGGGAAGATATGATGCACACGCGTTTGCGCCGGTTGATGCCGGCCGTGAAATAATCCAGGGCCAGGCCGTTGATCCAGGTGCCGATGAGGCCGATAACCACCAGGCGGAAGGGGTTGATGGCGAAGGCCGTGCAGCAGATGAGGGCGCCGGCGATGGATACGGAGGTGCCCAGGTCTATGTGCATGTATTTGTTCACGATCTTGGCCAGGATGTCCAGGCCGCCCGTGGAGGCGTTGATATGGAAGAGAATGGTCTGGGAGGCGCTGAGGATGAGCACGAAGCACAGGAGGTCGAACCAGGGGTCGTTCATCAGCGAGGTCTGTCCGGGTTCCAGCAAGGTCTCAATGGGCAGGACTTTTTCCCACAGGTCTACCAGCGGGCCCAGGATGAGGGCGGTGTACACCGTCTTGGCCCCGAATTCCTTGCCGATAAGCAGCCAGGCCAGCACCAGCAGGATGGCGTTGATGACGACAATCACGTGGGAAACCTTGATGCCGATGCCCGCCGCATTGAGCACGTTCCCGATGACGATGGACAAACCGGTGATGGACCCCACCACCAGCTTGGACGGCATCAGGAAATAATAGACGGAGGCGGCGGCCACGGCCATGCCCACCGTCATGATAATGAGCTCTTTCCAGAACTTCCAGGTCTTCAGGATTTGAAGAATCTCTTTCATCGTTATCAGTTTTAGCGTATAAAGGTAATGCTTTTTCGCCTAACCTGTGAAAAAATTCTTAACTTTGTGCCACACATGACAAAGGCAATCGTATTTGATATAGGCGGCGTGCTCATCGGCCTGGACCTGGGCCGCTGCATCCGTGCATTCCGGGAAATACTGGGGTATGAGAGAATTACGGAATTGCTGGACCCTTATCACCAGAAAGGCATATACGGAGACATGGAGGAAGGCATCCTCAGCGCCGACGAATTCCGGAGCCGGGTGCTCGCGGAATCCCGTCCCGGCTGCACCGGGGCCGACGTAGACCGCTGTATGGGCGCCCTGTTGGCCGGGATGGATCCGGACACGGTGCAAACGGTCAAGGAACTGGGCAGCCGCTATCCTCTCTACCTGCTCTCCAACAACAATCCCATTGCCATGCGGCTCATCTACGATCTGTTCCGGGAAAACGGAATAGAACCGGAAACCACGTTCAAGGACCAGTTTATCTCCTGCGAAATGCGGCTCCTGAAGCCTTCCCGGGCCATTTATGAGGAAGCGGTACGCCGGATCGGCCTGCCTGCCGGAGAAATCCTTTTCATCGACGACAGCGAGAACAACGTGGAGGCCGCCCGCGAAGCCGGCCTGCAGGCCCGCCTGTTCGTGCGCGGCACGGCGCTGTCCCTCCTCTTAGCCGACTGCTAGTCCCCATGTCCCTCTATACCAGCTTCCGGATCAGCAAGCCGTCGGCGGAAAAAGTGCCCGCCGCGCAGGTGGATGCCACCTACAGGCGGCTGCGCGCCCGTACGTTCTGGGGTGTGACCGTGGCCTATACGCTGTATTACGTGTGCCGGATGACCCTGGGCGTGGTCAAGCAGCCGCTCATCGACGGCGGCGTGCTCACGGCCGGGCAGCTGGGAATCATCGGCTCTGCCTTCTACTTCGTGTATGCGGTGGGCAAGTTCATGAACGGTTTCATTGCCGACTATTGCAACATCCGCCGCTTCATGGCGCTGGGCATCGGCATTTCCGCCGCCATCAACCTGACGCTGGGCCTGCTGGGCCTGCTGAGCGGCCCGCTGGGCTTCGGCTCCGTCCTCATGCTGGCCTTCTTCTCCGTCCTGTGGGGCGTGAACGGCTGGATGCAGAGCATGGGCTCGCCGCCCGGCACCATCAGCCTGTCCCGCTGGTTCCCGCTCAAGCAGCGCGGCACCCGCTACAGCATTTTCAGTTCTACGCCACAGCTGGGCAAAGCCGTTTCCATGATCATGACCGGCTTCATCGTAGCGGCGGCGGGGTGGCAGTGGGGGTTCCTGGCGGCGGCCGTGGCGGGGTTCATCGGCCTGGCGGTATCGCTGGTATTCATTTCCGATACGCCGGAAAGCGAGGGCCTGCCGTCGGTACAGGAACTCTCCGGCGAAGAACTGAAGCCCCTGGACAAAAAGCCCACCCGGGAGTTGCAGAAATGGGTTTTCCGCCATCCCGGCATCTGGGTCATCGCCATCTCCACGGCTTTCCTCTACATTACCCAGCATGCGGTGAGCGACTGGGGCGTGCTGTTCCTGCAAAAGCAGAAGGCGTTTTCGCTGGAAGGCGCCACGCAGGTGATCGGCCTGGCCGAAATCTTTGGCGTGGCGGGCAATCTGGCCGCCGGCTGGCTGTCGGACGTGCTGTTCCGCGGCAACCGCGTCCGCCCGGTAGTGCTGGCCGGCGTCGTGGCCGTGGTTTCCCTGGCGGGATTCCTGTTCCTGGACGGGGGCTTCGGCCTGAACATGGTTTTCGTGGCCCTGTTCAGCTGCTCTTTCTCCGTGGTGTTCTGCATCGTGGCCGGCCTTATGGCGCTGGATTTCGTGCCCCGCAAGGCCACCGGCGCCGCCCTGGGCATCGTGGGCATTTCCAGTTATGCCGCCGCCGGCCTGCAGAGTGTGGCCAGCGGCCTGCTCATCGGCGGTTTCGAAGCGGACGGCCTGTACAACTTCACCCCCGTCTCCATCTTCTGGATTGCCGCCTGTTTCCTGGCGTTCTCCCTGCCGGTGGTGGGGTGGAAGTATCTTAGGAAGTAGCGTTTGCCAAAGATTCCCGCAAAGCGCCACGGGCGCGGAGGGTAAGGTACACGGTGCGCACCGCCAGATGCACGAAATAGGCGGCCATGAGGATGTGCAGGGCAGTTTCCGGAGAGACGGCGGCGCCGGCTACCGCCATCCCTACGAACCAGGTGAGGAAAAAGCCCGCGGCACACAGGAGGGTGCTGTTGCGGAGGTCCCGGCTGGCGGTGGCGCCGATGAAAATGCCGTCCCAGGCGAAGGCCGGGCAGCCGATGAGGGGCATCAGCAGCAGCCAGGGGAGGAAGGCCCTGCCGGCTTCCACCACGCTCTGGTCGCTGGTCATCAGACGCAGGAGGGGTACGCCGCCCAGCCAGTACAGCAGGATGAAAAACGCCGCCACCCCCAGGCTCCAGGCGAAGGTGCCGCGGACGGTGGAGCGTACGCCATCGGCCGAGCGCTCGCCGATGAATCGGCCCGTAAGCGCCTCGCCGGCATAGGCGAAGCCGTCCGTGAAGTAACTGAAAATCATCAGGAGTTTCATGAGGATGGTGCTCACGGCCAGCATCAGGTCTCCCAGCCGGGCCGACAAAACCGTGAATCCGATGTACACCGCAATCATCCCCAACGACCGCAGGATCAGGTTGCGGTTGAGGGCCTGGTGCGTAAGTGATTGACGTTGAGCATCTTCTGGATTTTTATCGGTCCGTTTTGCGCCGATAAAAATCAGTAAGTCGCTCAGGGTGAGGTGTTTATGAATCAGGCCGAAACCATAGCGGCGGCGGGCGGCCAGGGCGCAGTAGAGCAGGCCGCTCCACTGGGCGGTCACGGTGCCCAGGGCGATGCCGGCAATGCCCATCCGGGGCAGCAGGGTGATGCCGCCGGGAAGGACTGTGCCGAAGCCGAGGGCTACGGACAGCAGAATGTTGAGGCCGTTCACCAGGAAGTCGGCGGTCATGGGCCGGACGCTGTCCTGCAGGCCGATGAACCAGCCTTTGAAGGCGAAGAGGGAAAGGGTGGCCGGCGCCGCCCAGATGCGGATGTCGAAGTAGCGGGTGGCCAGCGCCTGCACCTCGGGAGAGCAGCGCACCACCAGGAAAGCCAGCTGCACCACCACCCACTGCAGGACGATGAGACCCAGCCCGGAGAGCAGCGCAATCCGGAGGGCCCGTCCCAGAATTCGAGAAAGGGGATCGTTTGCCTCCGTGCGTGGGCTTTGAAAGGCGCCATCGGGCGTCCGGCCGGGCCCGTTGAGGGCGTCATGGCCGGCTGGACCGGCCATCTTCCTCCGCCCGTAAGCCTGCGCCGTGAGGCCGGCGGTTCCGGCCCGGAGGAAGGCGAAGTTCCAGTACAGGAGGTCGAAGAGCATGGTGCCCACGGAGATGCCGCCGATGAAAGCGGCGCCGGAGAGCGCGTCCAGGCCGGCTGCCGCAGTGTCCGGGCCGCCCAGGTGTCCTGCCACGGCAATGTCCACCATGCCCACCAGGGGGACGGTGATGCCGGCCAGGATGCTGGGCACGGCCAGGCGCAGGATTTCGCGGTTGAGCTTCATGGGGCCGGAGGGCTAACGGAATTTCTTATCCTCTTCCAGCATGCCCAGATAGGAGTTGTATCGCTCGGCGGAAATAAGGCCCCGGTCCACGGCGTCCTTGACGGCGCAGCCGGGCTCGTGGGTATGGGTGCAGGGCGTAAAGCGGCAGCCGGCGGCCGCCCGCAGCATTTCCGGAAAATAGCGGGCGATCTCCTCTTTCTCCACATCGACCAGGCCGAAACCCCGGATGCCCGGCGAATCAATTACATAGCCCCCGGAAGCGAGCGGATACATCTCGTACAGGGAGGTGGTGTGCTTCCCCTGCAGATGGGCGGCCGATATGGCGCCGGTCTTGGGGTTCAGGGAAGGGTCCAGCGCCTTGATGAGGGAGGACTTTCCCACGCCGGATTCTCCCGAAAACAGGTTCACACAGCCTTTGCAGGCTTCCCGGATGCGGTCGATGCCCTCGCCGGTAGTGACGGAAGTTTCTATGACAGGATAGCCGGCCCCTTCGTAGATGGCGCGGAAACGGGCGATACCTTCGGGGTCCAGGCCGCGGTACATGTCCGTTTTGGACAGGACGATGGTGGCCGGAATCCCGTACAGTTCCGCGGTGACCAGGATGCGGTCCAGGAAGGGGAGTTTGACCTCCGGGAAATAGAGGGAGACCACGATGTAGGCCCGGTCCAGGTTGGCGGCGATGATGTGCGCCTGCCGGGACAGGTTGGTGCTGCGGCGGATGAGGTAGTTGCGGCGGGGAAGGATTTCCGTAATGACCGAAGTATCTGCTTCTTGCCGATATTTGACACGGTCTCCCACGGCAATGGGATTGGTGATTTCACTGGCCTTGAGACGCACCTTTCCGCGGAGCACGGCGGGGAATACCTCCCAGGCCGGGAGGGGGGACAGCAGATAGTGGCTGCCGGCATTTTTGACCACCGTTGCGATTTGCTCTTCCATTCGTCGCTTAAACTTGTCTGTTCGGTGTACAAAGATAGCGGAATGTTTTGTAATTCCAGCCCTTTCCCGTAAATTTGCCCTGCTAAAACAACCAATTCTATGACCACCAATATCTGTTTACAATACGTAACGAAATGGGGGGAGAGCATCCAGCTCCGCATCGGCAAACGCGTCATCCCCATGGAGTATTCCTATGGCGGCCTCTGGCAGATCATGCTCAGCGGCCGGGATATCCACAACGGAGACACGTTCACCTTCGAACTGGTGCGGGACGGTAAAGTGGTGCAGCGCGAATGGCGCGCCCATCAGTTCAAGGCCCCGGTGGCCCAGAAGAACATCATCGTCCGCTCCAGCTGGATGGACCGCCCCGCCAATTCGGCCTTTTATTCGTCGGCCTTCTCCGATGTCATTTTCCGTCGTCCCGACGGCGCCTCGTTCCGCCAGCACACGGACCGCGGCCCGGATCTGGGCAACGTATGCATGCGCATCGCCGTCCCGGAGGTCCGCAGCGACGAATCGGTGGGCATCGTCGGCTCCGGCAAGGTGCTGGGCAACTGGAAAAAGGTTACGCTGCTCTCGGACTCCGACTTCCCCTGGTGGTTCATCACCATGGATATCTCGGAACCCATGGAGTACAAATTCGTGATCGTAGACAGCAAAACCCGGGAAATCCGCCTGTGGGAAGAAGGCCCCAACCATTTCTTTGCAGAGGTGCCTCCCACCAATACGCAGCTCATCCTGGCCAACCTGGAACCCAAGTTCCCCACCCGGCCCTGGAGAGGCGCCGGCGTGGCGGTTCCGGTATTCTCCCTCCGCACGGAAGAGAGTTTCGGCGTGGGTGAATTCAACGACATCAAGCGGCTGGTAGACTGGGCGGTGCAGGCCGGTCAGAACGTGATCCAGCTCCTGCCCATCAACGACACCACCATGACGCACAAGTGGCAGGATTCCTATCCGTACAACGCCGTGAGCTCCTTCGCCCTGCATCCGCAGTTCGTGCATCTGCCCGCTGCCGGTGTGCGCCAGGATGCCGCCTACAAGGCCCTGAAAGAGGAACTGGAAGCCCTCCCCGCCGTCGACTATGAACGGGTGAACGACGCCAAGATGGACATGCTGCGCAAGCTCTACAAAGGCGCCCGGGGCCGGAAGGTCATGGAATCGGAAGAATACAAGGCCTTCTATGCGGCCAACCAGGAATGGCTGCTCCCGTATGCCGTATTCAGCGTACTCCGGGACATCCACGGCACCCCGGTCTTCGGCCAGTGGGGCAAGTGGGCGGTCTATCATGCCAAGAAGGTGCAGGAGTTTGCCCAGGAGAATGCCGCGGAAGTGGGATTCTACTGCTATGTACAGTTCCTGCTGGACGCCCAGCTGAAGGATGCCGTCCGGTATGCCCACCTGCACGGCGTGGCCCTGAAGGGAGACCTTCCCATTGGCGTGAGCCGCGACAGCGCAGACGCCTGGCAGCACCCGCACCTGTTCCACATGGACAGCCAGGCCGGTGCACCGCCGGATGCCTTTGCCGAAGACGGCCAGAACTGGGGCTTTCCCACCTACAACTGGGAAGAGATGGCCAAGGACGGTTACGGCTGGTGGCGGGCCCGCATGGGCAAGATGGCCCAGTATTTCGATGCCTTCCGCATAGACCACATCCTGGGATTCTTCCGCATCTGGGAAATCCCGTCCCAGTACAAGAGCGGCCTCATGGGCCACTTCAATCCCGCCCTGCCGTATCCGGAAGGGGAACTGCGCTCCATGGGCTTCAACCCCGGTGCAGGGGAGGGAACGGACGTGCTCTTCGTGGAAGATCCCCGTCAGAAAGGGTACTGGCATCCCCGCATCTCCGGCCAGAAAACCGGGCAGTACGCCCAGCTGCCGGAAGGCCTCAAACGCAGCTACGACCGTCTGTATACGGATTTCTTCTGGTACAGGCACGACGACTTCTGGCGTGAAAGCGCCATGCGCAAACTCCCGGCCCTGCTCCGCTCTACGGGCATGCTGGCCTGCGGCGAAGACCTGGGCATGATTCCCGGCTGCGTGGCTTCCGTGATGGACCAGCTCAACATCCTGAGCCTGGAAGTGCAGCGCATGCCCAAGGATCCCAAGGATGCCTTCGGCCATCCGGAACGTTATCCCTACTGGAGCGTATGCACCACGGGTTCCCACGACACCTCGCCGCTGCGCGCCTGGTGGGAGGAAGACCGCGCCCTCACCCAGCGTTACTACAACGAAGTGCTGGGCTGCGAAGGCGACGCCCCTTACTTCTGCGAGCCCTGGGTGGCAGACCTCATCATCCACCAGCACATGGCTTCGCCCGCCATGCTGGCCATCCTGCCGCTGCAGGACTGGCTGGCCACCGACGGCGCCGTCCGTTATCCGGGCAATCCGGCCGACGAACGCATCAACATCCCGGCCATCCCGCGTCACTACTGGCGTTACCGCATGCACTGCACGCTGGAGAGCCTGGTTGCCAACGAGGGCCTCAATGCCCATATCCGCGCCCTGGTGGAGGCATCGGCCCGCAACCTGTAGCCTATGGATAACGACTGGAAATCCCGGCTGGGGGTGGTCTATTCCACCAATCCCGACTTCGCTTACCGGACGGAAGGGGAGGCCCCCGAGGCCGATACCCTTCCGCCGGGGAAGCAGCGCCTCATCGTGGGCATCGACCGCCGGAACCGCGGCGGCAAGCAGGTAACCCTGATTTCCGGTTTCGTAGGGCGGGCCGACGACCTGAAGGAGTTGGCCAAGACCCTGAAAACGCGCCTGGGCGTGGGTGGAAGCGCTAAAGACGGGGAAATCACCATCCAGGGAGATTTCCGGGACAAGGTGGTGGCCCTGCTGCTGCAGATGGGCTACCAGGCCAAACGGGGAAACTGATGCCGGAGGAGTTTTTCAAATCGGGACAGCTGCTGCTGGACCAGATGCCGTCCGCAGAACCCGTCGCACAGGCGGCGGACTTTTCTGCCTGGCTGGTCCCGCTGTCCATGGGGCTGTTCATCCTGCTGGTCCTGGTGTTCTTTCCCCGTTTCCGGGAGCTGCTTCCGCTGCTGTTGGACAGCCTTTTCCGGACCCGGGGCAGCGCAGAACTGGAGAGGAGCGTGCGGGCCAGCCACGACCGCAACATGCTGGCCATCCTCCTTCTGATCATCGCTCCGCTGGTCCTGTACCAGTACCGGGTCTATGACCCGGCTTTCATCCGGAACATGGAGGGCAGCTGGGGGCTGCTGGCCGTTGCCGGCGTGGTCCTGGGCTATCTGCTGCTCCGCATCATCCTGTATCACGTGCTCAAGCCCCGGCGCGGAATAGAGAACTACCGCCTGGCCCGCCATACGGTGTATACCTACTACTGCTGCATGGCCATCCTCATCCTGGCAACGGTGGTGATTTTGGTACTTTTCCGCATACCGGCCCATGTGGTCCGGATGGTTCTCTGGATAGAAATGGGTGCGTCATACCTGCTTATTCTGGCACGCAGGACACAAATTTTAGCATTATCTTGCAATCCTTTGCGAACTTTTTTGTACCTTTGCGGGCTCGAATTATTGCCCACTGCGGCACTGGTAATTTCGGCGTTTGTATTGTAGTAGTGTAGTAGAAAGATTCATGAGCATCCAGAAGATTTTGGTATCCCAGAACGCTCCGCGCGTTCTTACGCAGTATCAGTCCGTAACGGAGAAGTTCGGCGCAGATTTCCAATTCTGCCCCTTCTTCAAGATAGAACCCCTGACATCCCGTGAGTTCCGTGCCCAGCGCATCAATTTCCTGGATTACACGGCCGTGGTTTTCTCGTCCCGCCACGTCATTGACGCGTATTTCTCCCTGGCAGAGGAACTGCGCGTGAAAATTCCCGAGACCATGAAGTATTTCTGCACCACGGAAGCCGTGGCCATGTATCTGCAGAAACACATCGTGTACCGCAAGCGCAAGATCTTCTTCGGCAACGGCACCCCGGAAAGCGTGATCGGGCTCATCGGCCCCAAGCACAAAGGGGAGAAGTTCCTGATAACCATGACCGAAGGCTCTTCCGTAGATGCCATGACCTCCCTTTTCCAGGCGCATCACCTGGAGTATGCCACCGGTGTTTTCGTGAAGCCCGTAAGCCAGGACCTGAAGGGCTTGGACCTGCAGGACTACGACATGATCGTCTTCTACAATCCGGCCGACGTAAAGTCGCTCCAGGAGAATTTCCCGGACTTCCGGCAGGGCGACATCAAGATGGTCTCTTACGGCCGTTCCATCGTCCGTGCCATGGAAGAGGCCGGCCTGCGCATCGACGTAAAGGCCCCCTCTCCGGAAGCCCCTTCCGTGGCCCGTGCCATCGAACTGTATCTGGAAAGCTTGTCATAGCCTATGGCCGATGAAACCCTTCCCAAGTCCGAGCGTCTCTGCGGCCAGACAGCCGTAGTGGAACTCTTCGGCAGCGGAAAGGGCTTTTCGGCAGGCTGTCTTCGTTGCAAAGTATTGTTCCGGGATGGCGGGGAGCCTTCCCGGATTGTCGTATCCGTTCCCAAGCGCCATTTCAAGCGCGCCGTGCGCCGGAACCTCCTCAAGCGCCGTATCCGGGAAAGCTACCGCCGGCAAAAAACGCTGCTGGGCCCCGGTGCAGACGTGCTCTTTATCTACACCTCGCGGGAAGTCCTTCCCTACGAGGCCATCTATGCCGATATGACCGCAGCACTCACCGCCATCAGCCATGCCAGAAACGATTAAAAAGATCCTCATTGCGCCGGCGGTGCTGCTCATCAAGTTTTATCAGCTGTGCATCAGCCCTTTTACGCCGCCTTCCTGCCGCTTCACGCCCACCTGTTCCCAGTATGCCCTGGAAGCGTTCCGGAAACACGGCCCGTTCAAGGGACTGTACCTGACCGTGAAAAGACTCCTTCGCTGCCACCCCTGGGGCGGAAGCGGATATGACCCTGTACCGTAATGCCCAGGAAAGAGAAAATACAGGCCATGTTCGACCAGATAGCCCCGTCGTATGACCGGCTCAACCACCTCATGTCCCTGAATGTGGACAAGCTCTGGCGTCGCCATGCCCTGAAGGAGATCGTAGACGGTACGTCGCAGCAAATCCTGGACGTGGCCTGCGGAACCGGGGACAGCACCATTTCCGTCGCCGCCGCGGCCGGCGCCGGTTCGCGGGTTACGGGGGTGGACATTTCCGAGGGAATGATGGCCCTGGTCATGGAAAAGGCCGCCCACGAAGGCGTCCACGACCGCATCCGCCTGCAGGTGGCCGACGGGGAAAACCTGCCCTTCCCCGAAGGCAGTTTCCACCGTGTCACCTGTGCTTTTGGCATCCGGAATTTCGAACACAAAGACCTGGGCCTGAAGGAGTTCCACCGGGTGTTAAAGCCCGGCGGCAAGGCTGTGATCCTGGAACTCTCGGTGCCGCAGAACCGGTGGGTCCGCTGGTTCTACGACCTGTATTTCATGCACATCCTGCCCTGGATAGGCGGCCGGATTTCCGGCAACAGGGAGGCCTATCGTTACCTGCCCGCGTCCGTACACGCCTTCCCGGCCCCGGAGGTGTTCCTCCAGATGATGCGGACGGCAGGCTTCGGTGCCGTCCGTCACAAGTCCCTGTCCCTGGGCCTGTGCCGGATGTATGTTGGAGAGAAATGAAAAACCATAACGTGATGAAACCGCAAACCCAAATTGTCCCGGTAACAGACCGGAAGATGTTAAAGAAGTTTATCCGTTTCCCGCTGGACCTGTACAAAGACAGTGACAAGTGGGTGCCTGCCTTCGAGGACGACGAGTTCAACTCCCTGGGGCCCAGGAATCCCGCGCTCGCTTTTTGCGAACGGGAACTGTACCTGGCCTTTCAGGGCGAGGAAATTGTCGGTCGCGTGGCCGCCATCATCAATCATAAGGCCAATGAAAAGTGGAACGAGCATACCGTCCGCTTCGGCTGGATCGATTTCGTGGAGGACTTTGACGTGGCCAAGGCCCTGATCGAAGCCGTGATGGCCTGGGGTAAGGCCAGGGGTGCCACCAAGATCAAGGGCCCGCTGGGCTTCACCGACATGGACCGCGAAGGCATGCTGGTAGAGGGCTTCGAGAACGAGAGCCCGTTTACGGTCATTTACAACTATCCTTATTATCCCGAATTCCTGGAGCGGCTGGGCTTTACCAAAGATGTGGACTGGACCCAGCGGCTGTGCGTGCTGCCGGAAACCGGTACGCCGCGCCAGTTCCTGCTGGCCGACCGTATCGGCGAGCGCTACGGCCTGCGCATCTACACGGCCAATACGCTCCGGAAGATGGCCAAGCGGGGCCGGGAAATGTTTCATGTCCTGAATACGGCCTTTGACGGCCTGTACGAGTATACCCGGCTTACGGATGAGCAGATAGACGGCTATGTGAAACAGTACGTCCCCGTCCTGAACAAGGACCTGGTGGCTTTTGT
This sequence comes from uncultured Bacteroidia bacterium, assembly GCA_902784435.1. Lineage (GTDB taxonomy): Bacteria > Bacteroidota > Bacteroidia > Bacteroidales > UBA932 > Cryptobacteroides. The sequence goes on along the minus strand of CACZUR010000009.1, from coordinate 83,968 downwards.
GGTAAACGAGGAGGACCAGCTGGTGGGCTTTGCCGTGACCATGCCGCACATCAGTGCCGCCGTCCGGAAGGCCAAGGGCCGCATTTTCCCCTTCGGCTGGGTGCACCTGCTGCCGGCGCTCAATCCCCGCCGCTCCCATATTGCCGAGCCGCTGCTGATAGGCATCTTGCCCGAATATCAGTCCAAAGGTGTGGTGGTGCTCATGTTCAAGTACTTGCTGGACAACTACCAGCGGCTGGGTATCCGGCAGATGCTGCTGAACCCCCAGCTGGAAGAGAATCACAAAGTGCAGAACCTCTGGGGCATGTTCGAGAGCTGGCAGTATCAGCGCCGCCGCTGCTATGTAAAAGAGATTTAGTTCACGACACCGCTTTTGTATGCCTGCAAAGTTTTTGTAACTTTGTAGGCTTATTGTTTCTATATGGATCAGAAAACCTTCAACAAGTGGAACTGGATAGTGGCTCTGGCCGTGCTGGTGATTTCGTCGGCCACCTATCTTTCCACCATAGAACCTACCGCGTCGTTCTGGGACTGCGGAGAATTCATCGCTTCGTCGTATAAGCTGGAAGTGGGTCACCCTCCGGGAAACCCGGTGTTCCAGCTCATCGCCCGTTTCTTCACCATCCCCGTGGACGCCGCGCATGCCGCCGTGGCCGTGAATGCCATGAACGCCCTCCTGAGTGCGCTCACGGTGTTCCTGCTGTATTTTACCATCGTCTTCTTTGCCAAACGGATCGTGAAGAATCCCATCGCGGTCCTGGGCGCCGGCGCGGTGGGCGCGCTGGCCTACTGCTTCAGCGACACCTTCTGGTTCAGTGCGGTGGAGGGAGAGGTCTATGCCATGAGCTCGCTGTTTACGGCGCTGGTCTTCTGGGCCATGTGCAAGTGGTACGACCAGGCCGATGAGCCGCACGCCAACCGCTGGATCGTGCTCATCGCATTCCTGATGGGCCTTTCCATCGGCGTGCACCTCCTGAACCTCCTCACCATTCCGGCTTTCGTATTCATGTACTACTACCGGAAGAACGAAGATAAGAAGCTGGAGTTCAAGAAACTCGCCGGAATCTTTGCCATCGGCGTGGTCATCGAGTTCCTGCTGGTGTACCTCTTTATCCCGTACCTGCCCAAACTGGCGGCTTTCTTCGACCGCATCTTCGTCAATGGCTTCGGCCTGCCGTACAATACCGGCGCCACGGTGTTCCTGGTGGCACTGCTGGCCCTGTGCTTCTGGGGGCTATTTGTCACCCTCCGCAAAGACAAGGTGTTCCTGAACACGGTCATCCTATGCGTGACCACGCTGGTGATTGGCTTCTCGCTGTTCTCCATCGTCATCATCCGCTCCAGCGTAAAAACGCCCACCAACGAGTATCAGCCGGACAATCCGTATACGCTGGTGCGTTACCTGAGTCGCGAGCAGTACGGTTCCACGCCGCTCCTGTACGGCCAGTATTACGACGCTCCCTATGACCTGAAGCAGGGAACGTACTGGGCTGCCCTGAATGGCAAATACGTGAAGGCCGATGCCCCCACGGACGCCGTTTACAAGCCCGAGGGCAAGATGCTGTTCCCGCGCATGTGGTCCGGGGCAGACCCCCGCTATACGGAGTTTTACGAACTGTATACACAGGGGAAGGGCACCCGCGTGAAGGGCGCCAAGAGCCGCAAGCCCACCTTCGGGGCCAACATGGCCTATTTCTTTGACTATCAGGTTAACTGGATGTACTGGCGTTACTTCATGTGGAATTTCGTGGGGCGCCAGAACGACATCCACAGCCCGCTGCCCGGCAATGTGTTTTACGGCAACTGGGAAAGCGGTGTGGGCGTGCTGGACCGGCTGCGCCTGGGAGACCAGTCGGACGCCCCGGCCATCCTGCGGGAGAACAAAGGCAAGAACCACTATTTCTTCCTGCCCCTGCTGCTGGGCCTGCTGGGCCTGGTATTCCAGTTCGACCGCGACAAGCGGGGCAGCTGGATCGTGTTCCTGATGTTCTTCATGACGGGTATCGCCATCGTGCTGTACCTGAACCAGCCGCCCTACCAGGTGCGGGAACGGGATTATGCCTATGCGGGTTCGTTCTACATGTATGCCATCTGGATCGGCCTGGGTGTGGCGGCCCTGTATCAGTGGCTCTCCGACGCAGCCCGGAAGGTGCCTGAAAGGGCCCTGGCCACCGGCGTTTCCGTGCTGTGCCTGGGCGTTCCGGCCCTGATGGCCGCCCAGAACTGGGACGACCACAACCGTTCCAACCGCTATACCGCGGTGGAGATGGCGGCCAATTACCTGAATTCCGTCGGCAAAAACGGACTGCTCATCACCCACGGCGACAACGACACCTTCCCGCTCTGGTATGCCCAGGAGATTGAAGGTGTACGCACGGACGTCCGGGTGGTCAATACCTCGCTACTGGGAACGGACTGGTACATAGACCAGATGAAGTGGGCCTGCAACGAGAGCGCCCCGCTGCCCCTGACCGTGCCCCAGAGCCAGTATCTGTACGGAACCAACGAGTTTGTGTACATTGCCTACGATGACGGTTCTCCCATGCTCCTGAAGGACGTGATGGACATTTTCCGGGATCCCAAGATGAAGGTGGGCCTGGACAACGGCATGAAACTGGATTTCATCTGCGCCCGGAATGTGGTCATCCCCGTGAACAAGGAAAACTGCATCAAGTACGGCATCGTGCCGGAACAGTTTGTCTCCGAAATCCCCGACAGCATCATGCTGTCCATGTCCAAGGACAAGAACTATGTGTCCAAGCCGGAACTCTTCCTGCTGGACCTGCTGTCCAACTACCAGTGGGACCGTCCCATCAGCATGCTCAACATGGGCGGGGACCTGAACGTGGGCATCAAGGATTACCTGATGTACGACGGCTATTCCTACCGCTTCACGCCCATCCGCAACAAGGTTTCCTCCACGGATGCCGGCAAGGTAGACGCCCTGGCGCTGTATGACAAAATGAAAAACACCTACCGGTCGGACAAACTCCGCCGCACGGACTGGTTTGTGGACTACCAGAACCTGTACACCTTCCTGGGCGTGCTGTCCCAGCGGCAGATGTACCTGACGGTGGCCAACGCGCTCATCGATGCGGATGAGCCCGAGAAAGCCCTGGAAATCATGGACCTGTGCCAGGAGAATTTCCCGGAGGCCAACTTCCCGCTGGAAAGCATCCCCGTAGGTTTCTCGGGCAACGACTACATGGTGGCCCAGATGATCGAGAACTACTACTATCTGGGCGCTCCTGACAAGGCCCGCGACATGGCCACCCGGATGGGGGAAGATCTGTTGGAAACATCGGCCTTCTTCCTGGAATGGGGCTCGCTGGGCTCCTCGGAATTTGAGACGGCCAGCCGCGTGCTCCTGTACATCTCCGACGTGTGCAAGCAGTACGGAGACAAGGAGCTGGGCAAGGTCATGGTAGACGCCCTGGAGGATATCCTGCACGCCGCTACCGGCAGCGCCTACGACCTGGAACGCACCGACAGTTTATCCGTAGAGTAATCCCCGTTTGGCAAAAATAGAATGGTTATGGCTGTCGAATTCCCCGCAAATTACTGGAAAGACTACGAACTGCTGGATTCCGGAAACGGAGAAAAGCTGGAACGCTTTGGCAAATACATTCTGCGGCGTCCGGAGCCCAAGGCCCTGTGGACGCCCTCCCTGCCGGAGGCGGAATGGCGCCGCCTGAGCCATGTGGTGTTCAAGCCCGGCGCGGGCTTCGGCAAGGCCGGCAAGGAAGACAGCGGCACCTGGGAGCGCCTGAAGAAGATGGAAGACCAGTGGGGCATCGTGTATAACGGCGAACCGGAACCGGAAACCCATGCGGCCAGCGACCTGCACATCGCCCTGCGCCTGGGCCTGACGTCCTTCAAGCATGTGGGCGTGTTCCCGGAACAGGCCCCGAACTGGGAATTCATCTACCGGGAAACGAGCCGCCTCTCTCGCATCCACAAGGCCAACGGCCTGCCTGCCCCCAAGGTGCTCAACCTCTTCGCCTACACGGGCGCGGCCTCGCTGGCCGCCAGATGCGCCGGGGCCGATGTCACCCACCTGGACTCCGTGCGCCAGGTTGTTACCTGGGCCCGCGAAAACATGGAACGCAGCGGCCTGGACGGGGTGCGCTGGGTGGTGGAAGACGCCCTGAAGTTCGCCCGGCGGGAAGCCCGGCGGGGCAACCGCTACGACGGCATCATCCTGGACCCGCCCGCCTACGGCCACGGTCCGGACGGGGAAAAGTGGAAGCTGGACGAACTCCTCTTCGGCCTGCTGCAGAATGTGGCCGATATCCTCTCTCCCCGCGACGCCTTCCTGGTCCTGAACCTGTATTCCAACGGCTACAGCGCCGCCCTGGGAGAAACCGTGGTGCGGGAGGCCTTCAAAAACCAGTTCCGCGAAATGGTTTCCGGGGAACTGGCCTTCAACGATTCCTTCGGCAAAATCCTGCCGCTGAGCATTTTCGTGCGCCTGAAGCGCTAAGGGCGCCCGTTCTTTGAAAATCGTGTAAAGATTGTTAAATTTGTAGGCTCGAAAGATATTCAAACACACAATACGATTTATGCAACAATTCATTGACAAGTACAATTTCGCCGGTAAGAAGGCCATTGTGCGCGTAGACTTCAACGTTCCCCTGAACGAAAACTTTGAAATCACGGACGACACCCGCATCCGCAGGGCCATGCCCACCCTCAAGAAAGTGCTCGCAGAAGGCGGTTCCCTGATTATCATGTCCCACCTGGGCCGTCCCAAGAAAGTGGATCCCAAGTTCTCCCTGAAGCACATCGTGGGCCGCGTCAGCGAATGCCTGGGCGTTCCCGTCCAGTTTGCCGACGACTGCCAGAAAGCCAAGGCCCAGGCCGATGCCCTGAAGCCCGGTGAGGCCCTCCTGCTGGAGAACCTCCGCTACTACGCCGAGGAAGAAGGCAAACCCCGCGGCCTGGCAGAGGACGCCACCGATGAGGAAAAGAAGGCTGCCAAGAAGGCTGTGAAGGAGTCCCAGAAGGAATTCGTCAAGACCCTCGCCAGCTATGCAGACTGCTACATCAACGACGCTTTCGGCACGGCCCACCGCGCCCACGGCTCCACCGCCCTCATCGCCGAGTACTTCCCCAATGACAAGATGTTCGGCTACCTGATGGAAGGCGAAATCAAGGCCATCGACAACGTGCTCAAGAACGCCCAGCGCCCCCTGACCGCCATCATCGGCGGTTCCAAGGTCAGCTCCAAGCTGGCTGTCCTGAAGAACCTGGTGGGCAAGGTGGACAACCTGATCATCGGCGGCGGCATGGGTTATACCTTCATCAAGGCCCAGGGCGGCAAGATCGGCCAGTCCCTGCATGAGGACGACCTCATCCCGGATGCACTGGAGATCATGAAGGAAGCCAAGGAACGCGGCGTGAACCTGTCCCTGAGCGTGGCCACCGTCTGCGGCCAGGCCTTCGACAACGATACGCCCCGCAAGATCTTCCCCATCAACGACATCCCGGAGGACTGGGAGGGCATGGATGCCGCACCCGAAAGCCTGGAGAACTGGAAGAAGATCATCCTCAGCTCCAAGACCATCCTCTGGAACGGTCCCGTGGGCGTTTTTGAACTGCCCAACTTTGCCAAGGGTACCCTCCAGATCGCAGAGGACCTGGCCGAGGCCACCAAGAACGGCGCCTACACCCTGGTGGGCGGCGGCGACTCCGTGGCAGCCGTTACCCAGATGGGTTATGCCGACAAAGTGAGCTATGTCTCCACCGGTGGCGGCGCCATGCTGGAAGCCATCGAAGGAAAGATCCTCCCCGGCATCGCAGCCATCCAGGACTAAGCCTGGGCGGTATTACTGATGGAGAGGCCTCGCGAAATGCGTGGCCTCTTTCTTTTGGGAAGCCTTTTCCGGATGGACGGCGCGGGCGGGAAGTTTCTTGCGGAAGGCATACACCAGGAAGCCGATGCCCAGCAGGACGAAGGGAATGCTCAGGAGCTGGCCCATGTTCAGGGCCATATCGGCCTCGAAGGCCACCTGGTCGTTCTTGACGAATTCGATGAGGAAGCGGCTGCCGAAGCAGACGGTGAGGAAGATGCCTACGAAAGTGCCGCGGTACATGCTGTCCAGTTTGTGCCGGTACAGCCAGAGCAGGACAAAGCCCAGCAGGAGGTAGGTGAGGGCTTCGTACAGCTGGGTGGGATGGCAGGGAACGGTTTCTCCGTTGCGCTCGAAGATGAAGCCCCAGGGAAGGGAGGTGGGACCGCCGTAAATCTCTGAATTGCAAAGGTTTCCCAGGCGGATGAAGCAGGCGGCGAAACTTACCGGGATGACCAGGTGGTCCAGGACCCACACAAAGTCGAAGTGGTTGGCGGGGCCGTACTTGCGCGCATACCACCAGATGCCCAGAATGAGGGCGATGGTGCCGCCGTGGCTGGCCAGGCCGCCCTTCCAGGGCATGAAGATTTCCCAGAACCCCTGCCAGGAGCCCAGGTAGTAGTCTGGCTGATAGAACAGGCAGTGCCCCAGCCGGGCGCCCACGATGGTGCAGATGAGGAGCATATACAGCATGGGGTCCAGCAGCGACTCTTTGATGCCTTCCCGCTTGAAGAAGCTTTTCATGATGAACCAGCCCAGGATGAAGCCGCTTACGAAAAGCAGCGAATACCAGCGCAGTTCAAACCCGCCCAGACGCAGGATGGCGGGGTCCAGATTCCATTTTACTACCAATAGTTCCATGTCGCAAAGATAAGCACTCTGCGGCAAAAAAGGAAATAATCGGCGGTTTTGTAAAAATTTTTAAAATAGGCTTGATTTTTGCAGTAAAGAGTCGATTCTATCAGTTGGTACTAAGTATGAAGAAATATTTACTCGCGCTCGCCTTGCTCCTACCCGTCAGCCTGCGGGCGCAATACCAGGGCACCGGGCGTCCGGTGGCAGATACCACCCTGGTCCTGAGCCTGGACGACGCCATCCGGGTGGCCCTGAGCGAGAACACCTCCGTGAAGGTGGCCGATATGGAAATCCAGCGCAGCGAATATGCCAAGAAGGGCGCTTACGGGGCTCTTTTCCCGCAGATCAACGCTTCCGGGATGTACAGCTACGCCCTCCAGAAGCAGAAAGTGTTCTTCGGCTCGGACGATGAAAGTGCAAACAGCGGTGGCGGCGGTGGCGGCATGGCCTCCATGTTCACATCGGCCTTCGAGCCCATCATGTATTATATCCAGCAGCTGTACACGGCCACCAATACGCCCTTTGTGCCTTATGCGGCACCGGCACCAGATCCCAGCGCCAGCACCACTTCGTCCAGCGACCCCATCGAGATGGGCCGCCGCAACCAGGTGCAGCTGGGTCTGTCGGCCTCCATGCCCCTGGTGAATTTCCAGCTGTGGGAAAGCCTGCGGCTGTCCGGCGACCAGGTGGAACTGGCGGTGGAACAGGCCCGGGAATCCCGCCTGGGCACCGTGGCCAGCGTAAAGCAGGCCTATTTCTCCGTGCTCATGGCCAAGGCCTCCTACGATGTGTACAATGCCGTCTATGAGAACGCCGTCCAGAACTTCAAGTTCACGGAAAGCCGCTACAACGCCAAGAAAGCCAGCGAGATGGATATGGCCCGCGCACAGAGCTCCCTGGCCGCCGCCATCCCCAACCTGTACAACGCGGAGAACGCCATTTTCCTGGGCCTGTGGCAGCTGAAAGCCGTCATGGGGCTGGACCTGGACCGCGCCATCGACGTGTCGGGCCGGCTGGAAGACTATGCCCAGCACATGTTCTACGACCTGAACGAAGGCGCCGGGGCTTCGCTGGACCGCAACAGCCAGATGCGCCAGCTGGCCGCCCAGGCAGAAATGCTGGCCCGGCAGATCCGCATGCAGCAGTATGCCTATCTGCCCACCCTGGCCATGCAGGTGAGCTACAACTACTATACGCAGAGCGACAAATTCAACCTGAGCCAGTGGAAGTGGCTGCCTTCCAGCACCATGGTGTTCTCCCTGAGCATCCCCATTTTCTCCGGCGGGCAGCGTTACCACACCATCAAGCAGACGCGCGTCCAGGCCGATGAACTGCAGCTGCAGCGCGAAAACGCCGAGCGTCAGCTCCGGATCGGCATCCGGCAGAGCCTTTCCACCATGGATACGGCCATGAAAACCTACGATGCCGCTTCCGAGGCCCTGAAAAGCGCCGAGAAGGCCTACGACATTGCCTCCAAGAGCTACCAGCTGGGCAAGAGCACCCTCACGGACCTGAACAACACGGAGCTCACCCTTACCCAGACCCGCCTGCAGGCTGCCCAGGCCGTGTACAATTTTGTGGTGGCCAAAGCCGGCCTGGAACAAACCCTGGGCTACGATTTCACAGAAGAAAAATAGAAACGATATATGAAACAGAAATTTGCAGTGATAGCCGCACTGAGCCTGGCCCTCGCGGGTTGCGGCAACAAGGGCGGTAACGGCAGCCCCGCGGGCGTGCCTCCCGTGGCGGCAACCCCCAATGTGGAAGTGACCAAGGTAGTGGCCCGGGATGTCCCCCAGGAAAGCATTTATGCCTCTACCGTCCAGGCCTATGCCGTCAACAACATCATGCCCCAGCAGGGCGGCCGCATCCGCCGGATCAACGTGGAGGTGGGCGACTATGTGCAGAAAGGCCAGGTCCTGGCCGAGATGGACCGTCTCCAGCTCCAGCAGCTGGAGCTCCAGGTCCAGAACGATGAACTGGAATACGAGCGCCTGAAAGGCCTTTATCAGGAAGGCGGCGTATCCCAGAGCGACTTTGAAGCCGCGGAACTGGGGTACAAAGTGCGCAAGACCAATTACGAGAATGTGAAGGAAAACACCATCCTGCGCAGCCCCATCAGCGGTTTCGTCACCGCCCGCAACTTCGACGCCGGGGACATGTTCTCCCTGAGCGCCCCGCTGTTCGTGGTGCAGCAGGTGGTGCCTGTGAAGCTGCTCGTAGGCATTTCCGAAAGCGAATACACCCTGGTGAAGAAAGGTGACAAGGTGAATCTCACGGTAGATGCCCTTCCCGGCCGCAGCTTCACCGGCAAGGTGGAGCGCCTGTATCCCACCATCGACCCCGCCACCCATACTTTTAAGGCAGAGGTCGTGGTCAGCAACGCCGACAGGGTGCTCCGTCCGGGCATGTATGCCCGCGTCACCGTGAACTTCGGCACCAACCACAGCCTCATCGTCCCGGACCAGTCCCTGGTGAAGCAGGAAGGCACCGGCACCCGTTTCATCTATGTGCTCCAGGCCGATGGCACCGTACGCTATACGCCCGTGAAGATCGGCCGTCACCTGGGCCAGGAATATGAAATCACCGACGGCCTTGCAGAGGGAATGACCGTCGTCGTGAAAGGCCAGACCGGCCTGAAGGACGGCGTTAAGGTGAACGTGCTATGAGTATCTACAGAACATCGGTCAACAATCCGGTAACCACCGCGCTGCTGTTCCTGGCCTTCGCCATCCTGGGCATTTTCGCCCTCACGCGGCTGCCGGTGGACAACTTCCCGGATTTCGAATCCAACACCATCATGGTCATGAGCTCCTACCCCGGCGCCAGCGCCGAGGATGTGGAAAACAATCTGACCAAAGTGCTGGAGAACTCGCTCAACGGCGTGTCGGACCTCAAGGACATCACCTCTACATCCCGGGAGAACATCGCCGTCCTTACCCTGGAATTCGAATACGGAACCGACATCGACGAGGCCACCAACGACGTCCGTGACAAACTGGATATGGTGAGCCAGCGGATGCCCGACGGCGCATCGGCCCCGTTCCTGTTCAAGTTCAGCGCAGACGACATGCCCATCATGATCCTGTCGGCCACGGCGGACCAGAGCGTGAGCGCCCTGGACAAGATCCTGGACGAGCGGGTCGCCACTCCGCTGGCCCGCGTTTCCGGCGTGGGTACGGTGTCGGTTTCCGGCGCCCCCAAACGGGAAATCCAGGTATATGTAGACCCTTCCAAGCTGGAGGCTTACAACCTGTCCATCGCCGCCATCTCCCAGATCATCGCGGCCGAAAACCGGAACATCCCTTCCGGCAGCATCGATATCGGCTCGGAAACCTATACCCTGCGCATCAAGAAGGAATTCCAGGATCCGTCCGAACTGATGGATGTGGTGCTGGGTTCCGTGAACGGCGGTACCATTTACCTCCGGGACGTGGCCCGCATCCTGGACGATGTGGAAGAGAAGTCGCAGGAGTCTTACACCAACGGCGTGCGTGGCGCGCAGATCATCATCCAGAAGCAGTCCGGCTATAACACCGTCGAGGTAATCCGGAAGGTGAAGGCCACCCTCGCGGACCTGCAGCGCAACCTTCCTGCCGATATCAAGATTACCACGGTGGTGGACAACTCCAACAACATCCTCCGTACCATCGGCTCGCTGAAGGAAACCATCCTCATCACCTTCCTGGTGGTGATGCTGGTAGTGTTCCTGTTCCTGGGCCGGCTGAAGGGTACGCTCATCGTGGTGCTGTCCATCCCCATCGCCCTGCTGGCCTCGCTGCTGTACCTGTTTGCTACGGGCAACACCCTGAATATCATATCCATGAGTGCCCTGTCCATTGCCATCGGCATGGTGGTGGACGACGCCATCGTGGTGCTGGAGAACGTGACGTCGCACCTGGAAAGGGGCGAGAAACCCAAGGAAGCGGCCGTGCACGGTACGGCGGAAGTGGGTATTTCCGTCATCGCTTCCACCCTTACCATGCTGTGCGTGTTCCTGCCCCTGACCATGATTTCCGGCATGGCCGGCATCATGTTCCGCCAGCTGGGCTGGATCGTGTCCATCATCATGATCGTGTCCACCACGGCGGCCCTTACGCTGGTCCCCATGCTGTGCTCCGTCCTCATGGACAACACGCCCACCACCAACAAAATCTATACGTTGGTGTTCAAACCCGTGAACAAAGCCCTGGATGCCATCTCGGCCGGCTATTCCCGCCTCATCGGCTGGTGCATGAACCACAAGAAGTGGATCCTGGCCGGCGCCCTGGTCATCTTTGCCGTGGTAGCGGCCATTTACGTGCCCCGGATGAAGACGGAATTCTTCCCCAATTCGGACTCCGGCCGCATCCGTGCCACCATCGAGCTTCCCATCGGCACGGCACAGGATGTCACGCGTGACGTGGCGGCCCGCATTTACCAGAAAATCCGCGAGGACGTGCCGGAAATCCAGATCATGAGCTACAGCTTCGGCCAGGCGGACTCCGAGAATGCCTTCGCCTCCATGCAGAACAACGGCACCTACCTCATTTCCATGAACATCAACGTGGGTTCCATGGAAGACCGTGAGCGCTCGGTCTCCGACATCGCCGACGTCATCCGGGCCGACCTGAAACTGTTCCCGGAACTGAACCGCTTCAACGTGAACGAGGGCGGCATGGGCATGGGCGGCCGCGCCTCGGTGCAGGTGGAAATCTACGGCTACGACTTCACGGAAACGGAAAACGCCGCCCGGAATGTGCGCCAGCGGATGATGGACAGCGGCCTGTTCACCCAGGCCATCCTGTCCCGCGACCAGTACACGCCGGAATACGAGGTGGACTTCGACCGTGAAAAACTGGCCCTGAACGGCCTGTCTTCCGTGACCGCGGCGGCGGCGGTATCGGCCGCCATGTCCGGCTCCGTGGCTTCCTATTACCGCGAAGACGGTGAGGAATACAACATCCGCGTGCGCTATGCCCCGGAATTCCGCACCAGCATCGAGGACATGGAAAACATCGTGATTACCAATGCGCAGGGCCGTTCCCTGAAGGTGAAAGACCTGGGCCGCATCGTGGAATCCAAGGTGCCGCCCACCATCCAGCGCAAGAACCGCGACCGCTATATCTCCGTGACCGGTATCATGGCCAAGGGCTATGCCCTGTCCGACGGCGTGGAATTCGTGCAGGCCGAACTGTCGGCGAACCCGCTGCCGCACGGCCTTACCTGGCAGATCGGCGGCGACTACGAAGAGCAGCAGAAGATGTTCGGCGACATGATCCTGCTGGCCCTCCTGATCATCATCCTGGTGTATATGGTCATGGCCTCGCAGTTCGAAAGCTTCATGGGCCCGTTCGTCATCATGTTCTCCATCCCGTTCGCTTTCGTGGGCGTGATGCTGGGCAACATGGTGGCCGGCCTGGCCATCGGCATGATGTCGGCCGTGGGCATTATCATCCTGCTGGGTATCGTGGTTAAAAACGGTATCGTGCTCATAGACTATACCATCCTGCTGCAGGAGCGCGGTTACAGCGTACGGGAGGCTTCCGTGACGGCCGCCAAGAGCCGTCTGCGCCCCATTCTCATGACCACCCTCACCACCGTGCTGGGCATGCTCCCCATGGCCCTGGGCAGGGGAGAGGGCTCCGAAATGTGGAACGGGCTGGGTACTACCGTGGCCTGGGGCCTCAGTGTCTCCACCCTCATCACCCTCGTCCTTATCCCGGTCCTTTACTGCGGGTTCACTGAACACCGCGCAAAACGCAAAGCAAAAAAGGCATGAAAGCGATATTCGTAATTTATAATCAGGCTTACAATCAGGAAATTGTACAGCTGCTGGAAGGTTTGGGACAGCGCGGTTATACCGTGTGGGAAGAGATTGGCGGCCGGGGAAGCGTGGACGGCGAACCCCATCTGGGCAACCACGCCTGGCCCACCCAGAACCACGCCCTGGTAGCCATGGTGGAAGATTCCCTCTCACCCGCCATCATGGAGGCGCTGCGGGAGACAGACCGGAACAACGAGGCGCTGGGACTCAGGGCCTATGTGCTGCCCGTGGAGGCTTCGCTTTAGCGGGCCGCCTTGGTATTTTTTAAAATATGTGTATATTTGCAAATCAGATAAATCGTTGAAGTATGGCAAAAGTAGCTACCAATAACAATTTCCCGGAGCTCCTCCAGAGTTCCAAACTGGTCATCGTGGACTTCTGGGCCACCTGGTGCGGCCCCTGCCGCATGCTGTCTCCCATCCTGGACGAACTGGAAGAGGAAATGGCCAGCCAGATAGAGGTGGTGAAAGTAAACGTGGACGACGCCGACGAAATTGCCGCCCAGTTCCGCATCATGAACATCCCCACCCTGTTGTTCTTCAAGGACGGCAAGGTCGTGGACAAGACCGTAGGCGCCATGCCCAAGAACGAGCTGGCCGCCCGCATCAATGCCAATCTGTAGAACCTATTATTACAACCGATTAATATTTTTTGTACATGAAAAAGATTTTCGCCATCATCGCCCTGGCTTTTGCTACGTTTACCGTGGCCAACGCCCAGGTCGGTATCGTAGGTGGTTACACCTCCTCCAGCGTAAACGCTTCCCAGGCTGTCCAGGACGCCCAGAAGGCCTCCGTATGGCACGCCGGTATCGCTGTCAAGGCCGAAATCGGCCCCCTGTTTGCCCTCCAGCCTTCCCTCACTTATTCCGTGAAGGGTACTACCGTGGACAACCTGCAGTACAAGAGCGGCTACGCCGAGGCTTCCCTGGGTCTCCAGCTGGGCTTCGACTTTGCCGTGGCGCGTCCTTTCGGTGTGTTCGAACCCTTCGTGGGCTACCAGGTAACCGGTAACGAGCAAACCGCGAACGATGTGACCAACAAGTTGGAATATGGCTTTGCCGTAGGTGCCGGCTGCGACATCCTGGAACACCTCCAGGTACGTGTCCAGTGGTTCAAGAACCTGGGCGCTCTCCAGAAGGCCAACACCGCCGCTGTGCAGGGTGCCATCCAGGAAGGAAACTACCAGGGTATCAAAATCACGCTCGGCCTGTTCTTCTAATGGCAAGGAAGGTCGCTATTTTCTGCTCTGCAAGCCGGAAGATAGACCCTAAGTACAATGATGCAGCGCGTGAAGTAGTTCGCGCGCTGCATTCTTTAGGGTACGATGTGGTGTCGGGCGGCGGAGCCATCGGCACGATGGGTGCCATCACGGACGAATCCGTGCGCGTGGGCGGCCATCATACGGCCGTCCTCCCCAGCTTCATGAAGGGGTTGGAGAATCCCGCCGTCTCCGAGGTGGTCTGGACCGAGACCATGGCCCTGCGCAAGGAGAAGATGCGGGAAGGAACGGTGGCCGTGATTGCCCTTCCGGGCGGAATCGGGACGATGGACGAACTCATCGAAACCCTTACGCTCCGGAAACTTCACAAGTACGGGGGCAAGCTGTACGCCCTGAACCTGGACGGCTTCTATGACCCGCTCAAGGCCCTGCTGGATCACTTCCAGGCCACCCGGATGCTGGAGCCGGAAGATGCCGCCCTGCTCAAATTTCCGGGCAGCGTGGAGGAACTGACAGCCTGTTTCCAATAATGGACATTCGGGACATCTGCACTTATTTGCGGCCCGCCCTGGACCGGGTGAGCGCCCTCATAGACGGGGCGCTCCGGAGCGATATCGGCCTGCTGGATGCCACCAACCGGCAGCTCCGGGAGCATCCCGGCAAGATGATGCGCCCCATCCTGAGCCTGCTGTCTGGCGGTGCTGCCGGGAAGGTGAATGCGGATACGGAGCGCTTTGCCGCTGCGGTAGAGCTTCTGCACAACGCCACCCTGCTGCACGACGACGTGGTGGACGGTGCCACCGAGCGCCGCGGCATCCCCACAGTGGCCTCGCTGCTGGGCGGTTCGCCCGCCGTGCTCATCGGCGACTACTGGCTGGTCAAGTGCGTGCAGACCATCCTGGACAGTGAAAAGCATACGGACCGCGTCATCCGCATCGTGGCGCGTACGCTGTCGGCCCTCACGGAAGGGGAGCTGCTGCAGATGCAGAAAGCCTCCTCCGGAGATACCTCCGAGGCCGACTACCTGCGCATCGTCTACGGGAAAACGGCGTCGCTCTTCGAGGCATCGGCCCGGATGGCGGCCATTTCCGTAGATGCTCCCGAGGCGCAGGTCGCAGCGCTGGGGGAGTTCGGGCGCCTGATGGGAATCGGCTTCCAGATCAAGGACGACATCTTCGATTACGCCGACGTTTCCGAGGCCCTTGGGAAGCCCGTGGGCATCGACCTGCGGGAGCAGAAAATCACGCAGCCGCTGCTGTGTGCACTGGAGAAGGCGCCGGCTCCGGAGGCCGCCCGCATCCGCGGCCTGGTTACCCGCGTGGCCGACGAACCTGCGCTGGAAGCGGAAATCCGCGCCTTCGTCAAAGCCCGTGACGGCGTGGCCCTGGCCCAGGAAAAACTGTCGTTTTACCTGCAAAATGCCATTTCCTGCCTTGAAAGCCTTCCGGAATCCGAAGAAAAGTGTTATCTTGCACAATTGGCCGAATATGTAGGCTGCAGAACGCTATGATGCGCATATACGGAAATGAGGAAGTGGCGGGCGCCCTTCACCGGATGGTGGAGAGCGGGCACGTGCCGCATGCCATGCTCCTGCATCAGGACGACGGCGGCGGGGCTTTCCCGCTGGTACTCAATTTCCTGGAAGAACTTTACGGCGGCAATCCCCGTGTCCAGAAGCTCATCCATCCGGACATCCACTTCGTGTTTCCGGTAGCCGGCAGCGACAAACCCGTGTCGCTGCAGTTCATTGGCCGGTTCCGGGAACTCCTTTTGGAGAATCCGTATTTCTTTGAGAATGAGCTGTATACGGCAATCGGCATCGAAGGGAAGCAAAGCAACATTTCCGTGAACGAGGCCCGGAGCATCCTGGACCGCCTGTCGCTGTCGGCCGTAGAAGGCGGCTACCGGACGGTGGTGCTGTACCTCCCCGAAAAGATGAACGCCCAGGCCGCCAACGCCCTCCTGAAAATGGTGGAGGAACCGCCGGAGAAAACCTTATTCCTGCTCATTACCCAGGCACCGGAAAAGGTGCTGGTTACCATATCGTCCCGCTGCCTGCACCTGCGTGTCCAACCGCTCTCTCCGGAGGCCGATGCCCAGGTCCACGCCCAGGAAGCCGCGGAAAACACCCTGCTCCAGGACCTGTTCCACGACCTGCTGGATGCCGTAGTGGAGCGGGACCTGCTGAAAGCCCTGGAAACCGGCGAGGCCGTGGCCGACCTCAAGGTCCGCGAACAGCAGAAAGCCTTCTGCCGGCTCTCTTCGGAGTCGCTCCGGCGCATCTTCCTGCTGCAGAAAATGCCCTCCCTGGCCATCCTGCCGCAGGGGACGGAGGACTATTACCGCGCCAAGGTCACCGCACTCAAACCCACTTTCCCCAGACGGGCCATGGCCTGCCTGGACCGCGCCCTGCTGCTGATAGAGCGCAACGTGAACCAGAAAATCCTCTTCACCGACCTGGTGAATCAATTATATAATTTATGAACGAGTTTTCCAACGAGACCATCCAGTTCGACTGCTTCCGCGGCTGCGCCATCACCACGGACGAAGAAAGCGGGGAAAAAGACATCCGCTACCGGCAGGGCTGCTGCAAACTGGAGGTATACGATACTTTGAAAGGCATTTCGCAGGAACAGTGGAACGACTACTACGAAGTGCGCTTCAAAAACACCCGCAAGGGCATCTACGTGAACGCATCCGGCCAGAGCATCAAGATGGGGGACCTGGTGGTGGTGGAGGCCGCCACCGGCCACGATCTGGGCATCGTTACCCTGGAAGGCCCCATCGTGGCCCGGCAGATGAAGTGCAAGGGCGTAGATCCGGCCACGCAGGAGCTGAAAAAGATTTACCGCAAGGCGCGTCCCTTCGACATCCAGCGCTGGCAGGAAGCCATCGCCCGCGAGCAGGAGACCATGATCCGCTCCCGCGTGCTGGCGGCCAACCTGGGCCTGGAGATGAAAATCGGGGACGTGGAGTTCCAGGGCGACGGCACCAAGGCCATCTTCTATTACATTGCCGACGGCCGCGTAGACTTCCGCCAACTGATCAAGGACTTTGCCGAAGAGTTCCATATCCGCGTGGAAATGAAGCAGATAGGCGCCCGCCAGGAAGCCGGTCTCATCGGGGGACTGGGGGTCTGCGGCCGGGAACTGTGCTGCGCCAACTACATTACGGAGTTCAAGTCCATCACCACATCGGCCGCCCGGGTACAGGACCTTTCCCTGAATCCCCAGAAACTGGCGGGCCAGTGCGGCAAGCTCAAGTGCTGCCTCAATTACGAGGTGGCGGCCTACCAGGACGCCCAGTCCCGCCTACCCAAGGTGATGGAACCCCTGGACCTGGAAGACGGCCAGGCCTGGCTGGTGAAGACCGACATCCTGGCCCAGACGTTGTACTTCTCCTACGAGAAAGGCTCCCTGGCCCAGGTGTTCCCGCTTTCGGCCGATGAAGTCCGGGAAATCCAGGCCATGAACCGCCGCGGGGAAAAACCCTCTACGCTGCGGCAGGAAGACGTATCGGCCCCGGAATTCGTGTCGGCGGTGGGCGATGATTCCATCTCCCGCTTCGACCCGGAAAAGAAGAAAAAGCGCAAGAACAAGAAGCGCAGGAAAGGCCCGAAAGGGGAGTAAGCCGGCATGCCCCGTCCGTTTCCCATACTGCTTTCCCTGCTGCTCCTGGCCGTTTCGTGCCGGGAGCCCGCTTCCGTGGAATCTTTCCTTCGCGGAGAAGGCCCCTATGTGTTCACGGTGGATATGACGGACAGTACGGCCGTATACGACCTGGACCTGTATACCCGGATCGACGCCCGGGAGTGCCCGGCCCAGATCCCGCTCGCCATTACCTGGAAAGCGCCTTCCGGCCTTTCTTTCACCGAGACGGTGTATCTTCCCGTTGGCCGCGCCACCTCCTCTTTCTCGCACGACGCCTATGCCCCTTACCGCGCCGGCGTGGTGCCATCCGACTGGGGCATCTGGACCCTCACCATCAGCGTCCCTTCTGCACCGGAGGGCCTGTGCGGCATGGGACTGGTTGTAAAGAAACAGTTATGGGACACGGAAAACTGAAAAAATTCGCAGAGAACGAGACGTTCCGCTGCCTGCTGCAGCCGGATGCCTCCCAGGTCCTGGACAAGGAACCCGGGTCCCGGGAATTGCGCCTGAGGGACCATGCCATCAAGGGTCACTGGGGCCGGGAGATGTTCGGGAATGACCATCCCATCGTCCTGGAACTGGGCTGCGGCAAGGGAGACTACACCATCGCCCTGGCGCTGCGGCATCCGGAAATCAATTACATCGGCGTGGACATCAAGGGCGCCCGGCTGTGGAAAGGGGCCAAATACGCCACCGAAAACGCCCTGCCCAACGTGGCTTTCCTGCGCACCCGCATCGAGTTCATCGACGCGTTCTTCGGCCCCGGCGAGGTGTCGGAAATCTGGCTCACCTTCAGTGACCCGCAGCTGCGCGGTTCCGAGAACGCCCGCCTGTCCTCCCCGCTTTTCCTGGAACGTTACCGCCGCTTTCTCCGCCCCGGCGGCATCGTCCACCTGAAAACCGACTCCCGCTACCTGTACGAGTACACCCGGGCCGTCGTAAAAGCCAATGGTCTGCAGGTAAAGGTTTCACAGACAGATGTTTATTCCAATCGTACTTCCGTTCCGGAAGAGGTGACGCAGGTGCAGACGTTCTACGAGCAGATGTTCCTTCAAATGGGGCTGCCCATCACGTACATGGCGTTCTGCATCGACCACGAGGGCCCGTATGCTTTTCCGGGGGCGGCGTTTGACCATGACCGCTGGCTGGAGGCCGAAGGGCCGCGCCGCAGTTTTTCCCATC
Organism: uncultured Bacteroidia bacterium; assembly: GCA_902784435.1. Taxonomy (GTDB): domain Bacteria; phylum Bacteroidota; class Bacteroidia; order Bacteroidales; family UBA932; genus Cryptobacteroides. The sequence goes on along the minus strand of CACZUR010000009.1, from coordinate 65,402 downwards.
AGCCAAACAAAAAAGGGTGAGTTTTCACTCTTTTTTTGTTATATTTGTACACTATGGCAAAGTTAGTTTACACAATGGGTGAAGTGGCGCAGATGCTGGGGGAGAATGCCTCGGCCGTGCGCTACTGGAGCAACTATTTCGAGAAGTTTGTCCATCCCCAGCGGAACGCCAAGGGCAACCGGCTGTTCCATCCGGAGGACATTGACACCCTGAAGCAGATCCAGTTCCTGCTCAAGAACCAGGGACTTACGCTGGAGGGCGTCAGGCAGCGGCTCACGGAGGACCACCGCAGCGTGGACCGTCGCGTGAAGGCACTGGACATTCTCAAGGGGCTCCGGGCCCAGTTGGTGGCACTCAGAAAAGCTTTGTAGCCATGAAAGTTGGAGACATCACCGCGGTGCTGGAGAGCTTTGCTCCGCTCCGCATCCAGGAAAGCTGGGACAACAGCGGCCTCATCATCGGCAGTCCGGAGGACGAGGTTCACGGGGTTATGGTGGGCTTTGACTGCACCCGGGCGCTCGTGGACGAGGCCATCGAAAAGGGCTGCGACATGGTGGTCACGCATCATCCGCTCATTTTCAAGGGAATCCGCCGCATCGACGGCAAGGACCCGGTGGGCGCGGCCATCATGCAGGCCATCCGCGGCGGGGTGGCCGTGTATGCCGCCCATACCACGGCCGACAAAGTGATTACCGGCGTGTCCGGCGCCATGGCCCGCCGGCTTAAGCTCAAAAACGTGAGCATCATGGTCCCGGAAGAGGACGGTACCGTGGGCCTGGGCTGTATCGGCGATTTCCCCGAGCCCATGACCGGAGAACAGGCACTCGCCTATGTGCGGGAAGCCTTCGGCCTCAAGGTGATCAAAAGCTCAAGGCCCCTGAAAGAGCCCATTACCCGGGTTGCGCTGCTGGGCGGCAGCGGGGGCGGCGAAATCGCCCTGGCCCAGTCCAAGGGCGCGCAGCTGTACATCACGGCCGATATTTCCTATCACAATTACTTCACCCCGGAGGGCTTTATGATCATGGATGTGGGCCATTTCGAGAGCGAAGTGGAGATTGTGGACATTTTCGTAGAGGAGATACGGAAAAAATTTCCTACCTTTGCAAGCTACAAAAGTGACGCGCTGGGCAGGAGCAATCCCGTCCACTACTTTGTAATGTAAATATAAATCGATTTATACTATATGGCAAGTACCAAGAAAAACGCTGCCGCAGCCGTGGCGGCTCCCATCGACAACCGGGAAACCTTCGTTTCGCTGCAGAAGAGCTTCGCAGATTCCGATATGCCCGTGCAGGAAAAGCTGAAAACCCTGTACGAACTGCAGGCCGCAGACTCGGAGATTGACAAGATTATCCAGCTCCGCGGAGAACTCCCCGCAGAGGTTGCCGCCCTGGAAGAGGAAATCGCAGACCTGAAGGAACGCAGCGCCGCCATTTCGGCCACCATCGACCAGTTCAACCGCAACATCGCAGACGCCAAGCTGAATATCGCCGAATGCGAAAGCACCATCGAGAAGTATCAGCGCCAGCTGGAGACCATCTCCAATTCCCGCGAGTACGACTCCCTGAACAAGGAGATCGAAAACCAGGAACTGCTGCGCCAGATCGGGGAAAAGACCATCAACGACACCCGCTACGAAATCGGCAACAAGAAGGCGGAACTGGAAGACCTGAAGGACCGCCTGAGCATCCGCACGGACGACCTGAAAGCCAAGAAGGCGGAACTGGAAACCATCGTGGAGGAAACCGCCAAGGAAGAAGCCGTGCTGCGGGAGCGCCGCGAGGGGTGCGCCGCCAAGATCGACGCCCGCACCATGAGCGCCTACGAGCGCATCCGCGCCAGCGTGAACAACCACCTGGCCGTGGTGGGCATCTACAACGGAGACTCCTGCGGGGGCTGCTTCAATACCATCACGCCGCAGCGCCGCGTGGAAATCGCTTCCAACCGCAAGCTCATCATCTGCGAGCACTGCGGCCGCATTATCATCAACCCGGACTTCGAATAAAAGCCCCCTATGCCGGAAACAGGCCGAAAGAAACGTACGCCCGAGCAGCCTCTCACCCTGGATAACCTGATGGGCAACAAACCCCCGCAGGCCCTGGATGTGGAAGAGGCCGTGCTGGGCGCCATGCTGGTAGAGCCCGCCACCATCGACGAGTCCATGGAGGAGCTCTCGGCTTCGTGTTTCTATGACCCCCAGCACCGGATGATCTTCGAGGCCATGGCGGAGCTGGTGAACGAACACGTCAGCATCGACCTGGTCACGGTCAGCGAAAAACTCCGTTCCAAGGGGAACCTGGAGATTATCGGCGGTCCGGTGGTGCTGGCGGCATTGTCCCAGAACATCGGCGCGGCGGCCCACATCGAGTACTACATCAAGATCCTCAAGCAGAAAACCATCCAGCGGGATCTGATAACGGCTTCCTACGAAATCCTGAAGCAGGCCTTTGACGAGTCCACCAATGTGGACGACCTCATTGACGATGCCCAGACCAAGGTGTTCGCCGCCATTCAGAACAACGTGAAGCGGGATGTGCAGGACATCGGCTCCGTCATCAATTCGGTGCTGGAAAACCTGCAGGAACTGCAGGGGATCACGGGCCCTTCCGGTGTGCCTTCCGGCTATCCTTCCATAGACCGCGTAACCCAGGGCTGGCAGAAGAGCGACCTCATCATCCTGGCCGCCCGCCCTTCCGTGGGTAAGACGGCCTTTGCCCTGAACATTGCCCGCAATGCCGCCGTAGAGGCCAATATGCCCGTGGCGGTGTTCTCCCTGGAAATGAGCGCGGACCAGCTGGGTAAACGCCTCATTACCACGGAGTCGGGCCTCTCCGGAGAAAAGATCAAGGGCGGTGTCAAGCTGGAGCAGTACGAGTGGGTGCAGCTGGAAGAAACGCTCCGGCGCCTGGCCAAGGCTCCGTTGTACATTGACGATACGCCCGGCATTCCCATCATGGAATTCCGCACCAAGGCCAAGCGCCTGGTCAAGCAGAAGGGCGTGCGCCTGATTGTGGTGGACTACCTGCAGCTGATGCAGGGCCCGGTAGAACTCCGCGGCCTGCGCGAACAGGAAGTGGCGGCCATTTCCCGCACCCTCAAGGCCACGGCCAAAGAGCTGAACATCCCCATCATCGCCCTGTCCCAGCTGTCGCGCAATGCCGTGCAGCGGACGGGCGGAACGGGCAAGCCCCAGCTGTCGGACCTGCGCGAATCCGGCTCCATCGAGCAGGATGCCGATATGGTCATCTTCATCCACCGCCCGGACTTCGTGGGCATGTCCAGCGACCCGGAAGACAAGGAAAAAGCCTATATTGTCATCGCAAAACACCGCAATGGCGAGGTTTGTGATATAGAGATGAAGTACAAGGCCGGTCAGGTGAAATTCGTGGAACCGGACCAGAGCCTGGACGTATATGCCCGTCAGGGTCCTGTGGCCAGCGAGGCCAACCAGCCCGCACCGGTTCAGCCGGAGGGCGGCAACTACAACTTTGACGACGAAAACCGCTTCTGACGATGCGCAGGTGGCTTCTCATATTTTCCCTGATGCTTTGCGCCCTGGTGGCTGCAGCGCAGGGGAAATGTGGCGTCCCCGTTCGGGAAAACCTGGCTTTCCAGGCCGGGGAAAGGCTGGAACTGGGTCTGCAGTACAAGTGGGGCGCCGTGCGTACGGAGGTGGCCCAGGCCGTGGTAACGGTAGACACCGTCCGCTACAAGGGCACCCCGGCGTTCCAATCGGCCTTCGTGGTGCAGTCGGCCCCTTTCTTCGACGTGTTCTTCAAGATGCGGGAGAATTTCCGCAGCTGGTTCACCCGGGACGATATCCGGCCGCTCAAATTCATCCGTGAAACCCAGGAAGGCAACTACACGGCCAGCAACCTGTACCTGTACGACTGGGAAGAACGGCAGATCCATGCCACGGTGGCCTTCGGCAGCAAGCCGGAAACCACCCTGGATATTCCCCTGCACGACTGTGTGTGGGACCTTCCCACCCTCATTTACTATCTGCGCAACCTGGATTGTTCCCGGATGAAGCCCGGGGCGCAGTACCCGTTGTCTTTCGTGATTGACGACGCGGTGTTCAACATCCGCATCACCTACAACGGACCTTCTACCCTGAAAGCGAAGAAGCTGGGCCGGTTCCGGGTGCAGGGCTTCTCCTGCTCGGTGGTGTCCGGCGCCATGTTCGAGGGAGACCAGCAGCTGCAGGTGTGGTTCTCGGACGACGAAAACTTCGTGCCCGTGGCTGTGATGGCCCCTTTGCGCTGGGGCGCGGTCTGGGGCTGGCTCAAGGGCTATGAGGGCCTCAAATACCCCCTTGCATCCTTGAGCAGATGAAAAACGACGTTTCCCATAAAGGCAAGGTGGTCAAGATGACCCCGCAGGTGACAACGGTGGCCATCCTGCAGCACGGGGCGTGTTCGCAGTGCCACGCCGCCGGCCTGTGCGGCATGGCCGATATCGCAGAAAAGGCCGTGGAAGTGCCCACAGACCCGTATGCCTCCTATGGTGTAGGGGACGAAGTGGAAGTGCTCCTGAAGGCGACCATGGGCCTGAAGGCTGTATGGCTGGCCTATTTTGTGCCGCTGCTGGTGCTGCTGGGCGTAGTCATGGCGCTCATCGGCCTGGGGGTGGCGGAAGCTCCTGCCGGCCTTTCCGGAATGGGCGCGGTGGCGCTGTATTACCTGCTGCTGTACCTGTTCCGGGACAAACTGAAAAAAGTATATATTTTCACAATAAAAGGATAAACTATGGCATCAACAATCATTTGGACCATTGCGGTGATTACCGTCTTAGGCCTGGTGCTGGCGCTGGTCCTTTACCTTGTGGCGCAAAAGTTCAAGGTAGAGGAAGACCCGCGCATCGACGAGGTAGAGAAGGTAATGCCGGGCGCCAATTGCGGCGGTTGCGGCTTTGCCGGTTGCCGTGCGTTTGCCGAGGCTGCCGTGAAGGCCCCCAACCTGGACAATAACTACTGTCCGGTGGGCGGAAACGACACGATGGCCAAGGTGGCGGCTATCCTGGGTTACGAAGTGAAGGCCAAGGCCCCCATGGTGGCGGTGGTCCGCTGCAACGGAACCTGCGAAGCCCGTCCCAAGGTAAACGAGTACGACGGCTACGCTTCCTGCTACGTAAAATCCCTCCTGTACACCGGCGACACCGGCTGTGCATTCGGCTGCCTGGGCTGCGGAGACTGCGTGAACGCGTGTCAGTTCGGCGCGCTGTCCATGGATCCCGCTACCGGTCTTCCGGTGGTGGACCAGGAAAAGTGCACGGCCTGCGGCGCCTGCGTCAAGGCCTGCCCCAAGCACATCATCGAACTGCGGCCCCAGGGCCCGCGCGGCATGCGTGTGTTTGTGAGCTGTATCAACAAAGACAAGGGCCCGGTGGCCAAGAAGGCCTGCGCCAATGCCTGCATCGGCTGCGGCATCTGCGCCAAGACCTGCACCCACGAGGCCATTACCGTAGAAGGCAACATCGCCTACATAGACCCGGCCAAGTGCAAACTGTGCCGCGAGTGTGAGGCCATGTGTCCTACCGGCGCCATCCACGGGGTCAATTTCCCCAAGCCGCTGGACAAGGACGCCATCAAGGAACGCATAAAGGCCCGTCAGCAGAAGGCCAGAGAAACCGCTGAGGGCAATGCCCCTGCGGTCGCTAATAAGAAGGCCGATGCTCCCTTAGGGGCATCGCCCTCTGAGAAGGTCGTTAAAGTGAAGGAGGACAAGAAAGATGAGTAAGCATACTTTTGCCATCGGCGGTGTTCATCCGCACGATAACAAGATTTCCCGGGAGTGCGCCCTGGAGCAGCTGCCGCTCGCTCCTACCGTGTATATCTCCGTGGCACAGCACATCGGCGCCCCTTCGGTGCCCTGTGTGGCGGTAGGGGACAAGGTGAAGGTGGGACAGGTGATTGCCCAGCCCGGCGGTTTCGTGGGCGCTTTCATCCACTCTTCCGTGAGCGGGACGGTCAAGTCCATCGCTCCCCGCGCAGACCTGGCCGGCCGTGCCTCCACGCACATTGAAATTGCCGTGGAAGGCGACGAGTGGGCAGAGGGCATCGACACCTCCGACACGCTGGTCACCACCATCCCCGAGGACCCGAAGGCCATCATCGAAAAGATTCGCCTGGGCGGTGTCGTGGGTCTGGGCGGTGCCACTTTCCCTACGCACGTGAAACTGAGTCCGCCTCCGGGCTCCAAGTGCGAACGCGTCATTATCAACGGCTGCGAATGCGAACCGTACCTCACCTCTGACTTCCGCACCCTTCTGGAGAAGGGCGAGCAGGTGGTGGTGGGCGCCGCCCTCCTGAAAAAGGCCATGGGAGACGTTCCCTGCACCATTGCCATCGAGGAAAACAAGCCCGAGGCCATTGCCCACATCCGGGAAGTGATTGCCAAGCTGGGCTATGAGGGCATAGACGTGATGGTGATGAAGATGATGTATCCGCAGGGCGGTGAGAAGCAGCTCATCGACGCTGTGATGCACCGCCAGGTGGGCTCCGGTGCCCTGCCCATCAGCGTGGGCGCCGTGGTGCAGAATGTGGCAACGGCCCTGGCCGTGTACGATGCCGTGCAGAAGGGAAAACCCATCGTGGACAATTCCGTCACCGTGACGGGCGAGTGCTTCCCCAAGCAGGCCAACCTGGTGGTGCGTGTGGGCACCCCGCTGCAGTATATCATCGACTATCTGGGCGGTGTCCCGGAAAGCGCCGCCAAGATTATCAGCGGCGGTCCCATGATGGGCCGGGCCGTAGCCAACCTGCAGGCGGCCACCGTCAAGGGCACCGGCGCCCTGCTCTTCCTTACGGAGAAGCAGACCCGCCGCGCTCCCGAGACGGGCTGTATCCGCTGCGGCAAATGTGCCGATGCCTGCCCCATGGGCCTGGAACCGTTCCTGCTGAACAAACTGTCCAAGGCCGCCGACTGGGATGCCTGCGAGGCCAATGCCGCCCAGGACTGCATCGAGTGCGGCTGCTGCCTGTATTCCTGCCCCGCCCATATTCCGCTGCTGGACAATATCCGCGTGGGCAAGGGCTCCGTTCTAAGTGCCATCCGCGCCCGTGCGGCCGCCGCCAAGGCTGCCGCCGAAGCCGCCAAGGCCGCTGAAGCTGCTAAAAACTAAAGGACTATGAGTAAGTTATTAGTATCTCCGTCCCCGCACATCCATTCCAAGGATTCTACCAGGTCCCTGATGCTGGATGTGGTCATTGCGCTCATCCCCGCCGTCATCTGCTCCGTGGTTTTCTACGGTTGGCAGGAACTGCTGGTACTGGGCGTCAGTGTGGCCTCCTGCGTGCTGCTGGAATGGGCCATCACCAAATATATGCTCAAACAGCCGTCTACCATAGCAGACCTTTCTGCCGTCATTACCGGTATCCTGCTGGCCCTGAACGTGCCCTATACCACGCCCTGGTGGGTGGTGTTCATCGGCGCGGTGGTGGCCATCGGCGTGGCCAAGATGACGTTCGGCGGCATCGGCCAGAACATCTGGAATCCCGCCCTGGTGGGCCGCGTCTTCCTGCTGGTATCCTTCCCTACGTACATGACCACCTGGAGCAAGCCGCAGGGCCTCTTCGGCCTGGACGCTGTCAGTGGTCCCACTCCGCTGGGCGCTATCCAGGAAGGTCTGATGCAGGGTTCTACCGTGCAGGAGCTCACATCGGCATATGATTATAAGGACCTGCTGTTCGCCAATCTGGGCGGCAGCGCCGGCGAGGTATGCGCCCTGACCCTGCTGGCCGGCTTCGTGTACCTGTGCTGCCGGAAAGTGATCAAACCCTGGATTACCCTGAGCATCTTCGCCACCGTGGCGCTCACCTCGCTCATCTTCTGGGGCATCGATCCTTCCCGCTTCACGGATCCGCTGTTCAACCTGCTCACCGGCGGTCTCATCCTGGGTGCCTGCTTCATGGCCACGGACTATGTCACCAGCCCCATGTCCCTGTGGGGTGGCGTGGTGTTCGGCGTGGGCATCGGCTTCCTGACCATGATGATCCGTTACTTCGGCTCTTATCCGGAAGGCGTTTCCTTCGCCATCCTCATTATGAATTCGGTGGTTCCGCTGCTGAATATGTGGTTCAAACAAAAGAAATTCGGGAGGAAATAAGGTATGGCTGCAAAATCCAATCTGACCAATATGGTGCTGGTGCTGGGCCTGACCTGCCTGCTGTGCTCGGCCGTGCTGGGCGGGGCCTATGTCCTCACCAAGGCGCCCATCGACAAAGCGGCGGAAGAAAAGACCAAAAGCGCTATCGCCCAGGTACTTCCGCATTTTACGGACGTGGAGTATAATGCCGATTCCAAGTATTATACGGCCACGGACGGCGATGCCCTGGTGGGCTATGCCATCGAGTCCACTACCGTGGGCTTCGGCGGCCCCCTGTCGCTGATTGTGGGCGTGACGCCGGACGGCGTGGTGTACAACACCGCCGTGCTCTCCCACGCAGAAACGCCCGGTCTGGGCGCCAAGTGCACCACGGACGGAAAGTTCATGAACCAGTGGAAGGGTTTCGACCCTTCCGTGAAGAAACTCTCCGTGACCAAGGACGGCGGTGACGTAGACGCCATTACGGCTTCTACCATCACTTCCCGCGCCTATGCCGCCGCGGTGCAGAATGCCCTGAATGTATTTCAAACCCTGCAGGCCCCGGATGCCGTTTCCGGTGCCACTAAACCCGTAGAAGGAGGACAGGACAATGAGTAAGTTCAAACTGATTACCGACGGGCTTGTCAAGAACAACCCTACCTTCGTGCTCCTGCTGGGCATGTGCCCCACGCTGGCCACCACCACAAGCGCCATCAACGGCCTTTCCATGGGCCTGGCCACCCTCTTTGTGCTGGTGCTGTCCAATATGGCCATCTCCCTGATCGCCCCTGTAGTACCGGATAAGGTGCACATCCCCGTATATATCGTGGTCATCGCCACCTTCGTTACGCTGCTCCAGCTCCTTATGCAGGCCTATACGCCGGCCATGTACGAGACGCTGGGCCTGTTTATCCCGCTCATCGTGGTCAACTGCATCGTGCTGGGCCGCGCCGAAGCCTTCGCCAATAAACATGGCGTAGGGGAAAGTGCGCTGGACGGCATCGGCGTGGGCATCGGCTTTACCTGCTCGCTCACCGTGCTGGGCCTGGTGCGTGAAATCCTGGGCTCCGGCTCCGTTTTCGGCTGGAATTTCATCGGCGGCAACGACGGTATGCTGGCCTTCGTGATGGCTCCGGGCGCCTTCCTGTGCCTGGGTTACCTGATGGTCCTGTTCAACAAATACCTTAAAAAGAATTAGGCTATGGAGTATTTTCTGATTATCATTTCGGCGATTTTCGTCAATAACATCGTCCTGGCGCAGTTCCTGGGCATCTGCCCCTTCCTGGGCGTTTCCAACAAACTGTCCACCGCCACCGGAATGTCCATGGCCGTGTGCTTTGTGATTACCCTGGCCACCCTGGTTACCTACCTGATCAATCAGTACCTGCTGGTGCCCTTCGGCATTACTTTCCTCCAGACCATCGCCTTCATCCTGGTCATCGCCGCCCTGGTGCAGATGGTAGAAATCGTCCTCAAGAAGGTTTCCCCGTCGCTGTATCAGGCCCTGGGTATCTTCCTGCCCCTGATCACCACCAACTGCGCCGTGCTGGGTGTGGCCATCAACGTGGTCACCAAGGAGTTTGCCTTCGTCCCCGGCGGTATGCTCAACCTGGGTCAGGCGCTGGTATACGCCTTCGCCACCTCCTTGGGATACGGCCTGGCCATGGTCATCTTTGCCGGTATCCGTGAGCATCTGGCCCTGAACAACGTTCCCAAGGCCTTCAAGGGCGTACCCATCGCCATCATCAGCGTGGGTATCCTGGCCCTGGCCTTCATGGGCTTCAGCGGTATGGTGAAGTAATAGTGCCGTGCGTGCCCTAAGGTGCGCCTGCTGCCTGCGAAATGCGCCTAATGTCCCGTATTTTGGGACATTAGGCGCATTTTCATAGGGTTTTTGCTCCTGATGTCCCCGTTTTTGGGACAGTAGGAGCGGCCCCGGCCGCTATTGCACGAAGCTGGCAAAGTAGCCGGCAAACAGGACGTTGGTCATCAGGTATCCCACCAGGGTGGAAACGATGACGCAGATGAGCCCCGGCATCATGAAACTGTGGTTCAGGAGGTACTTGCCGATAACCGTGGTGCCGCTGCGGTCGAAGTTCACCGTGGCAATGTCGGACGGGTAGTTGGGAATGAAGAAATAACCGTACACGCTGGGAAGCACGCCCAGCAGGACGGGCCCGGCAATGCCCAGTTCGTAGGCCAGGGGCAGCATGGCCACCACTACGGCGCCCTGGGAGTTGATGAGGACGGATACCAGGAAGAAGACGAAGGCGATGCTCCAGGGATAGTGGGTGACCAGGTTGGTGAGCATGACCTTCATCTCGTCCATGTAATTGCCGAAGTAGGTATCGGCCAGCCAGGCAATGCCGTAGATGGCCACCACGGCCACCATGCCGGACTGCCACACGGCGCCGGCCACGGCTTTCTTGGGCTGCGCCTTGCAGAAGATGATGTTGGCGGCAGCGGCCGTGAGCATGATAATCTGGATGCAGATGTTCATCTTGGGCAGGTTGATGGCCTTGGCCAGGGTTTCCCCGCCTTCCACGTGGATCATCTGGCAGAAGGCGAAGCCCACGATGACCAGCAGGGCGCCCAGGAATACGAACACGGAGGCACGGGCTTCCCGGGTAATCACCTTGTCCAGGGTGGTGGCGGAGTTGCCGTACATGTATTTGTACATCTCGGGATCGGCCTTTCTTTCCAGGAAAGCCGGGTCTTTGTCCAGGTCTTTGCCACGCTTATAGGAGGCGACGGAGGCGCACATGAGGCCGATGATGCAGGCCGGGATGGTGACCATGAGCACCTGCGGGATGCTCACCATATAGCCGTTGGCGTTGGAAATGGTCACAAAGGCCACCACGGCCGCGGCGATGGGCGAACAGGTGATACCCACCTGCGAGGCCACAGACGCTACGCCGCAGGGGCGTTCCGGACGGATATTCTTTTTGAGGGCGATGTCACAGATGATGGGCATGATGGTGTATACTACATGACCGGTACCCACCAGCACCGTGAGGAAAAAGGTGACCAGCGGACCCAGGAAGGTGATGTGTTCCGGGTGCTTGCGCAGCATTTTCTCTGCAATCTGGATCATCCAGTCCATACCGCCGGATGCCTGCAGGGTACCGGCGCAAGTGACGGCCGCAATGATGATGTAGATGACATCCGTGGGCGGCGTTCCGGGCGTAAGGCCGAAGCCGAAGACCAGGATGGCCAGGCCAATGCCGGAGATGGCGCCCAGCGCCAGGGAACCGTAGCGCGAGCCCACATACAGAGCTGCCAGCACGATGAGCAGCTCGATAATCATGGTAAAGGTCATAGTTTAATAGTGTTTGACGGCATAAAGATACAAAAAATATCCTGTATTGTATCTTATAGGTGTCTGTCAAAGTCCATCTTTTCATGAAGTACACGGGAAACAAACATGCCCCGTCGCTTTTGACCGGAAAATTATTCACATGCGTTCCACAGAGGTATTTACGATATCCGGCTCGAACGTTTTCATAGGATAGTCCCAAAGTCTGTTTTTGCTAATTGATTTAAAATCAGATACTTACAACTTTTCCTCCCGACATTTTGGCTGGGAGGAAAAGTCGTAAATGCCTTATAGTTAGGTTGTTAACGAAAACGGCCCCGGGCGGGCCGCTGAGCGATGGCGGGATTTGCCCGCCTGCGGCGGCCACTTCCCGTCCCCTGCGGGGGGCTGATGCACGAGCATAGCACAGACGCCAACTGCTTCGCAGTTTGTCGCTTTCCGCACAAGGGGCCCCTCAAGCAAGCTTGGCGGCCCCTTGCACGAAAAACGCCACAGTCTTCGACCGTGGCGTCTGTGCCTTTTGTGATCCCGTCGGGATTCGAACCCGAGACCCACAGCTTAGAAGGCTGTTGCTCTATCCAGCTGAGCTACGGAACCATCCTCATTGGGAGTGCAAAGTTAGTGAAAAAATGCTAAATGGCAAATACTAGCGGGGGCTTAGGGACAGCAGGAGCTGGAGTTCCTGGTTCACGGCCTCGGAGAAGCCGCGGGCGCCGTCTTCCCGGGGACCGAAGCTGTCTTCCAGGATGCCGCCTTCATACTCGATGCGAAGGCCCTGGATGCCGATCCCCACCATCTGCTGCAGCTGCTCCAGGCTGGGGTAGACATACACGAAGTTGGTGTCGTCGCGGGTTTGGAGCAGTTCGATGGCGCTGCCGTCCTTGAGGGTGAAGCGCACCGGGGCGTCGTAGGGAATGTGGAACTGCTTGTCCGCGCCCAGTACGAAAGCCAGGTCCAGGTCTTCCTGGTTGGTGGTTTTGTAGTACAGATGGGACAGCAGGACATTGTAGTCGTAGCGGGAGCCGCGGGCCACGATGGGATTGGAGGCCGACAGGACGCTGTTCTTGTTCTCCGTAAAGCTGCCCAGGGTGGCCTCCAGGTCGATGGTGCTGTCGGCCGCCTTCAGGATGGCTTCGCAGTGGCGCTTCAGCAGGGCCGACAGTTCCTCCTTGGGGAAGGTGAGCTGCAGATAGTCGTCCGGATTCCAGCCGGTGATGATGTCCAGGCTCTTGACGCCCTTGATCATCTTCTCCATGTCGGCCGTTTCCACGGCATATTTGAGCCGATTGATGAACAGGCCGTTTTCCTGGCGGGGCTTGGTGGCGGAGTCTTCCCCGATCTGGTCCAGGCGCAGGAATTTGCCGCCTGTCAGATTGACCGCCATCTTAACGCCCTTGGGCACGACGGTGGCCGTTTTCTGCTCCAGGTTCAGATACAGCAGATACAGGGTGGACCCGTCCGGGAAGCCGGCCAGTTCTACACGGGTAAAGATATTCTCACCGCCCAGCTGAAGGGTTTCGTAGTCCGTGGAAATATGCGTGATCCCCTGAGAGCGGTAGTTGGTGCGGATGTTCTGGCCCGGGGCCGCTACGGCCAGCAGTGCCAGAAGGCCGGTAAGGATTGCTTTCTTCATATTATTTTTGCTTGCAACACACAAAATTACGGAAAAAATCCGTACTTTTGTATCTATATCATTGTTTTAGTCTATGAAAAAACTGTTTGGCATAGCCATCCTTCTGCTTTCCCTGACTTCCTGTCACAAGGATTTCCTGCGGGTGAGCCTGCTCGGACATTCCTGGAAAATAGTGGTAGATGACCAGTTCGCCTACGCGCATTTCTTTAACGAAAACTGTGCCGCGACGCTCCAGACCAATACAACTACGGGCGCCAACCAGATCGTACACGGCACCTATACCACCGACGGTCACCGCATAGACATCACCGGAGAAAATGGCATCAATACCGCTTTGGCACGCACGTTCTCGCATGTGAAGAACAGTAAGAACAAGAATTTTTCGGCCACACAGCCGGCCCGCTTTACCAGTATGGAAGGCAGCGTGTGGTCTACCATCCAGGACGGAGATTACCGGATGTTCTTCTTCCACCCGGACGGGCAGCTTACGCAGGCCACCTATACCAATGTCTCCCGCAAGGAAGGCTTTCCCTACGGCTGGTCCCGGGAAGAACTTTCCTATACGCTGGACGGCAGTTATGTCACCGTTGCAGATCAAGTCTTTACCCTGTATCCGGAAATCATGACCGGTAACACTACTGCTTACCTGATTGACGGATATCCGGTGATCGCCGCCGGCAGTTCCTCCCTTTCCGGCACCATCTGGACCTGCCAGACGGGAACCTATCCCGGCTACATCGTCTTTGTCACGGGGCAGCGCCTGGTACGGGTACTCATGGCCAACGCTTCGCAGTATGTGCACGATACCGGCTCCTACACCCTGGCCGGAAACAAACTGAGCGTCACCCTTGGCGACGCTCAGGAAACCGTGAATATCAGCGGCGGGAAGTTTACGTTGTTTGAACGTACCTACAACCTCTTGGAAGAGTAGGTTCAGGCTTCCGTCTTTTCTTCCTCTTCTTTTTTGGCAAACATTTCCTTGACCTTGGGCAGGTAGCCCTTGGCCAGGACAATGCCGCAGCCCAGTATGAATCCGAAGAAAGTCCAGACAATGAGGGTCTTGGCCCGGCTGTTGGACGGCTTCTGGGGTACGGTGACCGGCTGGATGACGGCCAGCACCGGGGTGTCCCGCTTCACCTGCATCTTGGCCTGCTCCAGCTGTTTGGCCATTTCCTGGTATATGGAATTGGCCGTGTTGTATTTGCTCTGGATGCGGTCCCGTTCGATGCGGGCGCGGGTGGTGGTCATGCTCTGGGTGCGGTCCGTGACGGTGGCCAGGGCAGCCTGATAGGATTCGGCCTCGGTCTTGATCTCGTTGTAGCGGGCCTGGATATAATCCAGGTTGTCCTTGGCCTTTTCCGTGCGGAATCGGGTTACCTCCTGCTGCAGCAGTTGCTGGGCCTTCATGGCCAGTTCGGCTGTCTGGACGGGCTCTGTCCCGTTGACGGTCAGGGTGAGGTAGCCTTCCTTCTTGTCCACCGCCAGCGATACATTTTCGGCGATGAGCTTTAGCATCTTGCCCTCTTCCTTGGTAAGGACGATGGGCTTGGGACCATTGTCAACGCCGCTCCCGCCCGGGATGGAAACCTCCGGTTCCTCTTTGCGGACGGCGCCCAGGATCACTCCCGGCAGGCCGATGGTGTACTTCAGGATGGTCCCCATCACCGTGGGTTTGGCGTACTCCTTCAGGTAGGTGTAGGTGCTCACGGCGGTGTCGGCCTCGGCATAGTGGAGGGGTGTATACAGCAGTTCCTTGCGGAAGGGAACGCTGCTCACGATCTGCGGATAAATGAGCGGGGACAGGTCCGAGCCGGTGTTGGTGGCCATGCCCAGGTCGAAACCTGCCAGGGAGGCCAGGCTGCTCAGGGAAGAGTTCCTGGAACTGCTCATCTGGGGCACCATCGTGGAACTGACGGAGTAGGTGCGTTTCATGGTAAGGGCCGCTACGAGCCCCAGTGCGATGAAGACGGCCGTGCAGATGATGATGGTCCATTTGCCATCCCACATCTGCTTGACAAGGCCGATGATGTCAATGCCTTCTTCCTCTTCCGGGAGGGAGGGATTGGTGTAATTGGGATTCTCTTGCATAGGGCTAGTTCAGTCTTTCGATGAGCAGGATCATGGATACCACGGAGGTGAGGGCGCTCAGGGTGCTGGCGGCAATCTGGTCCCAGTGGATCTTCTCCTTAGGCTGTTCTGCCTTTTCGCGCTTTTCCTGGTCCAGGCTCAGGGTAATGACGGAACCCGGTTCCACGCGCGGATACGTGTGTCCGAAGAAGAGGAAACGCTTGGTGCCCTTGGACTGGTTGTTGGGCAGGGTAACGGTAATGCTGTTCTTGTTGGCGTACTTGGCATAACCGCCGGCGTACTGCTTGATGTACCAGTCGGCCGTGTAGGGACCCTGGTAGGTGACGGTCTTCTGGCTGGCCTGGTATTCCTCGGGCACATACTGGCCCATCAGGGTGCCGGTTTCGCGGATGGTGACGGTATTCTCTGCACGTACCACGTTAATGACATCGCCTTCCATCAGGATAGGGTCGTGGGCCATTTGCCGGGAGTGGTTCTTGGCTTTCTTGAGATTGATGCCGATGTTGCCGCGGTTGTTGAAGGTGCGGAACAGGGTGGCATAGGGGCTGGCATCGTCCAGCAGGCCGCCGGCCATCTTGATGACCTCGGAGAGCTGGGTGCGGTTGTCTTCCAGTACATACACGCCGGGATACTTCACGCGGCCGTTGATTTCTACGGTACGGCCCTTGGTGAAGTTGGGGGTGAGGCGCACCACGATCTGGTCGTAGGGCTGCAGTTGGAAATTCTCGTCCGTGGGATAATAGTCCTCCGTAACGGTAATGGCAAACTGGTCGAACTTGACCTCGTCTTTCTGGGAGATGTTCATGCGGAACACTTCCACGCGGTCGTAGGCGGCGCCTACCTCGAAGCCGCCGGCCATCATCAGGAGGTCGTGCAGGGACAGGGCCGGGTCATAGGTGAGGGTGACGGGCGTTTTCACGGCACCGCTCACCCGGAGTTCACCCAGGTTGGTGTAAGTGCTGTTGTCGTAGATGCGCAGTTCGTCGCCAGGCTGCAGCAATTGATCCTTGTCTTTTTCCAGGTTCACGGGGATGTACTCCATCTTATCGCTGTTGGTGAGGTCCTTGCGGAAGATGTAGGCGGCGGGATAGACGCTGGCTTTGAGGCCGTCTGCCAGTTCGATGGCCTGGCCGATGCTCATGCGGTCGTTCACGCCGAAGGCGCGGGTGAACGGGGTGCGCACCTGGCCGGATACGCTGATATTGGCTTCGTCGCGGAAGTCTGCCTGGGCGAGGACGCGCACGGCGTCACGGGCCTGCAGCCGGAAGTCCGGATTGCCGTTGACCCCGGGGAAGGGAACGGTGAGCACCTCTACGGTCTCGTCCGGGCGGGTGCGCTCTACCAGCACGTATTCCGTGCGGGCGGTATAGCGGGGCTTGCCGGTTTCCAGGAGGGCGGACAGGGTGCCGTTCTTGGAAAGGTCGTAGCGGCCACCGTAGTAGACGTCACCGCTGATGGCCACGTAGTTCTCCATGGGTTTGGCGATGTCCTTCACGCGGACGATGTCGCCGCCCTGCAGCGGAACGGCCTGGTTCCCGGACAGGACGTCGTCCAGCTTATACTCCAGGAACACTTTCTCGCCGCCGGCGAAGCGCTCGATCTGGACGAAGTCTGCCAGGGCGGAGTAGGTGAGGCCGCCGGCATAGCGGATGAGGTCCTTGAGGGTTTCTCCCTCTACCATCTCATAGCGCATGGGACGGTTCACGGAACCTTCTATGCTCACGATTTTGTCGGCAACGGGAACAAAGATGATGTCGTTGTTCTGCAGGTCATAGTTGGCGGCCGATGCGGCACCGGTCATGAACTGGTACAGGTCCAGTTTGGTGGTTTTGCCGCCGCGGGAACGCTGGATGTTGCGCAGGGAGCCGATGGCGGTGGGGCCGCCGGCGGCAGCCAGGGCGTTGAACGCGGTGTTGAGGGCGCTCATGGTGAAGCCGCCCTGCACGCCCACTTCACCGTAGATGTTCACGGTAACGGTACGGGCCGTGGTGATGGTGACGGCAATCTGGTCCTGGCGGAAGGAATAGTGCTGGGCCAGCTTGCTCTTGATGGCGCTGCGGGCCTGGGCCAGGGTAAGGCCCTTCAGGAAAATCTTGGAAGAGCCGGCAGGCTGGATGGAACCGTCCCCGGCGATTCGCTGGTGCATTTCCGTCTGGGAGGAGCCGAAGATGGAAATGTGCACCTCGTCTCCTTCTCCCATGACGTAGGTGTCCGGAGCCTGGGCGCCGTCCGTGGTACGGAACACCTCCAGGGACTTGCCGGTGAACAGGGAATGGCCGTAGATGTTATTGCCGGCCGTAGGGGAGACGTGGTTTTTGGCCAGGGTTTCTTCCAGGGCCTTTTCTGCCGCTTCTTCGCCCAGTGTGGTCTGGGGAATGTCATTGGGCGTAACGGATTCGGCTGCAATGGCGGCGCCGGCGTCTATGCTGGCAGGAGCGGCAGGAGCCACCTTTTCGGCCGATTTTTCACTTTGCATCTGGTTCAGGATGGCAAGGACGCGGTCCTGGTAGGCCGGATATTCGGAAGGGGAAATGGCATCTACGTCGATGCCGTTTTCCAGCAGGCGGGCCCTGACGGCACTCTCTTCCAGGCCTCGTTTTTCGAGCTCTGCGCGAGCCATGTTGATCATGCTGGCCGTTTGTGCAAACAGGGCTACAGACAGCAGGCTGCACAGGAGAATGGATACAAGTTTTTTCATATAATGTGTAATTGTTTTACTTACAATGAAAGTCCAAGTTCACAAAGATACGTATTTTTTTTGTATCTTTGAATGTTTTCAGAGCCAAAGTATGCGTAGAATCTTATATTGCCTGGCTGCGTTTCTGACAGCGGCCGCCCTGGGCGCCGGCGCCCAGACCCAGTGGGTGAACCCTTTTATCGGCACTTCCAACTTCGGCGCCTGCCATCCCGGCGCCGTCACCCCCGGCGGCATGATGAGCGTGAGCCCCTTCAACGTGATGGGTTCGGCCCTGAACACCTGGGACAAGGACAGCCGCTGGTGGAGTACACCCTATGTGGCTGAAAATCGGTATTTTACCGGCTTTTCCCACGTGAATCTCTCCGGCGTGGGCTGCCCGGAACTGGGCGCCGTCCTCACCATGCCCACCACCGGCCCCCTGCAGGTGGATTATCATGCCTACGGTGCCGAATACACCGATGAGACGGCCCACCCCGGCTACTATGCCCTGCAGCTTTCCAGCGGCATCAAGGCCGAGGTCAGCGCCACGGCGCGCACGGCCATCGAGCGTTACACCTTCCCCGGCGGGGAGGGCAATGTCCTGGTGAACCTGGGCGAAGGCCTCACCAACGAAAGCGGGGCCAGCGTGCGTCGGGTATCGGCCACGGAGATAGAGGGCAGCAAGCTCATGGGCACCTTCTGCTACAACCGGGATGCCGTATTTCCCCTTTACTTCGTCCTGCGCGTGAGCAAGGTCCCCAGCCGGAGCGGCTATTGGAAAAAACAGCGTCCCATGACCGCCGAGGCCGCCTGGGACGGAGACGCCGGGCAGTACAAACTGTACACCGCCTATGCGCGGGAACTCAGCGGCGACGACATCGGCTACTGGTTCCACTACGATAAGCTCTCTCCCGGCGAACAGGTCCAGGTCCAGATAGGCGTATCCTTCGTGAGCATCGAGAATGCCCGCGAAAACCTGAATGCCGAACAGAAGGGCTTCCGCTTCGACGCCGTCCGCGAGGCGGCCGACGGGCTCTGGGCCGGACATCTGGGCCGCATCCAGGTGGAAGGCGGCACGCCGGACCAGAAAACCATCTTTTATACAGCCCTTTACCATGCCCTGATCCATCCCAACATTCTCAACGATGTAAACGGGGCATACCCGCTCATGGAGTTCGGCAATCCGGCGGGGACGGGAGGGCTTCCCGTCGGCACGGGACCGGACGGGCAGCTGCGCCGGAAAATGCGGGAGAAGGGCATCGGGCGTGTGGGCGGCGGCAACCGCTACACGGTGTTCTCCCTCTGGGACACCTACCGCAACCTGCACCAGCTGCTCACCCTGCTGTGGCCCGAAACCCAGACCGACATGGTGAATTCCATGATCGAACAGTACCGGGAATGGGGCTGGATGCCCAAATGGGAGCTGTATGGCCGCGAAACCTGGACGATGGAAGGGGATCCCGCCGTCTGCGTCATCGCCGACAGCTGGCTCCGCGGCATCCGGGACATCGACATTGAGTCGGCCTATGAAGCCTTTTTGAAATCGGCCGATACGCCCGGCGCCCGGAACCTGATGCGCCCGGACAACGACCCTTACCTGGAGCGCGGCTATATCCCCCTGAACTACTTTGCGGCGGACTTTTCCGGCGACAACTCGGTGTCCCACGCCCTGGAGTACTATGTGGCGGACTACGCGCTGTCCCGCCTGGCCGATGACCTGGGCCGCGGGGCCGATGCGCAGCGTTTCCTGCAGCGTTCCCTGGGGTATCGGCATTATTATTCTCCGGAATACAAGTGCCTGCGGCCCCTGGAGAAAGACGGCCGTTTCCTCACGCCCTTCAACCCGGAGGACGGGGCCGATTTTTCCAATGCCCCCGGTTTTCACGAAGGCAGTGCCTGGAATTACAGTTTCGCCGTCCCGCACGACGTGGCCGGCTATGCCCGGCTGCAGGGCGGCACCCGGGCTTTCGTGAAAAACCTGCAGCACGTGTTTGACGACGGCCTGTACGACCCGGCCAATGAACCGGACATCGTCTATCCCTATCTCTTCTCCCGCTTCAAGGGATATGAAAAACGCACCTGGGAGCAGGTAGACCGCATCCTGGCCACCTATTACAAGAATGCCCCGGACGGCATTCCCGGCAACGACGACACCGGTACCATGAGCGCCTGGGCCGTCTTTTCCATGCTGGGTTTCTACCCGGACTGCCCGGGAGACCCGTCCTTCACCCTCACGCGTCCCACCTTCCCCAAGGCGGTGATTACCTTGCCGGAGGGCCGCACCCTGACCATCACCCGCAGCAAAAAGCCGTCGAAGGCACTCTTCAACGGCAAAAACAAGGGATACCGGCTGTCCCACCGGGATTTGTCCCAGGGCGGAACCCTGATCTGGAAATAAGCCTACAGGATATTGGTGCGCCGGGTGAAGTCCACGATTTCCGGAATGTAGCCGAAAGCCAGCCCGGTGACGGTGTCGGCACAGCCATAATAAACCGCCACGCGGCCGGTGGCGTTGTCGTGCAGGGCGGCGCAGGGGAAGGTCACGTTGGGCACATCTCCCATGCATTCGTAGGGCTTCTGCGGAGAAATCAGGTAGGGGCCGCTGCGGGCCACCACTTTCCAGGGTTGGTCCAAATCCAGCAGGGCGCTGCCGAAGCTGTACACATAACCGTTGCAGGAGCGCAGTACCCCGTGGAAGAAGAGCAGCCATCCTTCGGAAGTCTCGATGGGAACGGGACCCGCGCCAATCTTCATGCACTGCCACGCGCTTACTTCAAACGGGGCGGGTGCCATGACGTGCCGGTGATGTCCCCAGAATTCCATATCCGGCGATTCGCTGTAGAAAATGTCTCCGAAAGCCGTGTGGCCGGTGTCCGAAGGACGGGACAGCATGGCGTACCGGCCCCCGATCCTGCGCGGGAACAGCACGCCGTTGCGGTTGTAGGGGAGGAAGGCGTTCTCTACCTGGTGGAAGGTCTGGAAATCATCGGTCCAGGCCACGCCGATGGTGGGGCCGTGATAGCCGTTGCACCAGGTGACCCAGTATTTGCCGTCGATGCAGGCCACGCGGGGGTCGTATCCATAGACCCACTGCGCCACCTCCGGGTCTGCACCCTGGAAGCGGAGCGTCTCCGGCCGGATGTTCCAGTGGATGCCATCCCGGGAGAATCCTGCGTGCAGGGTCATGCGGCGGTTGGTGTCGTCGCAGCGGAAAACGCCGGCGAAGCCGTCTTTAAAAGGTACGACGGCGCTGTTGAAAATGCTGTTGGAGTCCGGGAGCAAGTCCCTGGGAATGACGGGGTTGGCGCTGTAGCGCCAGAGGGGTGCGTTGGAGCCGGCCGGTCTGTCCTCCCAAGGCATATTGGGAAGGGGCGCCCCGGCCACGGTGAAGTTTTTCATATTAGTGTAGCGTCTAAGAATATCTTATCTTTCTCCTGGCCGATGTCTTCTCCCTTATCCTTCAGGCCGATGAGCCGGAACAGATAGTTGGTGCTTTCCCTGGCAATGAGCGGGAGGGGTTGCAGCACGTGGGTGATGCGGGGGGTGAAGATATCGTAAATGTTGGAGTAGTCGAAGCCTGCGATGCGGATGTCTTCCTGAATGCGCTTGCCCCGGGCGATGAGTGCCCGGATCAGGGCCACGGAGGCTTCGTTGGAAGCACACACCATTCCGTCCAGGCCCCGGGCCACGATGTCGTCCGCCGCCTTGGCGGCGTCTTCCTGGATGGTCTGGAATCCCAGCTGGTAGATGGGCGCGTCGGGGCCGGCCACTTCCCGGAATCCCTGTTCGCGGCCCATCATGGCCGATGTGCGCATGGCATAGGACAGGAGTCCCATCTTGCGGACGCCCTGCTGCCGGAGGGCATCGGCCAGGCTGTTCATGGCCTTCACATTATCGATGAGCACGGCGGGAACGTCGTAGTCCGGGTTATAGCGGTCGATGGTTATGAACGGCCGGCCCGACTCCATGAGGCGGTTCATATACTTGCCGCAACCGACGCAGGGAACCACGATAAAGCCCTCCACGTCCTTTTCCAGGAAAGACTGCACCAGGCGGCCGAAGCGCTCCGGGTCTTCCTCCGTGCTGCCGAACAGCACCGTATAGCCTTTCTGGGTAATGACTTTCTCCATTTCCTTGGCAATGGTGCCATAGAAAATGTTCCCCAGGTCCGACAGGATGACTCCGATGACCCGCGTGCGCCCCTGCCGCAGCATGCGCGCGGCGGAATTGGGCCGATAGTTCATCCGGGCGGCCACGTCCAGGATTCTGTTCTTGGTGGCTTCGCTGACGCGGTATTTCTGCTTGCCGTTGGCCTCGACCCGGTTGTTCATCACGAAAGAGACCAGGGCGATGGAAACGCCGGCCTCCCGTGCAATATCTTTGATGGTTACGTTTTTTGCCATAGATGGTGCAAAGATACACAATCTGGCCGAAAAATGTTAAATTATTTTAACTTTTCGTAATTGTCTAAGGCTTCGGCCATTAGCTCCCGGCCCTTGTCTACGATTTCCCGGGCGTGGGAGTAGCCGTAAACGCCGTGGTACGAGTCGAAGGGAAGGCTGCACAGGATGTCCGGGGGCGTGAGGGAGATGGCCATGCGGGACAGGGCGCAGTTCATGATGCCGAAGCTGCGCTGGATGAGGGAAAGGTAGTTGTCGTCGGCGTCTATGGGCAGATGGCTTTCCTTGCCCTCGGCCACCAGGCGGCGTTCCTGGATGCCCGATGCCACGCTTTCGCGGATGAGCTGGGAGCCCCGCTGGTGGGCGTTTTTCATTTTTTCCAGGAAGTCTCCGCGTTCGGCCGTTGCCAGGGTGTCTTTCAGCAGGGATTTGGCCTCTTCCCTGCGGGCCTCTTCCTCTGCATCCAGGGCGGCGCGGCTGTCCAGGAAACCCTGGATCTGGGCGGCATCTATCTCATTGACGTTGAACCCCACCAGGATGTCGCCGGGGGTGCGCTGCACGCGGTTGAGGGGGAAGGTGTTGGTTACGCCTCCGTCGATGAGGGTGCGGCCCTGCCATTTTACCGGCCGGAAGGCCGAAGGGATGGAGATGGACGCCCGGATGGCATCGAAGACAGGGCCTTCGCGGAACAGTACTTCCTCGCCGGTGTACAGGTCTGTGGCCACGGCGGTGAAGGGAACGGCCAGGTCTTCGATGTTCAGGTTGGGAACCATTTTCTGGATTTCGGAAATGACTTTTTCTCCTTTTACCAACGAGTTCTTGCTGATGGCGAAATCCATCAGGGACAGTACCTTCATGGAATCCAGGCCGTAGAGCCACTCCTTAAATTCTTCCATCCGGCCGGCGGCGAAGATGCCGCCCACCAGCGCTCCTGCGCTGGTCCCTGCAACGGATGTAATGGTATAACCTCTTTTCTGGAGTTCTTCGATGGCTCCGATGTAGGCGAACCCGCGCGGTCCGCCGCTGGCAAGTGCCAATGCAACTTTTTTCATAGAAGACAGCAACTGATACTTACAAATTTACTAATTCTGCCGTAAAGAATCAAGCCCGGTACCAAAAAAGGAGACCCCGGAGGGCCTCCCTTTCACAGTTAGGTATAGGTTTTATTCTACCACGTAGCAGATGCCGGGCAGGGCGGAACCGGACAGGGCCGTCCAGGCGGCTGCGGCAGCATCGCCGTTGTCCTTGGCATTGCCGTTGCCGTCATAGCAGGACGTGAAGTCCAGGGCATAGTCAACGTCCTTTTCCACACTGTTCTCGACCCACTTGTCGGTGGAGCCGTCAAAGTTCCAGCAGGCTTCCAGGCCGTCCTTGTATTGGGCCGGGACTTCGCACAGCGTGGCGGCGATTTCGGAAGCGGCGAGGGCCTTGCTCCAGACACGGATGAAAGCGGTGTATCCGTTGAATGCCTGTGAGCGCGGCCAGTTGGAACCATCGTCCCAGGTCATGGAGAGGTCTACGCGCTCCAGGTTCCAGGAGTCGCCGGGCGTGGCGTCGTAGGAGGCGAGGAGGGTGTCGTTCTCGTACACGTGGATCTTGGAACCGTCGCTGACGATGGTCATGACCACCCATTCCTGAACGGGCCATGCGTACGGCTTGCCGTCCTTGCCCACCTGGGCCTGTCCGAGGCCGAGGGCGCCGGCATTGAGGCAGAGCTGACCGTCCACGTCGCCGTCATTGGAGAAACGGAAGAGCACGGACTTGCTTTCGTCGGCATTGGCGAATTCGCCCAACCGGTTGGAGTAGAGGGTGTTCCCCTGTTCGTCCTTGTCCTGGAACTTGTGGTTATTCCACTTGTTGGCGTAGAATTTCCACTGGAGGGTGACGGCGGAAGGGTTCAGGGCGAGTCCCTGGTCCCAGACGAAGGTGCTGTTGGTGTTGTAGTCGGCCATGTTGAACACCTTGTCCCAGCCGGCGGGGGTGTACCAGGTACGGTTGTCGGGCTCAGTGCCGGGATCAGTACCGGGATCGGTGCCAGGGTCGGTGCCGGGATCCGTTCCGGGGTCGGTACCAGGATCAGTACCAGGATCAGTACCAGGATCAGTACCGGGATCGGCCTCGGGGTTGACGACACAGATGCCGGGCAGGCCGGAGCCTTCCAGATTGGTCCAGGCGGCTACGGCTGCCTCGGAGTTGTCCTTGGCGTTGCCGTTGCCATCCCAGCAGTCGGTGAAGTCCAGGTCCATGCCGGCGTTCTTGGCAGCCACGTTCACGACAGCCTTCTCATCGCTGCCGTCGAAGATCCAGTTCAGTTCCAGGCCTTCGGCATCGGCGCTCACCTCGCAGAGGGTGGAAGCGATTTCGGAGGCGGAGAGGGCGCGGCTCC
Source organism: uncultured Bacteroidia bacterium (assembly GCA_902784435.1). Lineage (GTDB taxonomy): Bacteria > Bacteroidota > Bacteroidia > Bacteroidales > UBA932 > Cryptobacteroides. The sequence goes on along the minus strand of CACZUR010000009.1, from coordinate 40,817 downwards.
ACACACGGGTATAGGCGGAGTAACCGTTGAAGGCCTGCTTGAGCGGCCAGCTGGAACCGTCGTCCCAGGTCATGGACAGGTCGAAGCGCTGGAGATTCCAGGAAGCGGCACCCTGGGCGGCGACGGTCTGGATGAGAACGTCGTTCTTGTAGATGCTCAGGTTGGCACCGTCGCTCACGAGGGTCATGACAACCCATTCGCCGGTAGGCCATGCATAGGGCTTGTTGTCCTTGCTCACCTGCACCTGGTTTACGCCCAGGACACCGGCGTTGAGGCAGAGCTGGCCGTCGGCGTCACCGTCGTTGGAGAAATTTCCACTGGAGGGTGAGGGAACCGGGGGTGAGGGTAAGGCCGTCGCCCAGCATGAAGGTGCTGTTGGTCTTGTAGTCGGCCATGTTGAATACCTTGTCCCATCCTTCCGGATTGGCAGGCTGGTCGGGATTCTGGGGCTCGGTGCTGCCGCCGCCGTCGGTGGTGTAGCAAATGCCGTTAACGGCAGAGCCGGCGAGGGTGGTCCAGGCGGCTGCAGCTGCGTCGGAGTTGTCCTTGGCGTTGCCGTTGCCATCCCAGCAATCGGTGAAGTCCAGGTCCATGCCGGCGTTCTTGGAAGCGACGTTCAGGACGGCTTTTTCCTCGGAACCGTCAAACTTCCAGTCAATCTCCAGGCCTTCGGCGCTGGGGCTCACTTCGCAGAGAGTGGAAGCGATTTCGGAGGCGGCGAGGGCGCGGCTCCACACACGGGCATAGGCGGAGTAACCGTTGAAGGCCTGCTTGAGCGGCCAGCTGGAACCGTCGTCCCAGGTCATGGACAGGTCGAAGCGCTGGAGATTCCAGGATGCGGGAGCGCTTACCTGGTAGCTGGCGATAAGTTCATCGTTGTGATACACGGAGAGGGTGCTGCCATCGCTTACGAGGGTCATCACGGCCCATTCGCCGGTAGGCCAAACGTAAGGCTGGTCACCCTTTCTTACCTGTGCCTGGCCCAGTCCAAGGGCACCGGCGTTGAGGCAGAGCTGGCCGTCGGCGTCACCGTCGTTGGAGAAGCGGAACAGGACATTTCCACTGGAGGGTGAGGGAACCGGGGGTGAGGGTAAGGCCGTCGCCCAGCATGAAGGTGCTGTTGGTCTTGTAGTCGGCCATGTTGAATACCTTGTTCCAGCCCTGCGGGTTGTACCAGTTCTTCACTTCGGGTACTTCCTCTTTGGCCTTCTGGGCCACGACGATGGTCTGGAGCTTGTTCTCGGTGCCGGCTTCGAAGACCCATACTTCACCGGTACGGATCTGGTCGGTGGGGTTGTCTTCCACGGCCAGGGTGATGGTGTAGTTGTTGGCCTTTACGTCGGAAACGGTGATCCAGTCTACCTGGGGCTTGATGGAGTTCTTGTCCAGGGAGACGTTGGAGACGATGTGCACGTCCACGGCTGCATCGGCCGATTCGGCAATGTAGTCGATGTTGTTGGTCGGGTCGGCGGGCTCATCGGTCACGTCGGCATAGTCGGCTTCGGCTTCGGCGCCGAAGTTCAGCTTCACGATGGAGGTGAGGCCTACCTTGGAGTCGGCATAGGCCAGGGCGGAGCCTTCGGCCACGACCTTCGGGGTGATGACGAATTTGTCGGCCTCTACCGTAGCCTTGTAGTTGGCGTCGGTGAAGATGTCCACCTCGGTGCCGTTGATCTTGGCGTTCACGGTGTAGGGCACGTCGAAGGGATCGGTGGTGGTCACCTGGTACTGCGTCTTGGCAATGACCAGTTTGAAGGCGCTGCCGATGGGAATGTTCACCGTGGAGTTGTCGCTCAGGGTGAGCACTACGTTTTCGGCGGTAACCTCGATGTTCTTGAAGATGCCGTCCTGCAGGGAAGTGCCGCCGCTGAAGCCGCCCAGCTCGGTTTTCTTACCGGCGATGTCGGCATACAGCTTGCCGTCTTCCACGTAAATGTTGGACACCTGGCTTACCAGGAGGCCTTTGTTTTCATACAGGAGCATTTCTCCGTCGATGGCCCAGTACAGCAGGCCGTCCTGCTGGATGACGCCCAGGGTGCCTGCGCCTGCGCCGCCGGAGATTTTCAGGGTGACCACGGTGCCGTCACCGTAAGTCACGGTAACGCCTTCTTCGGTCTTTTCCACCTTCTGCACATACTGACCCAGGGCCACCTTGTTGGCGGCGGTCATCTGCGCTTCCAGGTTTCCCACCTTGGTTTCGAGCGTGGTGACACGGTTCTTGAGGTCGGTGTCATCATACTCCTTGGCACAACCCACCAGGAGCAGGGCCAATGCAAAAGCAGATAATACTTTTTTCATAAGTTGGTATATTGGTTATAATTTATTGTGCACACTTGTTCTTTTCGTCCTTCACCCAGACGATGGCGTCGCCGGCTTCGGGGGTGGTGACATAGTTGGATTCGTCTTTCTGGCGCTGGGACTTGTCCCAGTCCATGTCGTTGCCGGCCACGGAATCGTGGAAGATATGGCCTTCGCCTTCGTTCATCTTCCAGTAACCCAGCAGACCTTCGGACTTGGCGTCCACGGAGCAGAGGGTAGAGGCGATGTCGCTCTGGCTGCGGGCGACGTTCCAAATACGCATTTCGGCCATGCGGCCGGTGTAACTCTGGGAACTTCCATAGCCGCCCCAGGACATGCCGATCTCGAAGCGGTTGAGCTTGAAGGCCTGGCTGCCGGAGATGGTGTTCTGCCAGGGGGTATCCTTCTCACCGTTGATGTACACCGACATGTCGGAGCCGTTCCATACGATGGAGATCATGTACCACTGGTTGGCGTTGAAGGTGCCTTCGGAGGCATCGCCCTCGCCGGTGGCGCCGGTCACATAGCGGCCGTTCACCGACACGATGTCCAGGGTCTTCCAGGGCTTGCCGTTCTCGTTGAAACGGAGCAGCACCTGTCCGCCGCCGTCTTCGTTCCAGCAGGCGAATCGGCACAGCTGGTCCGCACCGCGGGACTTCATGTTATAGGGATGAGCCTTGATTTCCAGGGTCCATTGGTCCAGGTCGTAGTGGCCCTTTCCCAGGTCGTAGGTGCTGTATACGCCGATGTTGGGAATGTCCAGGGAGAAGCTTTCCATGGTTTTGCCCACTTTGATGAACAGGCTCTTGGAAGCTTCCAGGATAGAGGCGTTCCCGCCTTCCACATAGGCTACGGAGATGGGAATCACGTAGATGACGCCTTCCTGGATGAAACTGTTGTCCAGCATGGTGACCGAGGTCATGGACGACACGGCCGACCCTTTCTGGATGGTTACGTATTCGTCGTTGATGAGCACGGATTCGCGGGGAACGCTCACGTAGGAAGTCTTGTTGGCCTCGTTGTAGGCTTTCACGGCCAGGGAGTCGAAGCAGATATGCACCTTCATGTCTTCCGTGGCGACACCCGTTGCCGACAGGGAATAGTTGTAGGAGATGGGAATCTGGTCGGCCAGGATCTGGTCCTTGGAGACGGGAGAGGAGCCCGATCCGGTAATCAGGACGATCTCTTTGCCGTACTGGAATTTGTCGGCCTGGTTGCAAGCGGTGACGCCCAGGGCAAGAACCGCTGCAAAAGCTAAGATTACGTTCTTTTTCATACTGCAGGGTCTATTTATGGGGGTTGATGATCTGGATGGCGCGGCGCAGGAAGCCGTAGCTCTGGAAGTTGGTCATGGAATAACCCTTCTTCTCCAGCGCGGCCTGGCCGTTGTCGTAATCGTTGTCAATGTAATAGGCGCCGAATCCGCCGCCCTGGCCCTCCGTGGCCTCGGAAGCATAGCGGGCATAACGCTCCAGCATATACATCTTTTCGCCTTCGGGGTTGGTCATGTTGGTGGGGTAACCGCCGTTCAGGTAGTTGGGGCCTTCGGAAGAAGACTGCTCGTACTGCTCGCAGTACACCATCTTCTCTGCGGGGCACCAGTCGGGACCGCCCACGCCGGCTCCCTGGGCAGAATAGGCCTGCTTGACCAGGTAGTCGATGTAAGGTTCGATGTCTCCGCCCGGATAGCCGCCGAAGTAGTCCACGATCAGGAGTTTCTCGGGGTTGGTGCCCTTGGGGCCGAAGGATTTGCCCACTTCGTCGATGACCCAGAAAATCTGCTGGGCGCCCCAGCCTTCATAGTCGAAGTCCACGCCGTCCAGGCCGTGGGTGTTTACGATGTCCACCACCAGGCGGCCGTAGGCACGGACGGTCTCTTCGCTGCCGTCCACTTTCCAGTGCTGGCCTTCCAGGTCGAATTCCTGGCCGTAGTGGGAAGCATCGGCATGCATCACGAAGCGCGTGCCCTTGAACTTCTGGCAGTATTCCAGATCGAAGAAAGCGTTGGGGGAGTAGTCGTAGGTGCGCAGGGGTGCCCACTCGATCTCGCCGGTTTCCTCGTTCTTCACGTTGCCGTAGAAGCAGGCATCGGTGCTTTCCTGCTTCATGGGCGTACCCATCCACAGGTTCACGATGTCCAGCGAATCCGGCAGGGACATCAGACGGGGTTTCATGTTCTTGTACTCGATAAACAGGCTGGTGGAACCTTCCGGCGGAGCCCAGGCTGCGAAGTACACGTAGGAAATGGTGTGCTTGCTCTTCTTCCATTCCCGGAGATTCTCGAAGTAGGCCTGGTCTTCCTGGGACATCTCATTTTCGTCCAGGGAGTAGGTCTTGAAGTGCTGGACCTCCATTTTCTCCACCTTGGTGTTGCAAGCGGTGAAGCCCAGGGCCAGCAGGGCGACAGATGCGATATAAAGTATCTTTTTCATATTCGTCCGCAGATTAGTTGTTGAACGGCTTCTGGTCCCACCACAGACGGGTGCCGGCATTGTCGGCGCCACCCAGGGCGGCTACGCCGGACTCGTAACCGGGCTTGTTGTCGGACTGCTCGGAAACCGGGTAAGGGACACGGCGGATGCCGTAATTCATGTTGACGATTCCGTCGGCGAAGTTCTTGGCGGGCGTAAGCAGGACAGGGTAGTGCAGGCGGCGGTATTCCGCCCAGGCCTCGCAACTGTTGGGGAAGAGGGCCAGCCATTTCTGGGTGGCGATTTTCTCCAGCTTGCGCTCCTCGTCGTCCTTGTCGTTCCAGGCGATGGTGACATCGGACGGGGCGTTGGCGTTGGCGCGGCCTACGTTATCCTTGAAGGCGGCGGGCTTGGCGCTGCTGTTGCCGATGTAGGCGGCTGCGCCCTCGGCACCCCATTCCTCGAAGGAAAGTTTGATGCCCTGCTCGTAGAAATCCTGTGCGCTGCCGCCCATTTCCCAGCCGATCAGGGCGCCCTCGGCACGGAGGAAAGCCACCTCTGCGGCGTTGAGCCAGCAAATCTTGTAGATGCCGGCGTTGGGGGCCGATACCTTGGCCGCCGTGTTCTTGTAGTTGGTCCACTGGTTGGGGGAGATGCCCGGGCGAACGCCGTGCAGTTTTCCGTCACCGGCGGGTTTGGTATACTTGAACATGCGGGGGTCGTTGTACCCGTTCAGGTACACATCCAGCGAAGCGCCCACCTGGGTGTCCGCATCGTTGAAGTTCACGTTGATTTCGTAGATGGGATGGTGGTCCACGCCGTTCATCACGGCGTTTTCCGCATTGCTTTCAATGACGCCGAAGGGATTGGCGATGGATTTTTCGGCCTCGGTGCGGGCCAGCTCCGGATTGGCGAAGCGGATGCGCATGGCCAGGCGGAGGCGCAGGGAGTTGGCAAAGCGTACCCACTTGGCGGTGTCGCCGTAGTAGACCACGTCGTAGTCTTCCAGGAGCCGGGCGCCGCTGGCGGCCACTTTCTCCAGGATCTCGATGGACTCGTCCAGCTCTTTCAGGAACTGATCGTACACCTGGTCCAGCGGGTCGTACAGGTTGGTGAGCTCGCCGTAGTGCGAGTAAGCGATGGGGCCGTAGTAGTCGGCTACCTGGTGCATGGTGGCCACCTTGAGCACCTTGGCCAGGGCCAGTTCGTTGGTCATGTTCAGTTCCAGGGCCGATTTCTCGAAGTCCTGGTAACCGCCCATGCCATATTCGTATTTGACGGTGAACATGCGGCGATGCCAGCCATCGTTCACATCCCAGCCGGCGTGATGACCGTCGGAAAGGGTGGGAGCCATGTAGCCGACCCAGGTCTCTGCACACAGGTTGTACATGATCTGGTAGTCGGAGTCCAGGTAAGTACCGTCGCGGAAAGTGATCACAGAGCGTTCCAGCTGCTGCAGCATGCCGCCCAGGGCCAGGCCGTCCTGTGCCAGCTGGTTGTCGGAGACACCGAACTGGTCTTTGTTCAGGTTTTCGAAGCCCTTGGTGCAGGAGGCAAGGGTGCAAGCGGCCACGGCAAGGGTAATGATACCTTTCAATCTATTTTTCATATCCATAGCGCTCTAATTATTTAACAATACAAACGGCAACACGGTTGGCTGCGGGGCTCTGGGAAGCGTCGCGGTCGCCGCCGGCGGCCTTGTAGGAGATGCGTCCGGCGCTGATGCCGGCGCTGGTGAGCATATCCACCACGGCCTTGGCGCGCTGCTCGGAGAGCTCGCGGTTCACCTTGTCGTTGCCCGTCGCCGTGTCGGCATAACCGGTAATTTCAATCTTGGCGTCCGGGTTGTCCTGGAGAATCTGGCAGATACGACCCAGCTTGAAGGCCTCGTCGCGGCGGAGTTCGGCCTGGTTGATGACGAAGAAGAGGTCGTCCGTGTAGCTGCCGCTGAGCGTGCCGCCGGGTACCTTCACTTCCTTCACCACCTCTACGGGAACTTCCTTCACCACTTCCTTGACCACTTCCTTCTCTACCACCTGCGGTACATAAGGATCTACGTGCACGGGGGCGGAAGCCTTGGGAGCGGCGGATTCGGCGCCGAATTTCACCTTAACGGAGAAGCCCAGGCTGCGGGTGCTGGGCTGCATGAAGTAGTCTACGCCCTGGTTGTAAGTGCCTACGTTGGAGGTCATTTCAGGGTCGAAGGGGGCCTTGAGGAAAATCATGGCCAGGTTGTTGCCCACCACGGAGAGGTTCAGGCCCTTGAGCCAGCCACAGCCCCATTGGGCAACGGGGAAGTCGTAGCCCAGGGAAACCTCGGCCAGACGCACGTTGGTGGCGTCGTACACATACTGGCTCATGACGCCGCTGTTCACGCCCAGGGTCTGGTAGTAGCCCTGGATGTCGTAGCTGCGCATGCCGTTGAATTCCAGGAAGCCCTTTTCGCGGGCTACGGCCGTATCCTGGGAGATACCATAGTAATCCAGGACGGCCTGGGTCTTGGAGATGGCCACGCCGCCCAGACGGGCCGTGAACAGGAAGCTGGCGGTGAGGCCGCCGTAGCCGATGTGGCCGCCCCAGCTCAGGCGGTGCTTGGCATCGGTGGTACCGGCATACACCATGTTCTTTTCGTTGTAGTCGGCCATGATCATACCGGCCGAATTGAGCTTGTAGTAGCCCGACTCGTCGGTGGCGATGGTGGTCACGTATACGTCACCCAGGGTGCCGCCTTCGTACAGGAAGGTGTTCACGCCGCCGAAGCCGCCCATCGGGAGGCCGTTGCCGTCGTGCACTTCGCCGGTAGTGGGATCCGTAAAGTGCAGGTCCACGATCTTGTTCTGGTTCCAGGTCCAGGTGAGATAGGTGCCGTAGTTGAACTTGCCCACCGTGTCGTTGAAGCGCAGGGCCATTTCCACGCCCCAGTTGTCTACCTGGCCACCATTCAGATAGATGTTGCTGGTGGTGGAGGTGGAGGTCAGGCGGGGATTGTAGAACTGGTTGAAGGTGCTGGCCTTATAATAGGTGGCATCCAACTGCAGTTTGCTGTCAAAGAAATGGATGTTGGTACCTATTTCGTACGACTTGGTGCGCTCCGGCTGCAACTGGGTGTTGCGGCGGCGGGTATTGCGGTTCACCAGGCCGTTGTTCTGGTCCGAAGTGGGATCCAGCAGATACAGGGACGGATCCGGGGAGTTACCTACCTCGGAATAGGAAGCGCGGATTTTCCAGTAGGGGAAGAAGCTGCTCTTCAGGGCCGGAATGAGTTCGGTCACGATGCCGGACAGGCCGATGGTGGGGTAAGTAATGGCGCCGGCGGTCCAGAGGCTGGAGTTCCAGTCGGCACGGAAAGTCATATCCAGATAGACCTTGCTGCGGTAACCCACCTGGGCGTTGGCAAACACCGACTGGTTCTGGGAACGGTAACCGTCCGAGATGAGGTTGGTGTTGGAACTGGTGTGGTTGATGTTGCTCAGGTCGAACTTGTTGTTCACGGTCAGGAGCGGGCCGTTCACGTTGTCCAGGCGGAAGGTGATGTCGTCGATGTTGGCACCCACCACGCCGGAAACGTTCACGATGTTGTCGCCGAAGTACTTGTTGAAGGTAGCCAGGACCTCGCCGAACTTCTGCTCGGTGAACTGGTTGTTGCGGCCGTATTTACCGTGCTTGGAGCCTTCGGTGAACAGGGTGTTGGTGCCGGCGTCGAATTTCTGCTCCTGCACTTCGTCGGTGCGGTCATACTTGGCGCGGGCGCTCAGGGTGAGCCATTTGAACGGCTTGTAGGAGAGCTGGGCGCTGCCCATGAGGCGGTTCTTGTTGTTCTGCCACTTCTGGTGCTCGGTAATCCAGTAAGGGTTCTGCATGGAATGCTCGAAGTCATAGGGCCAGAACTGGGTCTTGATGCCGCGGCCGGTGTCGTAGCGCTCGTAGATCTGAACCTTGGACCAGTCTTCGCTGACGGGGAACAGGTATACCGGGACGATGGGGTTGCCGTATTCGCCCTGGGCGATCATGTTCTGCTCGGACACGTGGCCGTAGGTGACGTTGATGTCCATGGACAGGAGGTCCTTCACCAGGTCTGTGGTGTTGCGGAAGCTCAGGTTGTAGCGGTCTACGTTGTTGTTGTGCACGATGCCGCGGGCATTGGCCACGGAGGCCGATACATAAGTCTGGCTGCGCTCGTTGCCGGTAGACAGGCTCAGGGAGTTCACTTCGTTCACACCCGTCTGGAAGTAGTCGCGCGGGCTGTAGGCAGACGGCGTGGCCAGCTTGGCGCCCCAGCTGTAGTAGGAACCGGGAGCGGTGGCGCCGTAGGTGTTCTGGAATTCCGGCATCACATAGGCGCGGGAGAAGCTGGTGTTGTTGGAGTAGTCAATCTCCAGCTTGTCTTTGTCGCCCTTCTTGGTGGTGATGATGATGACACCGTTGGCGGCGTTGGCGCCGTACAGGGCGGCGGCCGAAGGGCCGGAAAGCACGGAAATGCTCTCGATGTCGTCCTGGTTCAGGGAACCCAGCACGTCACCGGTCTGGCCGGCGCCGGCGAAGGTGCCGGTAGGCTGTTCTCCGCGCAGGGACTGCATGGGAATACCGTCAATCACGTACAGGGCGTTGTTGTTGTTGGAGATGGACTTGGAGCCGCGCATCACGATACGCGAGCTGCCGCCCACGCCGGTGGAAGACTGGCTGATGGAAACGCCGGCCACCTTACCGTTGAGGCTGTTCACGAAGGAACCCACGGGGGATACGCCTTCCAGCTTGGTCTGCTGCACGTTGTAGGAGAGGGATTTCTCTTCCTTCTTGATGCCCATGGCGGTAACCACCGTGGCGTTGAGCACGTTGTTGGCGGCAGCCAGGGTTACGTTGATGACAGAACGGCCGCCGATCTGTTCCAGCACATCCTCCTGGCCGATGAAGCTGTACCGCAGGGTCTGGGCGCCGTCCGGAACGGAAAGTTCGTAGCGGCCGTCCAGGTCTGTGATGGCTCCGACGGGAGGGGTTACGCCTTCTACAGTCACGCTTGCGCCGATGAGCGGCTCACCGTATTCGTCGATGACGGTACCTGTCACGGTCCGGTTCTGGGCCAGGGCCAGGCTGCCAGCGACGAACAGTCCTGCAAAAGCCGCGAAAGCTCCTGCAAGGACTCTTCTAAGTTGGTAACTCATAAGGTTTGTAAATGGTTAATATTTAGTTGTTTGCTATAATATTTTAGCGTTTTAGCTATATTGATTTAGCGATTAGGCTATAATGATTTAGCAGGCAAAGATACTAATAATTATTTAATTATGGAGGTATTTTGCTTACTTTTTGACGGCTTTGATGGAAAGGGGAATTTCCGTTGGCTTTCCGTTTACGTAGGGCTGGATGGCAAATTTCACAGTATCAATGCCTTCCGGCATGGTGAAGCGGACATGGATGGTATCCCTTTCGTCGGCCTTCATCTGTCCGGGCTGCCGCATGCGCAGGTAAGGCTGCCACTCGGCGGGAATCTCGAAGCGAATATCGGCCTTTTTTCTGTTTCCGTTGCCGTGGCGGAAGTACATGTCGCCGGTCTCTCCGGGGCTCTTTGCCCCGAAGTGCAGGATCTTGTGACTCATGTACAGGCCTTCGCCGAAATGATAGGGACGGTCTTCCTCGATGGGATGGGTATAGCCGATTACCTCCCCCTTGATCACCAGGCTGCGGCTTCTGACCGGAGAATCCCGGTAATACACCACAATCTCTTCCATCATGGGGCCGGGCCGGTAGGCGGGGTTGTAGGTGACCTCCAGGACCTCGTCCTCCCCGGGGGGCACCGGCGTGCGGGAGAAGTTTACCTGCGTACAGCCGCAGGGGGTGTACAGCCGCAGGGGAAACAGCGTGTCCGGGAGGTCGTTTTTGACCACCAGCCGCACTTTCACGGGGCCGTCCTTCTCCAGGATCCGGCCCAGGTCGGCCTCTTTGTCCGTTGTGGTGCGGAGGGTGCGTATCCCGTCTTTGGGGGCGCAGGCCGCGGCCAGCAGGAGGACCAGCGCTCCGTATAAAAACTTTCTCATAGTCCGGAAACAGTATCGTTAAACAGTCCAAAGTTATTCAGCAGCGGGCAGGCCAGGGAGGCGTCGATGACGATGCGGACGGCGTCCGTGGTGACGGACGGTCCCAGCAGGATGCGCTTGTGGCCGATGGTGGTGCCTTGTGCCCAGTCGGCCCAGACAGCGCCTTTCCGGTACTGGATGGTGAAGCGCTCCACGCGCTGTCCCAGGGGAATGTATTCCTGGAGCATCACGCGGTTGAAGGTCTTGGTGCCGTCGAGCTCCACCTCGATCCGGGCGGTGGTCACGCCGTCGTCGGTGGCGAAGTAGCTGTCGTAGTCGCCGTCCAGCAGGTTCTGGGCGCCGTATCCCGGGGTGTAATTCCCGCGGACGGAGGAGGATGTCGCTGTGGCACCATCGGCCAGGTTGTTCCCGAAGATGCTGGTGCGCAGGGTGGTGAACTCCTCAATCACCTGCTTTTCCTTCTGGTCGATGACGCCCTGGTCGGACGGGGGGACATTCATCAGGAAAACGCCGTTGCGCCCCACGCTCTCGTAGTAGAGGCGCATCAGCTGCCGGGCGGTCTTGCGGGAATCGTCGGCCCCGTAGAACCAGCCGTTGTGGTCGCCGATCTGCTGGATGGAGAAATCGCATTCCGCCGGGCACCAGCTGTCGCCGTCCCGGTCCCCGTGGGCCAGGTAATCTTCATAATTACCGGGCAGGTTGCTGGGGGAGAGGCCCCTTCCCTGGATGTTCAGGGTGCTCCAGTTGGTTTCCCCGGCATCGCCGTTTTCGTTGCCCACCCAGCGGCAGCCGGGACCGCCGTTGGAGAAGATGACGCAGTCCGGGTTGGCGTCCAGCACCACGCCGTTGACGCTCTCCCAGTCAAAATTCCCGGCGTGGTTCCCGTCAAACCACATTTCCACTACGGGCGCGTAGCGGGTCATCAGGTCCTGGAGGGCATACTTGTACATGGCCTCATACTCGGAAGTGCTCTTCCCGCTCACCTCGATCATCCGGTCCCAGGGAGACAGGTACAGGCCCATGTTCACGCCGTATCGGTTGCAGGCCTCGCGCAGGGCCTGCACCACGTCCGTGTGGTTGGAACATTGCTCGTTGGCTACGTCGGTGGTGCTCTCCGGGTTGTCCCAGAGGCAGAATCCGTCGTGGTGCTTGGCGGTGAGGATGACTTCCCGGAAACCGTTGTCGGCCGCCACTTTCACCCACTGGTCCACGTCCAGGGTGCCGGGTTTATAGTTGTTCAGCAGCAAGTCCTCGCTCCAGGCCTGGCCGTTGCAGCTGCTGTTTTCTCCGTCCCAGCCCGAGAACGTGGCCTGTCCAAAGTGGTAGAACATCAGGAGTTCCTGACGCTGCCAGGCCACCTGGCCGGCCGTGGGAAGGGCGCCATAGGCGGCGGGCGCACCGGGATTCCGGGGCTCATCCGGTTTGCCGGGATCCGGATCCGGGCCGGGGTCGGGCGTCGGATTCTCTGCGATCAGGATCTTGCAGGAGGCCGTAAATCCCCCGTCGGCCGTGGTGGCCGTAACGCTGGCTTCTCCCCGGGCAAGGGCGGTTCCCTGGCCCGTTTCGGCCTGGATTTGCACCAGTTCCGGGGTGGCGGTGCTCCAGTGCACCGCCTGGTTGGTAGCCGTGGCGGGTTCTACGCGCGCCACCAGTTTGAAGTGGTCTCCCTCCTGCAGCGAGAGTTCCGTGCGGCTGAGGCTGACACCGGTGACAGGCACCGTGAGGTCCCCCGGGGTCCCGGGGCTGTCTTTGGGGGCGCACTGACAGAGGGTGACGGCCAGCGCCGCCAGGGTAAACAGGGCTTTCAATGAAGTTTTCATGTTTGTCGGTAGGGTCATCAAAAAGGATCGTAGTACAGTCCCGCTTCGTTGAGCACGGGGCAGGCGAGAGATGCGTCGATGACGATGCGGACGGCATCGGTGGTGACGGCCGGCCCCAGGAGGATGCGCTTGTGGCCGATGGTGGTGCCTTGTGCCCAGTCGGTCCAGCGGCCGTCTTTCCGGTACTGGATGGTGAAGCGTTCCACGCGCTGTCCCAGGGGAATGTACTCCTGGAGCACGACGCGGTTGAAGGTCTTGCTGCCGTCCAGGGCCAGCTCTATTTCTGCGGTCAGGACGCTGTCGTCGGTGGCGAAGTAGCTGTCGTAGTGGCCGTCCAGAAGGTTCTGGGCGCCAAATCTCCGGGTATCATTCCCGCGGACGCGGCTGGCCCGGGCCTGGGCGCCCCGGGCCAGGTTGTCCTGGAAAACGGCCTTCCGCATGGCGGTAAATTCCTCAATCACCGCCTTTTCCTTCTCTCCGATGACCCCGTCCGGGGACGGGGGGACATTCATCAGGAAAACGCCGTTGCGCCCCACGCTCTTATAGTAGATGTCCAGGAGCTCCGCGGCGCTCTTGACGCGGTCTGTGGGGTCGTAGAACCAGCCGTCCGGGTCTCCGATGTCCTGGATGGAGAAATCGCATTCGGCAGGGACCCAGGCATCGGCCCCCCGGTCTCCCTGTGCCAGGAAGGTTTCGTAGCCTTCGCCGGCCTTGCCGGGCGTGATGCCCCTTCCCCGGAGGTCCAGGGTGCTCCAGTTGGTTTCGCCGGCCATGCCGTTCTCGTTGCCCGCCCAGCGGCAGCCGGGACCGCCGTCAGAGAAGATGACGCACTGGGGATTCTCCTCCAGCACGGCGCGGTTCATCCGGGGCCAGTCAAATTGGCCGGCGTGATTGCCGTCAAACCAGAATTCCACCACGGGCGCGTAGCGGGTCATCAGGTCCTTCACGGCCTTCCTGTAGCGCTGCTCATACACGTCGGAGGCCACGCCTTCGGCCTCGATCATCCGGTCCCAGGGCGAAAGGTAGATGCCCATGTTCACGCCGTATCGGTTGCAGGCGTCGCGGACGGCCTGCACCACGTCGGTGTGGTTGGAACAATTCCCGTTGGCTACGTCGGAGGTGCTCTCCGGGTTGTCCCAGAGGCAGAATCCGTCGTGGTGCTTGGCGGTGAGGATGACCTCCCGGAAGCCGTTGTCGGCCGCCACCTTCACCCACTGGTCCACGTCCAGGGTGCCGGGCTTGTAGTTGTTCAGCAGCAAGTCCTCGCTCCAGGCCTGGCCGTTGCAACTGGGGTTCTCGCCGTCCCAGCCCGAGAACGTGGCCTGCCCGAAGTGGTAGAACATCAGGAGTTCCTGGCGCTGCCAGGCCACCTGCCCCTCCGTGGGAACGGCCCCGAACGGCGCCGGTGCTCCCGGGTCTTGTGCGCAGCCGATGGCCATCAGGACGGCCATCAATGCCAGTAAATGCTTCATAGTGAGTAGTTGTTGGCTTTTTCGGGTTTCATGCCGGGGATGAGGAGGAAGCTGTAGCTGTAGCTTTGGTCGGCCCAGAGCATGCGGGCGGGTTCCGGGCGGTTGCCCCAGCTGTCAAATCCGCCTACGCCGCTTTGCCGGTAGTCCAGGCAAACCTCCGTGAAGGGCTGGACGGGAATGTCGCAGATATGGGTCTGGCGGCGCATCCGGTTCTGCCCCAGTTCCGGGGAGTGGTCCTGGTCCGGGGTGGTGTTGGTCCACTGGTAGGGGAAGTTCACCGCTTCTTCGGCGTCCAGGTCTTCCACACGCTGGCGCAGCACGTTGAATTCGAAAGGCTCCCCGCCGATGATGGCCATTCCGCCCACCTCCAGCCAGGACACCTCCGTGTGGTGGCCGGTCTCCTGGGGACGCACGTAGGGATAGCATTCGGCCGATGCCGTGCTTTCCCAGATGCGCTTGAAAGTGCCGCTGTTCCGGTCCCAGTAGTTCTCTACCGGACCGCGGCCGAAGTAGCGGAATGCCTCGTCGGCCACGCGGAAGCGGAAGCCCAGGCGCGGGATCATCACCCGGTGCCAGAAGTCCAGGTCCAGCGGACCGGTGGGTTCGGTGCTCACTTCCAGTTTCAGCGAACCGTCGGCATAGAAGGTATAGACTTCGCTCTTGCGGACGCCCTTGCCCGTGAGGCGGATGGCCACGCTGCCGTCGGCGCGCTTTTCCGCATTCACCAGGACGGGTTTTTCGGGATGCTTGTAGGCAAGGGAGCGCAGGGGTTCACCGCTGCCGTAGTCGTTGTCCACGGGGGCGCGCCAGTAGTTGGGACGCAGGCCGAAGGACGGGTCCACCACGTCTTTGCCGTCTACCTTCCAGCTCTTTACGTAGCCGTCGGCCTTGTCAAAGACCAGTTCGGCGCGGCTGCTGCGCACTACCAGCTGGGTGTCGCCGTCGGTGAGCTCCACCTGGCCTTTCACTTCGCGGACGGTCTTGGCCGAGGTGTCTTTGATCAGGGTCTCGTCGCAGGCCAGGATGCTGCCTTTGGCCACCAGCGGCAGGGCCTGGGCGGTGCTCACCTCGAAGAAGATGCGGTATTCGCCGGCCTTTTTCATGCGCGGCAGCTTCACCTTGAACTCCTCGGCCGTCTGGGGGGCGGTGCGGAAGCTGAGCTTATGCCGGAACCACCAGAAAGGCCGTTTGCCGTTGCGCTCTACCCAGTACGTGACGGAGTAGGGGCTCAAATCCGTGAAATAGTGGCGGTTGAAGATCTGGAAAAGACCCTTTTCGGCATCTACGGGGGTGATGCTCACGTCCTGATAGACGTGCTTGACCTCATAGTAGCCGGGATGCGGGTCCCGGTCCGGATTCACGATGCCGTTGCAGTTGAAATTGCCGTCCGAGGGGGCGTTCTCTCCATAGTCTCCGCCGTAAGTCCATACGCGTTCCTTGTCGTAGAGGCCCTGGTCCACCCAGTCCCAGATAAAACCGCCCTGCAGGTGCGGGTGAGCATAGATGTACTTCCACTGCCAGTCCAGGGAGCCGGTGGAATTGCCCATGGCGTGGGCGTATTCGCAGGGGATGACGGGGCGTTCATTGTAGGTCTCACCCATCTTCCTGAACCAGTCGGCATTGGGATACATGGGGTTGATGACGTCCGTATTCCATTCATATTCGGCGCGTTCGTACACCACCGGGCGGTTCTGGCCGTCCTGGTCCAGCTTCTTCAGGAGCTTGTAGGTTTCGTAGAAATTGACGCCGTTGCCGGCTTCGTTGCCCAGGGAAAGGAGAGTGACGCAGGGGTAGTTGGCCGTGCGGTAGTACATGTTTTCCGTGCGGTCGATGTGCTTGGCCAGCCAGGCGGGATTGTTGCCCAGGGTCTTGTCCAGGCTGTATCCCATGGCGTGGGTCTCGATGTTGGCCTCGTCATACACATAGAAGCCCAGGGAGTCGCACAGCTCGTAGAATTCCCGCGGCTGGGGATAGTGGCAGGTTCGGATGGCGTTGATGTTGGCCAGTTTCATGAGGGTGAGGTCTTCCAGGAGGTTCTCCCGGGTAACGTAATGGCCGGTGTAAGGGTTGTGCTCGTGCAGGTTCACGCCCTTGAATTTCACGGGCTGCCCGTTGACCAGGAAGGCTTTCACGTCCCGGTCCCCGTCTTTTACCGTGGCTATCTCCAGGCGGCGGAAACCCACGTGGAAACGGGTGTACTCCCCGTTGACTTTCAGCAGCAGGGTGTACAGCTGCGGGGTTTCGGCCGTCCACCGCCGCACGGCGGGAATGCTGTCGGTAACGCTGGCCATCTCTCCGCTGAATTCGAACACGGCATCGGCCACGGCCGTCCCGTCCTGGTCCAGCAGTTCATAAGCCACCTCGGTGGGCGCGGTGGAGCGCATCTTCAGTTTGAAAACGCCCGTAGCCAGGTCCGGAGTGAGGGTAGATACTACGGTAAAGTCAAAGCCGCTGTCCTTCACTTCGCTGGACAGGTACACGTCGCGCTCCTGTCCGGAGAGGCGCCAGAAGTCCTGGTCTTCTACAAAAGAGGCGGTGGTGTAACGGAAAATCTTGAGCAGGAGTTCATTGCTTCCTTCCTTCAGGGCCTCTGTGATGCGGAAACGGGCCAGGTTCTTGGAGTCTTCGCAGTAACCTATCTCCTGCCCGTTCACATACACGTAGGTGCCGCTCTTGCTGCCGCACAGGTTCAGGTACACCTCCCGTCCGTTCCAGCCGGCGGGCACGGTGAAGCTCCTGTGGTACAGGGCGGCCGGAACGCTTTCCGGCAGCCTGGGCGGCTGGGGGTTGGACGGCCAGAAGTCGTAGGGGATGTTGGTATAGATGGGCGTGCCCCATCCCTGCACTTCCCAGTTCCCCGGCACCCGGATCCTGTCCCAGTTCAGATGGCCGGTCAAGCCGGCCATGACGGCCGCTCCGCCCGTCCCGGCCGCTTCGTCATGCCCGGCCTGACCGGGCATCTCCCGATGATCCTCGAAGTACTTGAAGTCCCATTCTCCGTTCAGGCTCAGGTAGTTCTCACTTTCGCGGAAGCCCTTGGACAGGGCATCTTCGCGGCTGGCATAGTAAATGACTTCCGTCCGCTTGGTGTTGGCGTTCACAGAGGTGACCTGCATGTCCTGCCAGTACGGAAGGGCGGTAAGAAGAAGGAGTGCCGTAAAACTCATATACTTAATAATCAATTAGTTGCAACTTTTCCTCCCGGTCAAAATGTCGGGAGAACTTTTCTTAATTCGCTTATTATCAGTACTTTAACAAAAACGTCTGTCGGATGTCGTCGGAAGAGGCCCCCACCTGGATCTCAAACTCGCCGGGTTCCACCACGCGTTCCATGGCCGGGTTCACCACTTCGAAGGCGCTGCGCCGGAGGGGAAGCGTCACGCTTACCTTCTGTCCCGGGCCGATGCCTTTCACTCTCCGGAAGGCGCACAGCTGCTTGCGGGGCCGGGCCGTGGAGGCCACCAGGTCCCGCAGATACACCTGTACCACTTCGTCGCCGGCCAGGCTGCCGGTATTGGTAATGTCCACCGACACCCGGACGGAATCCGGTACGGCGCCGCTTACCTGCAGGTTGCTGTATTCGAAAGTGGTATAGCTGAGTCCGAAGCCGAAGGGGAACAGCGGCTGGGCGCTTTCCTCCACGTAGTCGTGGCTGTAGGGAACTTTGCGGTTGTAGTACACGGGAAGCTGGCCTACGCTGCGGGGAACGCTTACCGGCAGCCTTCCGGCCGGATTGCAGCGGCCCAGCAGGACATCGGCCAGGGCCTTGCCGCCTTCGCCGCCGGGGTACCAGAGGGTGAGGAGGGCATCGGCATGCTGCGCCGCCCAGTTCTTGTTCAGCGGCCGGCCTTCGATATAGACCACCACCAGGGGCTTGCCTGTGGCTTTCAGTTGTTCGAGCATAGGCAGTTGCAGGCCCAGCAGGTCCAGGGTGCTGCGGTCGAAGCCTTCGCCGGCCTCCATGTCGGAGACGGCATCGGCCTCTACCACCGCGGCGCCGGTGTCAATGTATTTGGTGCGGAAATCGCGGGCCGATGATCCGCCCACTACGGCCACCACCACATCGGCGCGGCGGGCAGCCTGCACGGCCTGGGCGATATTCTCCGAGCGGGTGTCCCGGACGGCGCAGCCTTTCACGTAGGTGACGGCGGCCCCGGCCTCCCGCAGGCCTTCCAGCATGGTGGTCACGTGGTCCGGGTCCTGCGGGGCGGTATAGTCTCCCAGCTGGTTGTACATGTTGTCGGCGTTGGGCCCTACCAGTGCAATGCGAAGGCCGGCCCGGAGGGGCAGTACGCCGTTGTTTTTCAGGAGCGTAACGCTTTCCCGGGCGGCCTGGGCGGCCACTTCCAGGTTGGCGGCGCTGCGGACATCGGCCGCCGATCCTTCCGGCAGGTAAGGATGGTCGAAGAGCCCGGCCTCGAACTTTCTCAGCAGCACCCGCTTCACCGCGCGGTCAATCACCTGCATGCTCACGCGGCCGCTCTCCACCGATTCCTTGAGGAGGGAGAAGCAGTTGGCCCCGAGGTCTACGTCCACCCCGGCGCGGATGGCCATTTCCCCGGCTTCCTGCTTGGTAGCGGCCACGTGGTGGCTGCCGGAGATGCCGTCGATGCTCTCCAGGTCGCTGACCACGAACCCGCGGAAGTTCCAGCGGTCCCGCAGCACGCCCGTGAGCAGGGCCTCGTTGCAGGTGGAGGGGATGCCGTCGATGGTGTTGTAGCTGGTCATGACGCTCAGGGCGCCGTTGTCGATGGCCGCCTGGAAAGTGGGCAGCACATTCTCTTCCAGGTCCCGCGGGCCGATGTGGCTGGGACTCCCGTTGTGCCCGCCTTCCGGAATGCCATAGGCCACGAAGTGCTTCAGGGTGGAGATGACCCCCTTCCCGGAAGTGCCCCGGACCATGGCCGATGCCATCTCTGCGGTCAGGTACATGTCTTCCCCGTAGGTTTCTTCCACGCGGGACCAGCGGGGTTCGCGGCTGAGGTCGATCACCGGACCATAGCCGATGCTGCCGCCCTGCGCCAGGAGCTCGCTGCCAATGACCGAGCCCACTTCCTGGATAAGTTCCGTATCCCAGGTAGCCGCCAGGCCGATAGAAGTGGGGAATACGGTCGTGCCGATGGCCATGTGCCCGTGCGGGGCTTCCTCTGCCAGGATGACGGGAATACCCAGGCGGGTAGAATCCACGGCATAGTGCTGCAGGGCGTTATAGGCCCGGGCGGCGAGCTGCGGGTCCAGGCCCGTCTCCAGGGTCTTGCGGGTCCAGGGATCGGCCCGGAAAGTGGCCCAGAGCATGCCGCCGTGCTGTTTTTGGATAAAGTCCCGGTAGGCATCGGAGATGCGCACTTCGCTGTCATCCCCGGCCTGACCGGGGATCTGAACTTTTTCGTACATGGGCCAGCCCAACGGGCACAGGAGCTGCCCCAGTTTCTCTTCCAGGGTCATGCGGCCGATAAGGTCATCGGCCCTTTCCTCTGCCTCCAAGGAGGCGTTTTTGTAGGCGGGCGTGTTTTCATGACAGGCTGTCGTGAGTATAACGGCAGCCAGAACGGCCATCAGGTAGGTAAATGGTTTTAGCGGAGTGTTCATAATTACGGCAACAAAGTTAAGTATTTTTGTTCACATGCCAGGCCCGGAGTCGTATTTTTGTTCCGTGCCGGGGAAAGCAACGTATTACGCGGAAAACGGCCAAAAGTGCGTTACAGGGTGCACCCCCGTGCAACGTGTAACGCGAAAAACGCCCAAAAGTGCGTTATAGGGTGCCGGGGCGGCCGTTTGCGGCAGGGCTATTTCCGTTTGCGGCGGGGGCGGGGTTTGCGCTCATGGAGGGCCATGGCCCGTTCCATGTCGGCCTCGGGGCTGTCCCCCTCCTGCACATACGCCCCCTCCTGCGCCTGAGACGCCTCGGGGATGTCCTCCACCAGCTCGTAATCCAGCAACTTCTGCTCCAGGGAGGTGGCTTTGACGCGGATGCGCAGCGGGTCTCCCAGGCGGATGACCTGGCGGGTCCGTCGGCCTACGGCCTGGTAGTGGTCTTCGTCGTAGATGAAAAAGTCGCTGCGGATGGTGCGGTAGGGAATCATGCCTTCGATCTTGGTGGGTTCCACCTCTACGTAGATACCCCATTCCGTGACCCCGGAAACGGTGCCGTCAAACTCCTGTCCCACCTTGTCCTGCATGAATTCCACCATCTTGTACTTGATGCTCTCGCGCTCGGCTTCGGCGGCCACCACTTCCCGTTCGGAGGCGTGCTTGCACTGGGCGGCATAATAGTCGGCCGATGCCGAGTCTCCGCCGGCGAGGTACTGCGCCAGCAGCCGGTGCACCATCAGGTCCGGATAGCGGCGGATGGGCGATGTGAAGTGGGTATAGAAGCGGAACGCCAGGCCGTAGTGGCCGATGTTGTCAATGGAATAGCAGGCCTTGGCCATGCTGCGCAGGGCCAGGATCTGGATGGCGGCCAGCTCCGGTTTGCCCTTGGCGTCCTCCATGAGGGTATTCAGCTCCCGGGCCACATCCCGGCCGCCTTCCAGCGCGCCCATCTTGTAGCCGAAATGTCCGGCGAAATCCCGGAGGCCGCTCAGTTTTTCCATATTGGGTTCGTCGTGCACGCGGTAGACGAAGGTCTTGGCTTTGGCCAGGGCCCGGCCGCCCATTTTGCCGCCGGTGGCCACGTATTCGGCCACGTTGCGGTTGGCCAGCAGCATGAACTCCTCGATGAGCCAGTTGGCCTCCTTGGAGAACTTCTGGTGCACGCCCACGGGTTTTCCCGTCTCGTCCACTTCCACTTTCATTTCCGGGCGCTCGAAGTTCACGGCCCCGTTCTTGAAGCGCTGTCTCCGCAGCTTCAGGGCCAGGTCGTTCAGGGTGAGGATGGCCTCTTTGACATCGGCGGGGACTATCCCGCATTCCGTGCCGGCGCCGAACTCCTGCTCCAGGGCGGCGGGGCCGGCGTCGATGATGGCCTGCGCCCCCTCGTAGTCGAAACGGTAGTCGGAGACGATATGGGTACGGCCGAACCAGGGGTTGAACACCTTGGCCTGCGGCGTAATCTCGAAAACGGCGCTGAAAGTGAGTTTTTCCTCACCGGGGCGCAGGGAACACAGCTTGTTGGACAGCTTTTCCGGCAGCATGGGCACGGTGCGGTCTACCAGATAGACGGAGGTTCCGCGCTCCTGCGCCTCTTTGTCCACGGGGCTGTCGGGCTTTACGTAGTAGCTTACATCGGCAATGTGCACGCCCACTTCGTAGTTTCCGTTTTCCAGCTTGCGGAAGCTGATGGCGTCGTCAAAGTCCTTGGCATCGGTGGGGTCGATGGTGAAGGTGAGCACCTGGCGGAAGTCCCGCCGGTGGGCGCGGTCCTGGTCCGTAATCTCTTCGGAGATGCCGTCGGCCGCATTTTCCACCTTCTTGTCGAAGCGGTACGGCAGGCCGAATTCCGCCAGGATGGCATGCATCTCGGTCTCGTTCTCTCCGGGCATGCCCAGCACGTCCACCACATGGCCGTGGGGATTGAGCTCTCCGCGTTCCCAGCCGTCCACCACCGCGGCCACCTTCATGCCGCGCTGTCCGCCTGCCGGCACCGGCACGGAAATGTCGTAGGGCATGGTCTTGGAGCTCATGAGCACCCAGGCCTGTTTGCCCACGATGTGCAGGATGCCCACGAAGGGCTTGGCCGACCGTTCCAGGATGGCGATGATTTCCCCGCTCCGGCGCCGGGCCTGCCCGTCTTTCTCCTGCGTGACAGCCACCCGCACCAGGTCTCCGTGCAAAGCGCCCCGCGTTTTGGTGGCTTTGACAAAGATGTCTTCTTCCTGGCCTTCTACCCGTACGAAGGCAAAGCCTTCCCGGGACATCTGGACTCTCCCCTCGAATTCGGGGACAATACGTTTCTTCTTATGGTTCTTGCGGTTGGGACTGTTCTTTCTGCGGGACATACTAGATGAGGGAGACTAATAGGTAAAGGAAGTGGGCGATGATACCCGCGCACAGGCCGGCGACGGCATGGGCGCCGATGGCTTTGGAAATGACTTTCCGGTAGCCCAGGCTGTCCAGCATGGCGGTGTGGGTGGACAGGAAGCCGCTCCAGCACATGCCGATGGCCGTGAAAACGGCAATGGCGTTCCCGTCCAGGATGCCGGCGGCGTTGAAGGTGGGAAGCAGGCCCAGGGCGGCCCCCACGGCGCCCAGGGCGGTCATGGGGAAGGCGATGAGCTCCATCTGCCGAAAGCCGAAGAGCCATTCGAACACCCAGTGGATCTTTTCGGCCAGCCAGGGCAGTACGGGAACACCCTGGGAAGACGAACCGTCGTACACGCCGGAAGGGCCGGCGCCGAAGGTGAGCATGATGACGGCGGTGGTGATGATGAGGACGCCCGGGATAATCTGCAGGCCCAGTTCCACACCGTTCTTACCGCCATCCAGGATGGCGTTCAGGAAACGCATGAAATAGCCCTTCTGCGAAGGGTCTTCATCTTCCTTCTCTTCTACTTTGACGTCCTCTGTCAGTTTGTCCTGGACGGGCGTGTCCAGGTCCGGGTAGGCCTTCAGGCAGCTGCGCTGCATGATGCGGGTGCTGATGACAGACCCGCAGAAGGCCCCGAAAAGGCCCACCAGGGCGCCGGAGAGCTGGCCGTAGCCGATCATGGTGATGATGACCACGAAGCCCATGCCGAAGGCCGTGCCGAAGTTGGTGAGCGACAGGAGCTGGTATTTCTTGAAGTAGGAACTGAACTGCTTGTCCTTGGACAGGGCGATGATGGCCGGGTTGTCCGACAGGAAGGTCATGAGGGCGCCCAGGGCGGCAACGCCGGGAAGGTTGTACAGCGGCTTCATGAGCGGACGCAGGAAGCGTTCCAGCAGGGAAACTACGCCGAATTCCGCCATCAGTTTGGACAAGGCGCCGGTGAGCACCGTGATGCCCATCAGATAGAATACCGTGTTGAGCAGCAGGTCGTGGGCCGTGTTCATCACGGTCTTAAGCATGTTGCCGCCTCCCATGCGGTGGCCCAGCAGGCCGAAGACCAGGATGAGGAGGGTGAGGAAGACCAGCGCTTCCACCGTAGAACGGCGCGGTTTACCGAGTTTCATTTTGATTCAGATTAATGGGGCAAATGTACGAAATTATTGGTACAATTCCCGTAATACCTGCAAAGATTTAACTTGGATGTTGCTTTCTGTGTGATAGGAAAGGTATTGGAGCAGCTCCTCGCACAAGGCGTTCCGGGTGCTGCCGCTCAGCGGAATAACCAGGGACTCGGAAAACGAGGCATTCAGGAGCTCCTTCATGGGCTGGAGATGCTCCCGGGCGAAGGGCGCGATGTCGTCGAAGCCGGGACG
This sequence comes from uncultured Bacteroidia bacterium, assembly GCA_902784435.1. GTDB lineage: Bacteria > Bacteroidota > Bacteroidia > Bacteroidales > UBA932 > Cryptobacteroides. The sequence goes on along the minus strand of CACZUR010000009.1, from coordinate 17,448 downwards.
GAAGCCCAGGGCGCCGGCGAGCTCCAGCAGAAAACGGATGTGAAAATTGGAAAAATCGCTTTCCAGGGCGTTGAGGGTAAGGATGCTTTTGACGCACCAGTCGTACAGACCGTCCTCATTCGCCCCGTCCCGGATGGTCCGGTACAGGACCTCGGACAGGAACAGGGTCATGGTGTTCTTGTGCAGGTTGCCCCGGATGCCGGTCAGGGCATCTTTGAGGACGATGTTCCTCAGGTTCCAGAGTTCGCTTTTGGGGTTTTCCACCACATCGGCCTCCAGGATGTTCAGGGGAAGGAAGAGGGCCGTGCCGGCCTTTTTGGCGCTGCGCACCAGGAAGCCCCGGCGGCCCCATTCCCGCGACAGGGTGTGCACCACCATCGCGTTGTCTCCCACCTTGGTGGTGGCCAGGACGATGAGTTCTGTACAGACGGGCGTCATTGGCCTTTCAGGTAGTCGGCCATGGCCTTGAGGGCCTTGTAGCGGTGGGAGATGCGGTTTTTTACCTCTTCTCCCAGCTGGCCGTTGGTCTGGCTGTACCCCTCGGGAATGAAGATGGGGTCGTAGCCGAAGCCGCCGTCGCCGGCCTTTTCCGTGGCAATATGGCCTTCCATGATGCCGTCAAAGAAATGATGCGTTCCGTCTACGATGAGCGTGACGGAGGTGCGGAAACGGGCCGATCGGGACGCTTTCCCGGTGGAAAGGCCGTTGGTGCGGGCCATGGCGGCCTCCTTCTCCCTGCGGGCCATCTCCGTGAGCAGTTTGTCCATGTTGGCGTCGGCGTCCCTTTCGGGACCGGCGTAGCGGGCCGTCTGGACGCCGGGCGCACCGCCCAGGATGTCCACTTCCAGGCCGGAATCGTCTGCAAAGCAGTTCAGGCCGGTTTTCTTATAGATATAGTCGGCCTTCTGCATGGAGTTGGCCCTGAGGGTGTTGCCGGTTTCGGGAATGTCTTCCGTGATGCCCATCTCTGCGGGGGTAACGAGCTCGAATCCCTCGCCCAGAATCTCTGCCGCTTCCCGGAGCTTGCCCGGGTTGCCCGTTGCGAATACTAATTTCATATTGCGAATTACTAACTAAAACCGCCGCAAAGGTACGGAATTTTTCGTTAATAAAAAAATTTAAAAAGTGATTTTGCCGGCAGGAGGACTATACCGTACGTCCCACCAGGCTGTGGGCAAAGCAGGACAGGGCCTGATGCCCGTCGGCGCCCATGCCGGCGTCCGTGCCCTTGAAGATGGCGCGGGTAGAAAGGTCGCCGATGGCCTTGCGGGCGGCATCGGCAATGCCCACACGGTCGTAGATGGCCATCACGCGGGCTATCTTGGCGGCCTTTTCCTCCGGGGAGACCGCCGGGGCGGCCAGGGCCTCTTCCAGGCCTCCGGCCCCCAGTTCCAGGGCTTTTACGGTAAGCCAGGACTTCTTTCCGTTCAGGATATCCCCGCCGATGGGCTTTCCGAACACCTTCTGGTCTCCATAAGCGTCCAGGTAGTCGTCGGCCACCTGGAAGGCCAGGCCCAGGTAGTAGCCGTATTCGTACAGGCATTCCTGGCTGCGGACATCCGCCCCGGCGATGAGGGCGCCCAGCTGGGCGGCGCAGGCGATGAGGACGCCGGTCTTGAGGCCGATCATCTGCATGTACTCGTTCATGCCCACCGTGCTGCGTTTTTCGAAGTCCATGTCCATCTGCTGGCCGTCGCACACCTCCGAAGCCGTCTTGGAGAAGAGCTGCAATACCTCCGGCAGCACGGCGGCGGGAGCCTTGGCCATGCGCTTGTAGGCGTCGATGCACATGACGTCGCCGCTCAGGATGGCGGTGTCCTCGCTCCATTTCGTCCACACCGTTTCGTGTCCGCGGCGCAGGGGGCTGCGGTCCATGATGTCGTCGTGGATGAGGGTGAAGGTGTGGAAAACCTCCAGTCCGGCGGCCGGCTCCAGGATTTCCGGCGTGAGCTGGTCTGCGTAAATCCCGTAGGTGGTGAGGCACAGTTTGGGGCGGATGCGTTTTCCGCCGATGGCAATCATGTACCGCAGCGGGTCGTACAGCCCTTCCGGCTGCGCCTGGAATTCGATGTCTTTGAAAAGGGCCTGGATGGCCTGGTCGATGGTTTTCTCTGCAATCATGGTGGCAATGGGCTTAGCTCACAAATATACGCATTTTTGCCGATATTCCCCATGGTTCGCATTAGCATAATTTTTGTAACTTTGCCCCGTCATGAAACGAATCGTCCTTATCCTGGCTGCCGCGGCGGCCATTTGTGTGAGCGCATCGGCGCAGTCCAAGAGTTTCACCCTGGGCAAGTGGGTGGAGGTGCAGAATGCCATCCTGAAGGAGCTGAACAGGTCCTATGTAGACTCCCTGGAGGTGGGCCGCATCGAACGGGCGGCCGTGAATGCCATGCTGGAAGCGCTGGATCCCTATACCGTCTATGTTCCGGAAGAGGAGCAGGAAGACTTCCAGATGATGCTCAGCAACACCTACGGCGGCATCGGCGCCATCATCTATAAGCCGGACCCGGACGGCAACGTCATCATCAACGAGCCCTATGCCAACTCCCCGGCGGCCAAGGCCGGCCTGCGCTGCGGAGACGAAATCGAGAGCGTGGACGGCGTGAGCACCCACGGGCTCACCAGTCAGGAAAGCAGCGACCGCATGCGGGGAAAGCCCGGCACCACGGTCCTGTTCCGCGTGAAGAAACTCCGTGACGGAGACGGCTGGAAGGCCGGTGACGTGATCGACCTGCCCGTGGTGCGGGAACGCATCGTCCTGCCCTCCCTCTCCTATGTGGGCATGCTCAACGAAAAAGACGGTTACGTGCTGCTGGACAAATTCACGGACGGCGTGGGCCAGGGCATCCGCGACGCCTACCATACCCTCCGGGCCCAGGGCATGCAGCGCCTGGTGCTGGACCTCCGCGGCAACGGGGGCGGCCTGATGAACGAGGCCGTGAACATTGTCTCCCTCTTCGTGCCCAAGGGTTCCGTCGTGGTCACCGCCAAGGGCCGTGAGGCCGGGTCGGAGGCCGTCTACAAGACCAAAAACGATCCGGTAGACCTGGAAATTCCCCTGCTGGTGCTGGTAGACAGCGGCAGCGCATCGGCCTCGGAGATCGTTTCCGGCGCCCTGCAGGACTACGACCGCGCCACCATCGTGGGCACGCGCACCTTCGGCAAAGGCTTGGTGCAGAGCATTCGCCCGCTGCCCTACAACGGCCAGCTCAAGCTCACCACCGCCAAATATTATACGCCTTCGGGCCGCTGCGTCCAGGCCATCGACTATTCCCACCGCAACGAAGACGGCAGCGTGGGACACATCGCCGATTCCCTCACGCACAGCTTCACCACCGCCCACGGACGCACGGTGAAGGACGGCGGCGGCATCACCCCGGACTTCGAGGTCAAGGCCCACCGCTATTCCCGCCTCACCTATTCGCTGGTGTACAGCGGCATCCTGGAGCAGTATGCGCTGGAATTCGTACGCCGCCACGCGGAAATCCCCGCCGTGGACGACTTCCATTTCACGGAGTACGAAGACTTTATCGCCTTCGCCAAGGACAAGGAGTTCGACTACCGTTCGTCGGCCCGCGCCCTCTTTGACGAGATGAAGAAATCCCTGGCCGAAGACGGCCTCACCGAGGCCATGGGCGGGGAACTGGACGCCCTGCAGAAGTCGCTGGAAATGGACAAGGAAACCTTCCTGCGCCTGAAAAAAGACGAAATCATCCCCTTCATTGAAGAGGAAATCGTGGTCCGTTACTACTTCCAGGAAGCCGGCATCAAGGTGCGCATCCGCTACGACGAGCAGCTGCGGAGGGCGCTGGAACAGCCGGCTATTTCCATATAAAGACTTTGTCGCCGCGGCGGGGGTGCAGACGCTCGCCGCTTTCTGCGTCGTCATTCACCCGGTCTGCGGGCATTTGGCCAACGGGGACCGCTACGGAGCAGCGGATGCCCTGGGGGGCTGTATCGGCGGGCAGATAATCCACGCGGAGGTCCTCCACCTTCATTTCCAGGATGCCGGTCTTGTGGCCGATGAAAAGCAGTTCGTCCCCTTTGTGGAGGGGGGTGGCGTCCACCTGGATTTCGGCCACGTTCAGGCGGCCGAACCAGTTGGTCACCTGGCCTACATACACCTTGGTGTGGGTGGCGCTGCTGCCGTATTTGGCGCTCCATTCGCCCATCTTGGCTCCCAGGTAATAGCCGTCCCAGAAACCGCGGTTGAACACCTGGGCCAGGTCTTGCTGCAGGGACGCGCCCCACGCGGGCGTATAGGTGCCGTCGGCCACGGCATCGGCCGCCTTCCGGTAGCACAGGGCGGTGATTTTCACGTAGTCGGCGCTGCGGGCGCGGCCTTCGATCTTGAACACCTTCACGCCGGCCTCCACGAACTTGTCCAGGAAGCCGATGGTGCACAGGTCCTTGGGCGACATCAGGTACTTGTTGTCTACGTGGATGGCGTCGCCGGTCTCGTAGTCCGTGAGGAGGTAACCGCGCCGGCAGGCCTGCAGGCAGTTGCCCCGGTTGGCGCTTTCCCCGTAGGCGGCCAGGGACAGGTAACACTTGCCGGAAACGGCCATGCAGAAGGCTCCGTGGGCGAACATCTCGATGCGCACCAGCGCTCCGGAAGGCCCTTTCACCTGCTCCCGGACAATGGCCTCGTGGATGGCTTTCACCTGCCCGAGGTCCAGTTCCCGGGCCAGGACCACGACATCGGCAAACTGGGCATAGAACTTCAGGGCCTCGATGTTGGAGATGCTCAGCTGGGTGGAAATGTGCACTTCCAGGCCGATCTTCCGGCAGTACAGGATGGCCGCCATGTCGGAGGCGATGATGGCGTCCACCCCGGCCTCTTTGGCGGCGTCCAGGGTGTCATAGGCCGGCTGCAGGTCTTCCCCGTACAGGGTGATGTTCAGCGTCATATAGGCTTTGACGCCATAGGCGCGGCAGATGCGGATGATCTCCGGCAGGTCCTCCTTGCCGAAGTTGTTCGCGGAATGCGAACGCATATTCAGGTGGCCGATGCCGAAGTACACGGAGTCCGCTCCGCCTTCGATGGCGGCAAGCAGGCAGCCGAAATTCCCCGCCGGGGCCATGATTTCCAGTTCTTTCCTGTCCATAGGCTAAAACTCCAGGGAACCGCCGCGGTAAAACTCCACCAGACGGGTCTGGAACAGATATTCGTAGGTGGCCTGCACGGCGTCCGACTGGGCCTTGACCAGACGGCTGCGGGACTCGTTGAACTCCGTGAGGGTGGCTTTCCCGTTTTCGTATTTGGCCTGCATGAGCACGAAGGCGTCCTGTGCGGCCAGGGCGGCCTGGCGGGAGGCTTCGTATTTGGCCTGGGCGGTGACGGCCGCGTTCCAGGCCTGCTGGATTTCCTTGTACAGGGCCTGGCGGACGCTGCGCAGCTGGATTTGCTGGGCCTGCTGCTGCACTTTGGCCGACCGTACCTGGTTCCGGATGGAGAAGCGGCTGAAGATGGGAATGTTCAGGGACAGCCCCACGTACTGGCTGAAGTTGGTGTTCAGCTGGTCCCAGAAACCCTGTGTTCCGAAGGAGGAGTAGTAGTTGGTGCCCATGCCGCCGGACAGCGACAGGGAAGGGTAGTAGGACGCCTGGGCAATCTGGACCTGCTTCCCGGCGCCTTCCAGACGCAGCTGTTCGGCCCGGATTTCCGGCCTTACGGCCAGGGCGTCGGCATAGATGTCGTCCGGGCGGGCCAGCAGGACCGAGGACATTTCCACGGCCGGCCGCACCACGGAAAACGCCTCCCAGCCGGGCAGTTCCAGCAACTGGGCCAGGGACAGCAGGGACGTGCGCACGTTGCTCCGGGCCTGCACCAGGGTCACCTGGCTCTGGGCCAGGGAAGCCTTCTGCTGGGATACTTCGGCGGCCGATGCCTTGCCGGTGGCATAGAGGCCTTCCAGCCGCACTACTTGCAGGGAGTCGATGGTGAGCTGGTGGCGGGCCACATCGGCAATCTCGTAATTGTACAGGATCTGGACATAGGCCTGGGCCACCTGGACGCGGATGTCGTCCCGGGCCTTGGCCAGGTCTTCGGTGGCGGCCTCCAGGTTCAGTCTGGCCAGCTCCATGCGCCGGGGCGTGGCCAGGCCGTCGAACAGGTTCATGCTGGCGCCCAGGTTGAAGCCGGTGCTGGAGGAGTTGCCGTAGTCGTAAGTATTGTTGCCGCCGATACCGCGGCCGAAGCTCAGGTTTTCGCTCACGCTGCCGCTCACGGAGGGCAGCCAGCTCATGTCGGCCGTGTTCTTGCTGATTTCGCTGGAGGCCACGTTGGCTTCCTGGCGGGCTACGCTCAGGTTGTGGTCCAGGGCCCACTGGGTGCATTCGCGGAGGGTCCAGGGATGGGACAGGTCCGGAAGGCTGTCCACGGGCGCCTGCAGCAGCACTGCTGCGATGAGGGTTGCTATCATGGCTTACTTCTTCTGGGTGGTGATGATCTGCGGTCCTCTCACTTTTTCGCCGGGGGCAAGGCCGCTCTTGACCTCGATGTTCACGCCGTCGGAGATGCCCGTCTCTACGCTGCGTTTTTCCCAGTCATCGGCCCCGGATACGTACACGAAGGTCTTGTCGCCCTCCCACTGGATGGCGCTTTCGGGGATGATGACCACGTCCCGGGCTTCCTGGAGCACGATCTCTGCGTTGGCGCTGTAGCCGCTTCGGATGGTTACGTCGGCAGGCACTTTCACGGAAGCCTTGATTTCGAAGAGGTTGGTGCCGCCGCTCTCGGTGGCCTTGGGGGAGATGTACTCCAGGGCGGCGTCGAAATGCACGTCCTGCAGGGCGCCCACGCTGATGCGTACGGGCAGGCCCACGTGCAGGCGGCCCACTTCCGTCTCGTCGATGTTGCCGTCGAAGATGAGGTCATCCATGTTGGCCACGGTGGCGATGGTGGTACCGTCGTTGAAGGTATTGGACATGGTCACCGAATTACCCACCTTCACCGGGATGTCCAGGATGAGGCCGGAAATGGTGGACCGCACCAGGGTGGTGCTCCCGCTCTTGTTGGAGGAGGAAACGCCGTCCCGCACAATCTCCAGGGTTTCCTTGGAGATGGCGTGCTCTTCCCGGGCCTGCTGCAGGGCCTGCTCCACTTTCTCGAATTCTTCTGCGCTTACCAGGTGCTGGTCGAAGAGGGCCTTTTCCCGCTTGTAGTTGGTCTGGGCCTGCTCCAGGTTCAGTTCGCTTAGGCGCACGCGGCTCTGGGCGCTGGAAAGCTGGCTCATGTCCGGAATCACCTTCAGCTTGGCGATCACCTCGTTCTGCTGTACGGTCTCGCCGGCTTTTTTGTACAGTTCGGCCACGATGCCGTTGATCTGCGGCTTCACGTTCACCTCGTCCCGGGGCTGGATTTTGCCGGTGACCACGGTGCTCTTGATGACCTCGCCCATTTCCGGCGTCAGTTCCTGGTACCGGATTTCCTTGGGCTGCGACCGCTGGAAAAGATAGCCGAAGGTGCCCAGGAAAATGGCGGCCACCAGTACGACCAGAAGAATTTTACCTACTTTTTTCATATACTGTCATTGTTGATTATTCGTCTCGCATGGCATCCACGGGTTTGATCTGCATGGCGCGGGAGGCGGGCATCAGGCCGGCCGCCACGCCCAGGACGGTGAGCAGCAGGGCCGCCAGCACCGCCGTGCCGAAGGGCACCTGGAAGGCGGCTTTCAGGATGCCGTCCTCCGTCATGCCCAGTTCCACGCCGGCGAGGATGAGTACGCTGAACACGATGCCCATCATGCCGGCCACCAGGGTGAGGACAATGCTCTCGGAGATGATCTGCCCCAGGATCTGGACGGGCGTCGCGCCGATGGCCCGGCGGATGCCGATCTCCGTGGTGCGCTCTTTCACGCTCACCATCATGATGTTGGACACGCCGATGACTCCGGCCAGGAGGGTTCCCAGGCCGATGAGCCATACCAGGAAGTTGATGCCCTTGAACAGGTTGTCCACGATGCCGAAGATGAGCTGGGTATTGAGCAGGAACAAGGCCTGCTCGTCCGTGGGATCGAAGAAGTGCGCCCGGGCCAGGATTTCCCGCACGCGGGGCGTGAGGTCGCTCATGGTGTAGCCAGGCTTGGCCGTGAAGCACAGCATTTCGATGTTGTTGCCCAGGTTGTAGGCCTTCACCGCCTGCGTGAGGGGAATGGTGACCATGTCCTCGGCGCTGCCGTTGATCTGGACGCCGCCGCCCTCGCGCCAGTCCACGCCCACTACGCTGTAATAGGTTCCGCTGACGCTGATGCGCTTCCCCGAGGGGTCTCCGCCTTCCGGGAACAGGGTGGTATACACCTTCTTACCCAGTACGCATACCTTGCGCTCCTGCGCCAGGTCGGCGTCGTTCAGGTATCGGCCATACATGATCTTGGGCGTTTCGATGCGGGCATAATCGGCCCGTACGCCGGTGACCACGGCATCGCTGTAAGTCTGTTCTTCCCGCATGACGCTCTTGCCCCAGAGGCTCACGGTGGGGGTGACGGTTTCCAGTTCCGGCATCAGGTTCTTGATGCGGTCCACGTCTTCGTACACCATGTCCCAGCTGCGTCCCTTCTTGAAGCCCTTGAACGGCTTGGTGGTCTGGTCGGCGAAGGCGATGCAGGTGTTCTGGGCGAAGCCTTCGAAATTCTGGTTCAGGAGGTCTTTGAGGCCCTGGCTGCCGCCGGTCAGGAGCATGAGCATGAACACGCCCCAGAACACGCCGAAACCCGTGAGCAGGCTCCTGCTGCGGTTGCGCAGGATGCTGTCCAGGATTTCCCGGAAGGTATCTGTATCAAACCACTTTTTCATTCGGCGCGGAGAGCTTCTATGGGTTTTACACGGGCGGCTTTCCAGGCGGGGACGGCCCCCGCCAGCGTGCCGGCGACAATCAGGAGCAGCGTGGCTTCCAGGGCTACGTCCAGGCCCACGGTGGGGTTCACCAGCATCTGGATTTTTTCCATGCCCAGGTCTACGGCATTCTGCCCCACGGTCTTGTCCATGATCTGGCAGGCAATCATGCCCAGGAACATGCCCACATAGCCGAAGACGGCCGTGATGGCTACGCTTTCGGCGATGATGAGCCGGAGGATGGCCCCGGGTTTGGCGCCGATGGCCTTGCGGATGCCGAATTCGTGGGTGCGCTCCTTGACGGTGATGAGCATGATGTTGGACACGCCCACGATGCCGCTGATGAGGGTGAGCAGGCCCAGGATCCACAGGGCGGTATGGATGATGCCGGAGGCCTGGCTCATTTCCATGTTGGTCGTGTAGCCGTTCCGCACCCAGACGCCCATCTTGTCGTCCGGAGCCACGTCGTGCAGGCGTTTGATTTCACCCTTGTAGTTGTCTTCAAAGGCCTTGTGCTCCTCCAGGGTCCTGGGACCGTCCAGAGTGAAACTGATGCTCTGGATCTTGTCGGAACTGTCGTAAATGCCCTTGTAAGTGGAGAAAGGGATGGGGGTGGTGCGGCGGAAATCCCGTTCGTCGGTGTGGTAGATGCCCACCACGCGGTAGGAGATGTTCCCGGCTTTCACCCACTGTCCCAGGATGCTCTCATAATCCTCGCCCACCAGTTCCTTGGCCTGGGCGGTGGCAATGACCATCACTTTCCGGCATTCCTGCAGGTCGGCGGGGTTGATGAAACGGCCGGCGGCCAGCTTCAGTTTCTGCTGGTCCATGTACTCCGGCTGCACGCCCTGCATCCATCCGTTTACGCTTTTGCCGTTGAGGCCCAGGCTGACCGATTGGGCGCCGGTCTGGACGGAGACGTTTTGGATGACGCCCTGCCAGCGGTCGCTTTCCGTGTAGGCCAGGTCCTTCTGGTCCAGCTGGATGCTTCGGCCTTCCTTGTATCCGTTGTAGGGCTTGGAGGTGCGCCAGCCGCTGACCTGGATGCTCTGGGAAACGTATTCCTCCACATTGCCCAGGAACGAATTCATGAGGCCGTTCCCCGCCCCCAGCAGGGCGATGAGGAGGAAAATGCCCCAGCTCACCGCAAAGCCCGTGAGGGCCGTGCGGAGCTTGTTGTTCCTGAGGGAACTGGCAATTTCGTGGATGATCTCTATTCTCATTATTTCATCAGGGGCCCTCCCCAGGCGTCGTGGTGGCGGTTTTCTTCTATCTGGCCGATGATCCCGTCCTTGATGTGGATGATCTTGTCGGTCTCGTTGGCCACGCCGCTCTCGTGGGTGACCACGATGATGGTCATCCCCTCCTCCTGGTTCAGCTGTTTCAGGAGCTGCATCACCTCTACGCTGGTCTTGGAGTCCAGGGCGCCGGTGGGTTCGTCGGCCAGGATAATCTGCGGATGGGTGATGAGGGCGCGGGCGATGGCGACGCGCTGTTTCTGTCCGCCGGACATCTCGTTGGGGAAATGGGATGCCCATTGCGTGAGGCCCAGCTTTTCCAGGTACTCCATGGCCAGCTCCCGGCGTTTCCGGCGCGGAACGCCCTGGTAGTAAAGCGGCAGTTCCACGTTCTCTACGGCCGTTTTGAAGCCAATCAGGTTGAAGCTCTGGAAAATGAAGCCGATCATCCGGTTGCGGTAGTCGGCCGCCTGCTTTTCCGTCAGGTCTTTCATCAGGGTGCCGTCCAGGGTGTAGGTGCCGGTGTCGTAATTGTCCAGAATGCCCAGGATGTTCAGGAGGGTACTCTTGCCCGAGCCGGAAGCGCCCATGATGGACACGAATTCCCCTTTTTCTATGTTCAGGTCTATGCCTTTGAGCACGTGCAGGGGCTGCCCGTTGTTATAGGTTTTATTGATGTCTTTGAGCTCGATGAGGGCCATGCGTTGCTGTATTAGTATGCTATTACACTGCAAATATAAGGCGGATTTTTGAAACCGCCAAATCTTTTTGCAAATATTGTGCTTTGGGCAAGATACAGCGCTGCAATTTATAAAGAAGTGAGCACCAGGCGCATGAGGGCGTCCCACCAGCGGGCGGGAAGGATGGCATGGAGCCCCAGGAGCAGGCGGGCGCCGGTGCCGGGGTGGTAGCGGTGGCGCGGGCGGCGGGCCGTGGCAGCCTTGCCGATAGCGCGGGAAACGCAGGCGGGACGCGCCAGATAGCGGCCGCCATAGGCCAGCCGCATCCATCGGGCCTCCCGCGCGGCCGGGACGGAATAGGGCGTACCGGCGCTGCACTGCTCCAGGTTGTCGGCCGCAATGATGCCCCAGTCCGTACTGATTCCGCCGGGTTCGATGAGGGAAACGTCAATGCCGAAAGGCTTCAGCTCCATGCGCAGGGCATCGCTGAGCGCCTCAACCGAATACTTGGACACATGGTACCATCCGCCGAAGGGCAGGACGGTCCGGCCGGCCACCGAGCCCACATTCACGATGCGGCCGAAGCGGTGTTCCCGCATGGACGGCAGCACCAGCTGCGTGAGCCGGGCCAGGCCGAAGACATTCACCTCCAGTTGCCGGCGGGCCTCTTCCATGCGCACATTCTCGATGGCTCCGAAGTACCCGTAGCCGGCATTGTTCACCAGCACGTCAATACGGCCTTCCTCGGCCAGGATGCCCGAAACGCACGCCTGCATGGATTCCTCCGAGGTAACGTCCAGCGAAACTGGGACGATGCCGTACTGCTTAAGCGGTTCCATCCGGTCCATCCGCCGGGCGGCGCCGTATACTTTATGGCCTTTCTGCGCCAGCAGGATGGCGCTTTCATAGCCGATGCCACTGCTGGCACCCGTAACGAGGATAATCATCGGTTGGCTTGGTCTAATTGAAGTTCGGGATGACGGGCCGACGTCCTTCTGAGCACCAGCGCCACCGCCAGGGCAGCCACGCACAGGCCTACGAACATCAGCTCTACGGATACGGGGCCGCGACCCTCCGGGGCGCTGTCCAGGAGGACGCCGGCGCTCCATTTGAAGCTCATCAGGCCCAGGTTCTGCACCCAGTAGATGAGGGCGAACGTGGTTCCCAGCACCTTGTCGGGCACAATCTTGGGCACGGACGGCCACAGGGCGGCAGGCACCAGCGAATAGCCGAAGCCCAGGAACACCATGGCCAGGTAGCCCCAGAAGGGAACCCCGGCGGGTGCGAAAGCCAGCAGCAGATGGGCCACCAGGGCCAGGACGGCCCCCAGGACCATCCAGCGCGTGCCCTTGCCGGCTTTGTCTACCAGGATGCCGAACAGCGGCGCAAAGAGGACCGTACTGAACGGCAGCATACTCACCATCCACCCGGCCGTTCCGGGCATAATGTCAAACCGGGGTACCAGGATAGCCCCCGCAAACTTCTTAAAGGCGATGATGCTGCTGTAAAACAGCACGCACAGCAGTCCCAGCAGCCAGAAATTCCGGTTGCCCAGCACCCCCAGCACATCCCGGAACCGGAATTCCTCCGAACTCCCCTCGGGGGAGGATTCTCCTTCGGGGACTAAAGAGAAGGCCGATGCCCCCTCAGGAGAACCCTCCCCCGAAGCGGGCGGCTCCGGCCTCTCGGCATCCCTCCGGGCATCCAGGGCCACGAAAACGGCCCAAAGGATGAGCCCGAGGGCCATCAGCCCCATCCCCACCACGGCGGGGCGGGCGGTTTCGGCCAGCGTGTATACGTGATCGTAATCGGTGTTCATCACAAGGATCGGAGACAGCACCAGCGCGAAGGCCGTGCCCAGACGGGCGATGGCCAGCTGCAGGCCCATGGCCAGGGCCATCGGCCCGCCTTTGAACCATTTGGCAATGCTGCGCGTGACGGCCGTTCCGGCAATTTCGCTGCCCAGGCCGAAGAACATCACCCCGGCGTAGGCCAGCTGCAGGGACCAGGAGGCGCCGGAAAGCAGGGCCCACAGCACCATGCCCGCGCCGGCCACCATCATGCCCACGAAGAGGCTGCCGCTCACGCGGACGCCCCATTTGTCCAGGAGGATGCCGCCGATGACCAGGCCGCCGAACACGCACAGGACGCTGTAGCCGCTGGCATACAGCCCGTACCCGGCCGAATCCCAGCCCAGCTGCGTGAGCGAAGGGTCCTTGAACAGGTTCGAGATGCTGGAGAACATGTCGTCGAAGTAGTACGATGCGAACATGGGTACTACCAAACAGGCCAGCGCTAACCAAGCCGCTGACCTGTAGAATTTATGGGAAGAAGCTGTCATTTACTCCTGAATGTTAGGCAGTTCCAGGCCCAGGTGCTTCTTGCGGTCCACCACCTTCAGGACCAGCCCCAGCGCCAGGGCGGCCACGCCCAGGCAGGCCAGCATGACCAGCGGGGCGGTGTAGTTGAACTGCGTGGGGTCCGTCACGCCGGGATTGGTCTTGTCCAGCACCTTGCCGATGAGCATCGGGAACAGCCACAGGCCGATGTTCTGGATCCAGAAGATGAGGGCGTAGGCGCTGCCGATGACCTTGGCGTCCACCAGCTTGGGCACGGACGGCCACAGGGCGGCGGGAACCAGGGAGAAGCTGGCGCCCAGCACCAGGATGGTGGCATAGGCCACGATGGCGCCGCCGATGGCGTTCCCCTTGAAAGCGGGCAGCACGAAGGCGAAGGTGAGGTGGCAGGCGATGAGGAGGATGGCTCCCAGCACCAGCATGCTGGCGCCTTTGCCCTTGCGGTCCAGGTAATTGCCCAGGATGGGGGTGATCAGGACGGCCAGGAGCGGGAACACGGCGAAGATGGATTCTGCGCTCTGGCGCATGTAGCCCATGTAGCAGTAGCTGATGAGCGCCACGATGGAAATGCCCAGGAACAGATACTGGCGGGACTTCACTTTCTGGAAGTTGGAGATGAAACCGGCGGCAGCCACCACCAGCATGATTACATACTGGATGATGGTGACGCTGGAACTGGCCCAGAACGATGCGGCGTCCGGTTCCGTGAGCGTGAGGTTGCACTGCAGCATGTTCACCGCATACTTCTGGAACGGGAAGATGGCGCTGTAATACAGTACGCACAGCAGGGCCACGATCCAGAATCCGCCGTCGGAGAGGATTTTCCCGATGTCGCTTACCTTGAACGGGTCGTCTTTCTCTTCGGCCTCCCCGGTTTGCTGGTCCAGCTTCTTGTCCATGAAGAAGTACACGATGGTCATGATGAGGGCGATGCACAGGAGCACCACGCCGAAGGCCACGCTGCGGGACACGTCCACATGGCCGCCCAGCTTGGCGAAGAAGGGGCTGAAAATCATGCAGGTGGCTACGCCCAGGCGGGCCAGGGCCATCTCGGAGCCCATTGCGAGGGCCATCTCCCGGCCCTTGAACCATTTCACGATACCGCGGCTGACCGTAATGCCGGCCATTTCACAGCCGCAGCCGAAGATCATGAAGCCGCAGGCCGCCAGTTTGGCCGATGCCGGCATGCCCCGGTAGAACGGGGAAACGCCCAGCTCGTCGAACAGGGGAATATAGTTGAGGTGGTTGGTGAACCAGGTCTCCAGGCCGCTGCCCATGAAGGAGGCGCTCACGGCGTACCATTTGATGATGGCACCCACCAGCATGACACCGGCCGACAGCACGGCGGTGAAGCGGACCCCCATCTTGTCCAGGATAATGCCGGCGAAGATGAGGAAGAACACGAATACGTTCAGGAAAACCTCCGACCCCTGCATGGTGCCGAAAGCGGTGGAATCCCAGCCGCGGGTCTCCTGCATCAGGTCCTTGATGGGAGACAGGATGTCCATGAAGATGTAACTGCAGAACATCGCGAGGGCCAGCAGCAGGAGGGCAGTCCAGCGCATGGCGGCCGAGTCGCGGAGGGTGTTTTTTACGGAATCTGACATGATCTTGTAACGTCTGTTTTGTTTCGAAGCGCTAAATTACACAAATATTTTTGTTTCCCCAACCGGGAGAAAGATATAAAGAAAAAAATGATTACCTTTGTGCTTGATGCACGAATTGTTGGACAAGATAAACAGCCCGGAAGACCTGCGGAAACTGGACCCCGCCCGGCTCCAGGAACTGTGTGCGGAAATCCGTCAGTACATGGTGGAATGCTGTGCCGTGAATCCGGGGCACCTGGGCTCCAGCCTGGGTGCGGTGGAACTCATCGTGGCCCTGCACTATGTGTACGATACCCCTCAGGATAAACTGGTCTTCGACGTAGGGCACCAGGCCTATGCCCACAAGATCCTTACCGGAAGGCGGGAGCTGTTCCGCAAGAACCGCATGCGGGACGGCATCAGCGGCTTCCCCAAGCGCGGCGAAAGCCCCTACGACGCCTTTGGCGCCGGCCATTCCTCCACGTCCATATCGGCCGCCCTGGGCTTTGCGGAGGCGGCGCGCCTGACCGGCAGCCGGGAAAAGGCCGTGGCCGTCATCGGGGACGGCGCCCTCACCGGCGGCCTGGCCTGGGAAGGCCTGAACAACGCGGGCTCCTCCAAGGCCGATATCCTGGTGGTCCTGAACGACAACAACATTTCCATAGACCCTGCCGCCGGCGGCCTGCACGACTACCTGCTGCAGGTAACTACCCATCCCTTCTACAACCGGGTCAAGAACAAGATCTGGAATTCCCTGGGAGAGGGAAAAACCCGCGACTGGGTGCAGAAGAAGGTCATCGACACCAAATCCAACCTGGTGCGCTCCAGCGGCGGCGCCATCTTCGAGTCGCTGGGCTTCCGCTACTTCGGCCCCATCGACGGCAACGACGTCGGCCAGATGGTCACCACCCTGCAGCGTCTGAAAAACCTGCGCGGGCCGCGCATCCTGCACATCCACACCCGCAAGGGCTGCGGCTATGCCCCCGCAGAGGCCAACCCCACCACCTGGCATGCCCCGGGCCGCTTCAACGCCGCCACCGGCGAACGCATCAAGAGCGTGAGCACGGCCGACCGCTACCAGGATGTGTTCGGGGCCGTGCTCACGGAACTCGCCGGCATGGATCCCAAGGTGGTGGGCGTCACCCCCGCCATGGCTTCCGGCTGCGGCATGATCCGCCTCAAGGAAGCCTTTCCGGAGCGTTTCTTCGACGTGGGCATCGAGGAAGGCCATGCGGTCACTTTCTCGGCCGGTCTCGCGGCCGCGGGCCTCAAGCCATTCTGCAACATCTATTCGTCCTTCTCCCAGCGGGCCTACGACAATATTATCCACGACGTGGCCCTGCAGGGCCTTCCGGTGGTCTTCTGCTTCGACCGGGCCGGCCTGGTAGGGGAGGACGGCGCCACCCACCACGGCTGCTACGACCTGGCCGCGTACCGCAGCATTCCGGGCGTCACGCTGGCGTCGCCCCGGAACGAAACGGAGCTCAAACGCCTCCTGTTCACGGGCTTGTCGCTGGAGCGCGGCCCCATGATCATCCGCTATCCGCGCGGAGAAGGGGAGGGCGAAGCCTGGCGCGAAGCCCAGTACGTGTCCCTGCCCGTCGGCCGGGGAGAAAAACTGATGGCCGGAAAAGGCGTGGCCATCCTGGGCATCGGCCCTGTGGTGAACCGGGCCCTCTCTGCCGCCAAAAGGCACAAGGCCGACTATTGGGTGGGTCCCGCCGTGTACGACATGCGCTTCCTCAAGCCCCTGGATACGGACATCCTGGAAGAAGCCGGGAAGTTCGACGTCATCCTCACCGTGGAGGACGGCTGCCTGAAAGGCGGCCTGTACGGGGCGGTGTGCGAATTCTTCGCCGGCCGGGACCATGCTCCTATTGTTAAAGGTGTGGGCATTCCGGACCGCTTTATCCAGCAGGACAGCCAGAAGCACCAGTGGGAAGAGTGCGGGCTGGACGAAGAATCCCTGCTGGATCTTTCAGCG
Organism: uncultured Bacteroidia bacterium; assembly: GCA_902784435.1. GTDB lineage: Bacteria > Bacteroidota > Bacteroidia > Bacteroidales > UBA932 > Cryptobacteroides. The sequence continues at coordinate 759 of CACZUR010000009.1, read as the reverse complement.
ATGAAGGATTCGTGAGCGCCGATATAGCTCAGTTGGCCAGAGCACGTGATTTGTAATCTCGGGGTCGTGGGTTCGAATCCCTCTATCGGCTCAAAGGAGCTTTTGAATAGAGCTTTTGAAATATTTAGGGTAGGTAGGTAAGTGGTCAAAACGGGCAGACTGTAAATCTGTTGGCTGTCGCCTTCGGGGGTTCGAATCCCTCCCTGCCCACAACTGCGGAAGTAGCTCAGTTGGTAGAGCATCAGCCTTCCAAGCTGAGGGTCGCGAGTTCGAACCTCGTTTTCCGCTCAGAAATTTTTAAGCCGGTGTAGCTCAGGGGTAGAGCGCATCCTTGGTAAGGATGAGGTCATGAGTTCAATTCCCATCACCGGCTCTTTTTTTGGGTTTCGGCCCTTTGCAGGAAACAATTGTTTAAACAATAATATTAATTATGGCAAAAGAAACATTCCAGAGAACCAAACCGCATGTCAACATCGGTACTATCGGCCACGTTGACCACGGTAAGACCACCCTCACCGCCGCCATCACCAAGGTGCTTGCAGAGCGCGTCTCCGGCAACGCCGACAAGGTGAAGTCCTTCGACCAGATCGACAACGCTCCCGAAGAGAAAGAGCGCGGTATCACCATCAACACCGCCCACGTTGAGTACGAGACCGAAAAGCGTCACTACGCTCACGTGGACTGCCCTGGCCACGCCGACTATGTGAAGAACATGGTTACCGGTGCTGCCCAGATGGACGGTGCTATCCTCGTGGTGGC
>CACZUR010000008.1 GCA_902784435.1 uncultured Bacteroidia bacterium | reverse complement strand
GGGTGGCCGCGCGGCCAGGGGCGGGACGCCCCTATGAGCGCAATAAATATCCACAAACTACACCGTTGAATCGAAGTGATGACCTATAACCCAACTTCTTTCCGAATCATTTGGAAAATCCATAAGAATAGATAGGAAAAAAGGGCGGATGTGGTATGACACGTCGCAAGCTGATGACAGACTGGTGCTGGTCGGGACATGGATGGCGCAGGTCGGGACATGGATGGCACAGGCCGGGACGTGGATGGCGCAGGCCGGTTTTCAGGAGGGATGCCTGCGCCACAGGAAGGCACAGAAGGTCGATTCCTGGCGCAGGCGTCGGCTCTGAAATGAGGCCTGCGCCAAATGAACCAGGACCTGCGCCAAATGAACCAGGACCTGCGCCAAATGAACCAGGACCTGCGCCAAACGAACCGGGACCTGCGCCAAATGAAGCAGGACCCGCGCCAAAGGCAGTGCAAGTATTAGTGCAAGTATTATAGTACTGAGCTGAAGAAGTCAACGATGGCCGCCTGCTGGGCCTTTCCGCAGTGATGACCGCCGTCAAAGAATTCTGTGCGAAGGGAGCTGTCAGCCCCCGTCTCGCAAGAACTCCCCGTCCCACAAGAAGCCCCCACCCCAGAAGTATTCCCCGCCGCAGAAGCCCCACCGGAGACCCCGACTTCGCGGTACAGTTCCTGCATCTGCCGGAAGGCCTGGGCCGATGCGGCCTCCGGGAAGAGTTTATCGCTGCGGCCGTTCAGGAAGAAAAAGGGCTTGGGACGCAGCCAGCGGGCGATTTCGGGGAAATCGTAGCGGTCCCGGAGCAAAGGGATGGTCATGGAATAGTCCGAGGCGGTGGGCGGCTGCGCCTGGGTGGACTTGAGTGTCATCCAGCAAAGGGCGGCGCCGGCCTTGATCTCCGGGCAGAAGGCAGCCAGGAGCCAGGCCCGGTGGGCGCCCATGGACCAGCCGAAGCAGCCTATCCGCGAGGCGTCGACCTGCGGCAGGGACGCCAGCAGGCGCGCCGCGGCGGCATCTTCGTTCAGGGTTTGCTCGGCCCATACCACACCGCGGCGGGCCAGGCTGTCATAGACGGCGCGTTGTCCTTCGTAAACGGCCTTTTTCACTTCTTTGATACCTTCCCGGGGCAGGAAACCCTGCTGCATGCGGCTCCACTGCCGGCACAGGGCGGTGCTGCGCGAACCCCAGTACAGGGCGTCCGGCACCAGCACCACATAGCCCAGCGAGGCCAGGCTGTCGGCCAGATAAACACCGTCGAAGCCTTCCTGCACCCACTGCCGGGCCGATGCTTTCACCCACGGGGCCGCCCCTTCCACGGGCCTGACCAGTTTTTCCTTGCCGATGTCGAAGCGGGCGCCGTGGTCGTGCAGCAGTACCAGGCCGGGATGCGGACCGGGAGCGTCGGGAACCAGCAAATAGGAGCGGACACGCTCCTCTCCCACTGCATTGTACTCCACCAGCCGGCAGGTATAGCCTTCCCGCTGCTCTGAAAGCAACACCTGCGGATGCGGTTCCACGGGCGCCCATAGCGTCAGGGGCGGCTGCGGTCGAGAGGCCACACAAGCGGTACACATGGCCAGAAGAAAGAAGAGGCGTTTCATCATACAGGGTCTACATCGATGACGATATGGCCGGTATAGCGCCGGTCCCGTTCAAAGGCCGTCACCCGGCTGGAGAGCGCCGTTTTCCGGGCCTGCAGCGCACTGTCCCGGGGCAGCATGAGGCGGATTTCGCGGATGTATTCGTCGGCAATCCGGTCCATGACAGGTGCATAAGGACCTACGATACAGTTACTTAGCAGCGGCTCCGACAGCAACGCAGCGGCCAGTTCGTGCGACAGGTAATTGAGCCGATGCTCGTTCTTGTCCCGGATTTGGAGACGCACCAGGCGGGTAAAAGGCGGATAGCCGAACGCCTGCCGCTCCTGCAGCAGGTCTTCCGTGCGGTCTGCGCCGTCCTGGAGTTCAAGGAACACCGGATGGTCGGGTTCGCGGGTCTGGATGACAAAAAGTGCGGGCTTCCCCCTACGGCCGGAGCGGCCCCGGAACTGCTGAAGCAGCTGGAGCGCCCTTTCATCGGCCCGGAAATCGTGCTGGCCCAGGATATTGTCGGCCTGAATGACGGCCACGAGGCTCAGGTTTCCAAAATCGAAACCTTTGGTGATGATCTGCGTCCCGATGAGGATATCCAGCTGGCCGGCTGCGAAGTCGCGGATGGTGTCGGCTTCTTCCTCCGACTTGTCGCTGTCCAGACGGGCGATGCGAGCTTCGGGGAAGTACTCCAGCACTTCCTCTTCTATTTTCTGGGTGCCGGCTCCCAGTGGCTGCAAGGGGCCGCCGCACTGGGAGCAGACGCCTGTGTACGCCACCGAATGGCCGCAGTAGTGGCAGAGCAGCCGGTCCGGATGGCGATGCAGGCTCAGGGACACGTTGCAGTGCGGACATTTGGGAATGTGACCGCATTCCGTGCACTGAACGGCCGGGGCGTAAGAGCGGCGGGAACGCAGCAGCAGGATTTGTCCGCCCTGGTCCAGCGTATCTTTCATATAGCCCAGCAGTTTCAGGGAAAAGCTGCCCACCATACCCCTTTTGCGGCGCTCGGCCACGGTGTCGATGATTTGCAGCGGAGCATCTTCTCCGCTGTGGTAGCGCTCCTTCAGCTGCACTTTCACGAACCGACCGCAGCGGGCATTGTACAACGACTCCAGGGAAGGCGTGGCGCTACCCAGCACCACATGGGCGCCGTGCACCCCCGCCAGCATGATGGCGCTTTCGCGGGCGTGGTAGCGGGGCGCCGGAGCGTCCTGCTTATAGGAAGTGTCGTGCTCTTCGTCTACGATGACAAGCCCCAGTGCGTGGTGCGGCAAGAACAAGGCCGACCGCGTGCCCAGCACCAGGCAAGGCTCCCCCGTCCGGAGTTTTTCCGCCACCAGTTTGCGCCTGGCCGGCGACTGTCCGCTGTGGTAAATGAGCACGGAAGGAAACACCTTGCCGATGCGCTCTTCCAGCTGGGAGGAAAGGGCGATTTCCGGCACCAGGTACAGGATGCTTTTCCCCTCCCGGAAGGCCTCCAGGGCCAATTGAAGGAAGATTTCCGTTTTTCCGGAGCCCGTTATGCCATGCAGCAGCACCGTCTTGCCCCCGGCCCAGCCCTGCCGGATGGCGGCGGCGGCTTCCTCCTGCCTGGGAGTAAGCACGATGCTTTCCTGCGGCGGCTGGCTGCCGGGCAGTTTGAGCCGGGACTGGTGATTTTTCATATTGGGATAGGCGGCCTTGTACACCTCCCCGATGGAGCAAAGGTAATAGGAGGCAATCTGCCGCCAGAAGCGGATCTCCTCTGCCGAAACGACGGGAAGCCCCTCTTCCACGGCCTCTATGGACTGGATTCTCCCCGGGTCCAACTGCGGAGTCACGTCCACGGCAGAGACAGCCCCGATATAGAAGGAATTGGCAAAGAGTACCCGCACCCGGGTGCCCATGTGCACTTCCAGCCCCACGGGCACCCGGTAATAGGGTTCCCAGTCCAGTTTCAGGGGCAGGATTACCTGTATGAAGCGCTCATCGGCCATATTGCAAATATATGATTTTTTGCCGTTTTTTTTCTATTTTTGTAACATTATTCAGAAACAGACCATGGCAAACAAACCCCTTGACACCCAGTTGCTGGACCGCGCCATCATCTTCGCCGTCCACGCCCATGCAGGCACCGAGCGCCGCGGAAAAGGCTTTCCCTATATCGTCCACCCCATGGAGGCCGTAGAGATTGTGGCCACCATCACCCCGGACCAGGAACTGCTGGCCGCCGCTGCCCTGCACGACACGGTAGAGGATACCGATGTCACGGTAGAGGAGCTCCGCGCCCAGTTCGGCGAGCGCATTGCCTCGCTGGTAGCATCGGAGAGCGACGTCATGCCGGAAGGTATGTCCGAAGAAGAGAGCTGGCATTCCCGCAAGCAGGCCGCCATCGACCGGCTGGCCGCCGCCTCCCACGATGCCAAAATCGTGGCCTTGGGCGACAAACTGTCCAACATGCGGGCCATCGCCCGGGACTATGCCGTGAAGGGAGAAAAGCTGTGGAATATCTTCCACACAAAAGACCCCCGGGAGCACGAATGGCACTACCGGGGGCTGGCAGATTCCCTGCGCGAGCTGTCAGACACATTTGCCTTCCAGGAGTTTGAAAGCCTGATAAACCAGGTGTTCAAACATTAGTCGTCTACGTACAGAAGGGCGCCTTCCTTGTTAAACTTGAGTTCCAGGTCGTTGTTAAGTTCTACCTCGTATCCGTAGCGCTCTTTGTCAATTTTGACAATGACGGCGCCGGGGAAACTGGAAGCCACATACTGGGCTATGGCAGCGGGAACGATGGCAGCAGGAACAGCCTTGAACTTGCAATCTACCTTGTCCCATTCGCCGGAGCCGGTGAAGTCGATCTCCGTACCGTCGTCCAGACGGGCCTCATAAGTGGTTTTCATGAATTCCTTGTCGGCCTTGGCATAGGAGATGGTGTTGGCGGGGAAGTTTTGCTGGACAAAGGTTTTTGCAGCGGCAGGAAGCTTATCCGGGGAGATGATGCGGTCGTGGCCAGCAAGGCACAGGACGGAGGAAAGCAGGATGGCTGCCAGTGCTAAAAAGACTTTTTTCATATTCGTTCCGTTTTAATTTGTTTCAATTGCAGCAAATGTACAATTTTTTTGCCATATTTGTATAACAAAGCAAAAAAGATATGAAACTTGACGGAAGACGCGAAAGCTCCAATGTAGAAGACCGCCGGGGACTGTCCGGCGGCGGCAAGGCCGGCCTGGGTATCGGCGGCATTGCCATCGTGGCCATTATCACGCTCCTGATGGGCGGAAACCTGGGCGATGTATTCCAGCAGGTGGTCCAGTCCGGGGGCCTGGAGGGCATCAGCACCCAGAACAGTTACGAGCCCACGGAAGAGAACGAGGCCCTGGCCAAGTTCTCCCGCCAGATCCTGGCTTCTACGGAAGATGTCTGGAACCGGTATTTCCAGCAGAACGGCCTGGGTGCCTACAAGGCCCCTACCCTGGTGCTGTACACCGGCAGCACTTCCACCGCCTGCGGGCAGGGCCAGGCAGCCATGGGGCCCTTCTACTGCAGCGCAGACGAAAAGCTTTACATAGACCTGTCCTTCTTCTCCAGCATGAAGCAGCAGCTGGGGGCCGACGGAGACTTTGCCTACGCCTACGTCATCGCCCATGAGGTGGGTCACCACGTACAGCATGTGCTGGGCACCCTGGACCAGGCCCACAAGCAGATGGCCCGCATGAGCAAGTCCGATGCCAACCGCATGAGCGTGCGCATCGAGCTCCAGGCAGACTTCTATGCCGGCGTCTGGGGCCACTACGAGAGCGCCCTGTTCGGCTCGCTGGAAGACGGAGACCTGGAAGAGGCCATCCGCTGCGCCTCGGTCATCGGCGACGACTACCTGCAGAAGAAAGCGCAAGGCTATGCCGTGGAAGAATCCTTCACGCACGGTACCGCTCAGCAGCGCATGCGCTGGTTAAAGAAAGGCCTATCCACCGGCGACATCCGCCAGGGAGACACCTTCTCCATCCGGGAAAACCAGCTGTAGGTTCCATGCCGCAAACCATCCTGAAACCCCTTTTCGAGTCCTATACCGGGCAGCCGCTCTCCCAGGTGCAGGAGTTTCCCACCTCCGGCAGCCATCGGCGTTATTTCCGCCTGTCGGGCGGTCCGCAGAGCCTGATTGGCGTCGTGGGCACTTCACAGCAGGAAAACCACGCTTTCATTGCACTGTCCCGGCATTTCCGGAGCAAGGGTCTCCATGTTCCGGCGGTACTGGCGGTAAGCGAGGACGGCCTGGCCTATCTGCAGGAAGACCTGGGAGACCAGGTGCTGTTCGACCTGCTGGCCCATGGCCGGGAAAACGGTTTCTACTCCGCCCCCGAAAAACAACTGCTGCTGCAAACCATCCGGCAGCTGCCCCGCCTCCAGTTCCTGGGCGGCGAGGGCCTGGACTGGAGTGTCTGCTATCCGCAGGAGGCTTTCGACGCCCGGATGGTCGATTTCGACCTGAATTACTTCAAATACTGTTTCCTCAAGGCCACCGGACTGGAATTCAACGAAATTCAGCTCCAGGAAGACTTCGAGCAATTCAAGGCGGATCTGCTGCTGGAGCAAGACAACACGTTCCTGTACCGGGATTTCCAGGCCCGCAATGTCATGATCAAAGACGGGGAGCCCTGGTTCATCGACTATCAAGGCGGCCGGCGGGGCCCCATCTATTACGACGTAGCCTCTTTTATCTGGCAGGCCCGCTCCCGCTTCCCGGAACAGCTGAAGCAGGAACTCATAGACGCCTACCTGGATGCCCTGCAGGAGTTCAAGCAGGTGGATAAGGAGCAATTCCGCAGCCGGCTGCGTCTGTTTGTGCTGTTTCGCACGCTGCAGGTGCTGGGGGCCTACGGTTTCCGCGGCTATTTCGAAAAGAAGCCGCACTTCCTCTCCAGCATTCCCTATGCCCTGCAAAACCTCAGGACCTTGCTGCAGACGCCCTTCACGGAATATCCCTACCTGAACGGCCTCCTGCAGGAGCTGTCCGTGATGCCCCAGCTCAACGAGATGGGCCAGGACCGCCTGAAGGTGCACATTTACAGTTTTGCCTACAAGAAAGGCATTCCGGCCGATACCACGGGAAACGGAGGCGGCTATGTCTTCGACTGCCGCGCCATCAACAATCCCGGGAAATACGAGTATTATCGGCAATTCAACGGGACAGACCCGGAAGTGATCCAGTTCCTGGAAGACGACGGCGAAGTGAACCTGTTCCTGGACAGTGTGTACAAACTCACGGACGCCCACGTGCAGCGCTTCATCGAACGCAAATTCACCAACCTGCAGGTGTGCTTCGGCTGCACGGGCGGGCAGCACCGGTCCGTCTACTGTGCAGAGCATCTGGCCCGGCACCTGGCAGACCGCTACGACGTAAAAGTGGTGCTCACACACCGGGAGCTGAACCTGGAAAAGATGCTGTAGGATGAAGGCCATGATCTTTGCCGCCGGACTGGGCACCCGGCTGAAACCCCTGACGGACACCCTTCCCAAGGCACTTGTGCCCCTGTGCGGACAGCCCCTGCTGTACCATGTGATTTCCAAGCTCCGGAATGCCGGCTACACGGAACTGGTGGTAAACATCCACCATTTCCCGGAGCTCATCCGGGAATACCTGACCACACACGATTTCGGGGTAAGAATAAGCATTTCAGACGAGTCGGAGGCCCTTTTGGAAACCGGCGGCGGCATCCGCCATGCCAGGCCGCTGCTCCTGCCCGGGAGCGAGCCTTTCCTGGTGCACAACGTGGACATTATCTCCAACCTGGACATCGCCTGGTTCCGCGCCCAGACGCGTCCCGGTGCCCTGGCCAACTTGCTGGTGAGCGAGCGCGAAACCCAGCGTTACCTGCTGTTCCGCCCGGAGGACATGCGGCTGGTGGGCTGGACCAACGTGGCCACCGGCGAGGTACGTTCCCCTTTCCCGGACCTGAAGCCGGAGGCCTGTCTGCGCTATGCCTTTTCCGGTATCCATAATATTTCTCCGGAGATTTTCGAAGTCTTTGACCAGCTGAAGGTTCCGGACCGGTTCCCCATCATGGATTTTTACCTGGAGGCCTGCGCCCGCTATCCCATCTACGGTGCGGTAGCCCGGGGTCTGACCCTGGTGGATGTGGGCAAGCTGGATACGCTGGCGGAAGCAGAAAAAAAAGCCCGGGAAACCGGGCTTTGGGAGTAGGGACGATCGGATTCGAACCGATGACCTCTTCAATGTGACTGAAGCGCTCTAAACCAGCTGAGCTACGCCCCTGTGTTTGGGGAATGCAAAGGTAGCATCTTTTCCGGAATTCGCAAAATTTATTTTAATTTTCTTTGGGAATTTCTATGACCGGGAGTTGCACCGTGGCCATGGCGCCTACGAATCCCAGGCCGCCGGACACATTGCTCCAGGTGAAATTGGCCGGTGTGAGGCCCATATTGCTAAGGAAGTCGAAGTTGCTCTGGTATAGCGCCCTGGCGTAATGATAGCATTCCGGCGAAAGCCGGGACAGGAACACGTAGTACCGCGTGTCCATCCCCACGGGCATCTTTCCGGGATCCAGGGGCTGGCTGCCCGTTCCACCGCCCACTTCCCCGCTCACGATGCCGCCGCCGGCCACACCGGTGCTGCCGCCCGGCATGCTGCCCCGGATCCGGTCCAGGATGGTTGCATCGAAGGAATTCAGGTAAAAACTGTATACAGGGCCGTCGAACTGCTTCTGGGTGACCAGGGTAAGCGGTGCAAAGGTACGGCCGCCCAGCACCATGCCGTAGTAGTTTACCTGCATGAAATCCTCCAGGTCCATGTTTACGCTCTCGGCCGCAGTTAAGTAGTAACCGGGGGTCAGGTAGGTATGAAACCCGTCTGACGTGCCGTCCAGATAATGCACCTCGTTGAAGGAGAGGATCTGAATTCCGTAGTACTCGGCCTCCCCGGGGGCATGGTCCAGCGTGAGGGAAACGCGCGTAGCCTTGATGGTATCGGCCTGCACATTTTCCAGCTTCACATCCTGCACCACCGGGGCGGCCGGCATGACACTATACCCCTCCACGGCATCCACGCCGGCGGCCTGCATGCGCACCTGCACCCGGTCTCCCTCTTTCAGGACCGCATTTCCATAATAATCCCCACCCTCCAGGGCCTTCACCGGGACCGGTTCCCCGTTCACACGCAGGTCTATCTGCAAATCCTGCAGGGCGCCGGCAGGGTCTCCCACGGCGGAGGCATAGCGGGGCGACAGGTGCACGTCCTGGGTGTCGGCAATGCACTGCAGATAGATGCGCGGCTGCCCTTCCTGGTCCAGCGTAAAGGGAATTTCGCAGGACGGAATGGCCAAGAGCAGGATACCCAGGACGATATGCAGCAGTTTTTTCATCAGAACTTGTAGGTGAAGGTAACGGTGGGGATGATGGGCACCAGGCCGTAGGCCAAGCCGCTGAAGTTGCCGTCCTTGTCGGTGCGCAGGAAAGCCAGGGACGCATTCAGGTGGTTATAGGCATTGTAAACGCTGATGTTCATCTTGAAGGTGCGTCCGCTTTTCAGGGGCCGGTTGTAGTCCAGCCCCAGGTCCAGCCGATGGTAGGAGGGAAGCTGCGTATTGTACGGCCGGTCGTACAGATAGCGCCGGCCCTCATCCTCCGCGATGTAGTGCGAGGGGAAGGTGATGCGGTTGCCGCTGTGGTAATTCCAGTTGGCAAAAAGCTCCCAGTATTTGTGGAAGTGCCAAGAGGCTACCAAATTGATTTTGTGCCGATTATCGTTGCGGTCCAGGTACCATCCCCCGTAGATGGCATCAAAATTCCGTTTGTTCCAGGAAAGCGTATAGTAGGCCGACAAGGACAGTTTCTCTGTCTCGTAGCTGGCTTCCAGCTCCATTCCGTAGGATTCTCCCCTGCCCTCCGTGAAACTTTTCTCCCACTCCGTCACCGGCGGAACAAAGGTATTGCTGCCGTTGTACACCAAGATGCGGTCCATGGTCTTATACCAGCCTTCCAGGTTCAGACGTACATGCGGCCAGGGCGTAAGATAGAGACCGCCGGCGATCTGGTCGCTGATCATGGGACGGGCACTGGCGGTAGAGGGCATCCAGGCGTTGGAAGGCAGGTCCATGTACATGGCAGCCACCAGGTGCGCAAACTGGCTCATCCGCGTATAGGAAATCTTGGCCGATATCCAATGGTTCACAAGCCATTTAAAGGCCATCCGGGGCTCCACCGAAGGCCATACCTTTCCGGGCGTGGAAAACAGCACGAAGCGAAGGCCGGCATTCAGGGTAAGGTTGTAGCGCAGGAAGATTTCGTCCTCGGCATACAGGGCCGGCTCAAAGGCGTGGTAGCCGGCGGCGTCCGCATCGGCCGATTCCCTGTCCAGCTGCCCGTTGGTGGTGGTGGAAGAGGTGAAGGAGCGGCTGGAATGATACCAGTGATACTGCCCGGACAGTCCGTACCGCACGTGATGGTACATATTGGGATACCAGTCCCAGTTGGAAGAAAGGCCCAGCTCGCGCACATAGCACAAGTCGTTGTCGTTCATGGCGGTGAGGCTTTCCCCGTCCTGACCCAGGTTCCAGATGCCAAAGTCATAACCCGTGTCCGAACTGCTCCGGGAGTAATACAGCAAATTCCTCATTTTCAGCTGCTTGGAGAACTGATATTGCTCCGATACCGATGTCAGGAGACTCCCCCACTTCACCCGCGTGCTCATCCGGGAATCTCCGCTGTGCTGCCCGCCGTCGGCATCCTGGGCAAACTCCTTTTGCTCCAGGCCGGCCCGGAGGTTATCAGCCCCGGTGTACAGGCTGGCATTGAGTATGTGGCGGCCGTTCAGGTGATGGGTGATGCGGGCGTTGATGTCCCACATGGCATAGCCGCCGTTCACGCTTTCGTTTTCTCCGTTGCGGTGATTGGCATAGAGGATGGCCGGTACGGTAACCACCTCCATCCAGCTGCGCCTCAGGCCCAGGTTGAAGGACGTCTTTCCCTTGACTATAGGGCCCTCCAGCTGGATGCGGCCGTCTATCAGGCCCAGCGAAAAGCTGCCGTGATACTCCTGCAGGTTGCCCTCACGGGTTTCCACATCTACCACCGAGGACATCCTGCCGCCGTAGCGGGCCGGAAAACCGCTCTTGTAAAAGTCCAGATTGTCAATGACATCCGTGTTAAAGCTGGAGAAGAAGCCGCCGAAATGGCTGATATTGTACAGGGGAACGCCGTCCAGGAGAAACAGATTGTCGTTGCCGTCGCCGCCGTGCACATACAACCCGCTCATGAGTTCGTTACCGGCTGCCACGCCGGGCAGCATCTGCAGTTTCTTGATCACGTCCGGCGTGCCGAAAAGGGCCACGCCGGAATTGAGCTGCTTGCTTTCTATGTGCATCAGGCCGGTCTGGGTGGTGTTTCGCATCTTTTCCCGGATAGCGGAAATGCGCGAGGCATCCAAGGTGTCCCGCACTTCCTGTCCACATAGGGAAATACTGCCAAGCAGCAGCGCCAACAGCAGAAAGATCCGTTTCATAAAGGGCTACAAAGGTACGGCTTTTCCCGGGCCTGTGCAACTATTTTCCGCGTTTGAGCCGGCCGATGGCGTGTTCCAGACTCTCCGAGGGCTCAATGATGTTGTAGTCCTTCCAGAAGTCCGGGTCGTAGAACTCCGGCGCCTTGTCCGGCAGGAATTCACGAAGCTTGAAGCGGTCGGCCCGGGAGATGGGCGTGGCCTCCGGACGGACGTCCGTGATCACGAGCTCGTTCACCGCCGTATAGCGGGTCTTGAACAGGCGCTTGCGCCAGTCGCAGGCGAAGCGCATGGTGGTGCGGAAATATTCCAGGCGGCATCGGCCTCCCTCCAACTGCCTGTAATTGAGAACGATGGTGGCCTCTTCGGGGAAGAAGCGCAGGCCCAGGGGCTTCCGGACCAGAAGCATCCGGGTGGCCTTGGCCTGATTACTCATATCCAGCGACGCCTCTATGCGCGTGAAGGTAAGATTTTCGCGGTCTATGTACAGCTGTACATTATACAGGGCATAATCTACCACGGCAGCCGGCGTCATTTTGACCACGAACTGCAGGCGGTCGTTGATATAGGCCGGAAGCTGCATCTCGTAGCGGTAAAGAGGAAGGTCTTCCTTGTTGAAGAGGATATCGTTGTTCTTGAGGATATCGTGGCTGATGGCCTGGTTGGGACCGCCCTGGGTTTTCACGCTCAGGGTGTCGGAAACGCGCTGGCTCACCAGGACACGGCTCTTTTCCAGGGCCGCCGCATCGCGGTACACCGTGCCGTCGTAGGCGCTTTTGTACAGCCTGGCCACGGCCTCGGCCACATAGGTGTAACGATTGCGCTTCTGGAGGGTTTCCCGATAGAAGCACTCCAGCAGTTCCGGCTGGGTGCAATAGCTGTCCCACACCTTGTCCAGGGCCATCCGGACCAGGACTTCCGGATCGGCCGTAACGATGGAGGCTTCCGACAGCTGAAGATTCTCCCGGCGCATCCGGACGGTGAGCGGTCCGTCGGCCGATACCCGCCGCGTCCGGTAACCCAGATAGGAAAACACCACCTCCCGGATTTCTTTTTCGCTCTTGAGGACAAATACGCCGTCCGCATTGGTGACCGTAGCCTGTGTGCGGCCAGGGATGCTCACATGCACCGATTCCATGGGCTTCCCCGTGTCCCCGTCCAGCACCTTTCCGCGCACGGTAAAACCCAGACGCAACGAGTCTGTCTGCGCCTGCGCCAGACACATACCCAGAAACAGCCCTATGAGAACCAACCACTTACGCATAACCCACACAAATATAATGCATAGAAGGGAATTTCCCAACGAAAATTTCCGTTCGCACAAAAAAATCACTATCTTTGCAATCCTTTCGGAGGTGTGGCCGAGTGGTCGATGGCGGCAGTCTTGAAAACTGTTGAACTGAAAGGTTCCGGGGGTTCGAATCCCTCCGCCTCCGCAAACGAAAACGGCATCGCAGTTCGCTGCGGTGCTTTTTTGATGGCCGGGCCGTTGAAAGAATGCCCTCAGTGCGGGAGGTGTCCCACTTTTATGGACACCACCTGCAAAAATAGCCCAAAATGCGGGTGGTCCCCCCTTTTTTCGGACACCTCCCGCACCGAATGTGGCAGTATCCACGTATATGGGATTGCCAATCTTTTACTATCTTTGCCAGAGAAAACCGAACGCCGTGCGTAACGAAACCATGATGAACAAGTATCTGGACCTGTCGCCCGAGGTGGCAGAAGCGCTTGCCCAAGGGAAGCCCGTGGTGGCGCTGGAATCGACCATCATCTCGCATGGGATGCCTTATCCGCAAAACGTACAGACCGCCCTGAAGGTGGAGCAGACCATCCGCGACAACGGAGCCACGCCTGCTACCATCGCCGTCATCGGCGGGCGTCTGAAAGCGGGCCTCACCCCGGAAGAAATTGAATATCTGGGCCGAAAAGGCCGCAAAGTGGCCAAAGCCTCGCGCCGGGACCTCCCGGTACTGGTAGCACGCGGCAGCGACGGTGCAACGACGGTAACGACAACCATGATCATCGCCCACATGGCCGGCATCAGCGTTTTTGCCACAGGCGGCATCGGCGGGGTGCACCGGGGGGCCGAAACCACCATGGATATATCGGCCGACCTGGAAGAACTGGCCATGACGCCTGTGATGGTCATCTGTGCCGGGGCCAAAAGCATCCTGGACCTGGGACTCACGCTGGAGTATCTGGAAACCAAAGGCGTTCCCGTGATTGGCTACGGAACCGAGGAACTGCCCGCCTTCTATACCCGTAAAAGCGGCTTTAAGGTAGACTATCGGCTGGACACGCCCGAAGAACTGGCCGCGGCTTTCCGTACAAAACTGGAGATGGGCCTTCAGGGCGGCATGCTGGTCACCAACCCCATCCCCGAGGAATACTCCATGGATCCGGAACGCATCAACGCGGCCATCGGCCAGGCCCTGGAAGAATGCCGGGAGCAGGGCATCAAGGGGAAAGACACCACCCCGTTCCTGCTGGCCCGCATCAAAGACATCACCGGAGGCGATTCCCTCTCCTCCAATATCCAGCTGGTCCTCAACAACGCCCGCCTGGCCGCCCGCACCGCTGCCTTGCTGTAACGTTGCCGCAGCCGTATGCCTCGTCGTTGCTGCAGCCGTATGCCTCGTTGTTGTCGCGGCCGAAGAGCGCTCGGTGCAGGAGGTGTCCCGATTTTACGGACACTACCTGCAAAAAACGCCAAAAATGCGGGTGGTCCCCCTCTATTTGGGACACCTCCCGCACCAAATGAAACATTAACCCTCTCATTTTATGAAAAAGCACATTCTTCCCATCTTCGCGGCCCTTACCGGTCTCCTCCTGTCCGGCTGCGCACAAAACCAGACTGCCACGCAAAGCCTTGACGACGTTTTCGCCAGCCGGCGGAGCATCCGCGCCTACGAGGCCGGAAAAACCATCTCCGAGGCCGAAATCCGGGAGCTGCTTACCGCAACCCAGAATGCCCCTTCCTGGGCCAATCAGCAGCCCAGCAAGTACTACGTAGCCATCGGCCACGAAAAAAGGGAAGCCGTGCTGGAACTCATCGGCGGTAACAAAGAGCGCGTGATCAACGCACCCGTCCTGGTTGTATCCACCTTCGAGACCGGCAAATCCGGATTTTTCCGCGGCCAGCCCGTAGATGCCACCGGAGACCTCTGGGGCGCCTATGACAACGGCCTGAGCAATGCCTATTTTATCCTGAAAGCGCGGGCGATGGGCTTTGACACTTTAATCATGGGCATGCGAAATGCCGATGCCCTCCGCACCCTTTTCGAAATTCCCGAAAATGAAACCATCCTGGCGGTCATCGCCCTGGGATACCGGGCACAGGAGCCCAAAACGCCGGCACACCGGCCGCTGGACGAAGTAGTGAAGTTCTATTTTTAGCATGTGCCCCCCGCCAGCATGGCCTCGCAGCCGGAGAGCAGATCCTGGAAGGTCTCTTCGAAGTCGCCGGTGTACCAAGGGTCGGCCACATCGCGGCCCACGCCCGTGTAGGACATCATGAGGTGGATTTTGCCGGCAGGGTCGGCGGGGATGATGCGCCGGATGAGCCGCAGGTTGGAGGCGTCCATGCAGATGATGCGGTCGAAACGGTCATAGTCCGCCCGGGAAACCTGCCGGGCACGCTTTTCCGGGCTGAACCACACGCCGTGCTGGCTCAGGCAGCGTTTGGCGGGCGGATAGATGGGATGGCCGATCTCATCCGTTGAAACGGCAGCCGATTCTATGTAAAACAAATCCTCAAGGCCCTTGGCTTTCACAAGAGCCTTGAGGATGAATTCGGCCATGGGACTGCGGCAGATGTTGCCGTGGCAGACAAACAAGACGCGCAGCATCCGGCGAAACTACTTCTTTTTACCCAGCAGACCGCCCAGCATGCCCATAGCGGCGCCCAGAAGGCCGCTGCCGGAACCACCCTTGAGCGAGAGCAGGATGTCGTTGATGTCCACGTCACCGTCGCCGTCCTGGTCTTTGATGAAGCCGGAAAGCTTGCCGATGATACCGGGAATAAGACCGGTGAGAGCCGGTGCCAGGCTGCCCAGATTGAGCTTACCCAATACGTTTTTGTTGAACAGGTCTCCAGCCAGGGCCGTGATGTCGCTCTTGGCGGCATCCGCCTTGCCAGTGAGCAGATCCTTGATCTGGTCCAGGCCGCCGGCCTGCGCTGCCGTCTTCGTCAGAGAGCCCAGAATGGAATCCGAGAGACCGCCCAGGACCTGGTCCTTGACATTGGAGGGGATGTTCACATTTCCAGCGGCTGCTCCAACAGCCTTCTGGATGTATTCGCTGATGTTTACCATATTAGTTAGTGTTTTGTGTGAATGCGCTTATCCTTCCTTGGCAAAGAACTTCCAGTGGAACAGAATGAGGTAGATGGCGCCGACCGTTACGCAGCTGTCGGCAAAATTGAACACGGGTTCAAAAAAGATGTGACCGCCCAGCCAGGGGACCCAGTCCGGCCAGGTCCAGAGCGGGAAGTAGAACATGTCCACCACCTTGCCCTGCATGAAGGGAGCATAGGAGCCCAGCGTGGCTACCGTCTGGTAGGTGGATTCGGAAAAAATGAGGCCGTAGCACAGGCAGTCAATGATATTGCCCAGGGCACCGGCCGTGATGAGGGTGAGCCCCACCAGGACGCCCATGGGAACCGGACTTTCCGAGGCCTTGGCTCCGTTTCCCCGCTTCAGGAGCTTGGAAATCCACCAGCACAGCACCCCGAAAAGCACCATACGGAAAAGCGTGAGGAGATACTTCCCCACCACCCCGCCGAAGGCCATTCCGAAAGCCATTCCCTTGTTCTCCACGAACAGCAGCTGGAACCAATTGCCCAGGACGGGAATGCTTTCCCCGAGGTGCATGTTGGTCTTGACCAGGACTTTCACAGCCTGGTCAATCACGACCAAAAGGATCCCCAGAAGGAGAAGAACCCTGCCTCTGTTCTTCATAACCATGGGAAAGACAGACTATTTGCGGCCCGTCTTTTCCAGGATGGCTTTCCCTTCCACGGTGGTGGTAGCGTGCGGAACCAGGCGCAGGCGCTCCTTGGGGATGAGCTTGCCGGTTACGCGGCAGATACCGTAGGTCTTGTTCTCGATGCGTACGAGGGCGGCCTCCAGGTTCTGGATGAACTTGTACTGACGCTGGGCAAGGGTGCCGGCCTCCTCCTTGGAGAGCTGGAAAGCACCGTCATCCTCTACCGTCTTGAAGGTGGGGGCTGTGTCCAGGATGTCGTTACCGCCGGCGTGCGTCATGGCCTCGCGCAGGGTGTTGTACTCTGCCCGTGCCTTTTCCAGCATCTCATTGATGATAACGCGGAATTCCTCGAGCTCTTCGTCGGAATAACGGGTCTTGTTGTTCACTTCCATATTGATTATCGGGTTAGTTGGTTATCGTTTAACACTAATTTTGATGGTATCTTGTGTCCACTCCACTTCTGCGGCATCGGCGGGAGCGCTCTCCAGCGGCTCCAGGCCGATACTGAGGGACAGGGTCTGTGCTTTTACATAGTCGGCATACACCGAAAGGGCGTCGGAGAGCTCCGGGTCGGAGGCGTAAACCATCGTGTGGATGCGGTCCGTGACCTCGAAGCCGGAACTCTTGCGGAGGTTCTGGATGCGGTTCACCAGTTCGCGGGACAGGCCTTCGCGGCGAAGTTCCGGGGTAACCTCTATATCCAGCGCCACCGTGAGAGAGCCTTCGGAGGCCACCTGCCAGCCGGGAACGTCCTCGGAAGAGATGGCATAGTCTCCGGGATTCAGGACTACATCCCCGCCCGGAAGGGCCAATGTATAGGGCTCAGAGGCCGTTTCCGCCTTCTGAATCTGAGCGATGATGGGCTGCTCCAGCGTAGCGAAAGCTGCGGCAATCTCCTTCATACGGGCACCGTACGTCTTGCCCAGCACCTTGAAGTTGGGCTTGATCCGGAGCGTCATAAAGCTGGTGGCATCGGCAATGAATTCCATCTCCTTCACGTTGACCTCTCCCAGGATGATGCCCTTGACGGCGTCCAGATGGGCGCGCAGTTTCTCCGAGATAACGGGGATGATTACCTTCTGCAGCGGCTGGCGCACCGGAATATTCACCTTCTTGCGCAGGGCCAGGATCATGGACGTAGCCTGCTGGGCAAGCGCCATACGTTCCTCCAGAGCGGCGTCGATGACGCTTTCCTCCGGCGAGGGCATCAGGGTGAAATGCACGGAAGCCTCCTCCCCGCCCAGGTCCTGGTAAAGCTGGTCCATATAGAACGGGGCGATGGGGGCAGCGAGCACGGCCACGGTCTTCAGCACCTGATACAGCGTGCTGTAGGCGGCCTGCTTGTCCGCGGTCATTTCCCCGGCCCAGTAGCGGGCGCGGTTCAGGCGCACATACCAGTTGGAGACATCGTCGCAGACAAAAGCCTCCAGGATGCGGCCGGCGGTTTTTACGTCATAGTCCTCATACGCCGCGCGCACATCCCGCACCACCGTATTCATCCGGGAAATGATCCACTTGTCCAGCTCCGTCGCCGCAGGAGATGCACCCGAAGGAGCATCGGCCTTCTTTTTAGCGACTGAGGGTGCATCTCCTGCGGCGGAGAATGCCCATCCGTCGATATTGGCATAACGGGCAAAGAAGGCGTAGGTATTGTACAGCGTGCCGAAGAACTTGCGCCGGACTTCGTCCACGCCTTTTTCGTCGAACTTCAGGTTGTCCCAGGGCTCTGCGTTGGTGAGCATGTACCATCGAAGGGCATCTGCGCCATAGGTATCCAGGGCCCAGAAAGGATCCACGGCATTCCCCAGACGCTTGCTCATCTTGTTGCCGTTCTTGTCCAGCACCAATCCGTTGGAAATGACGCGTTTGAACGCAGGCGTTCCGGAAATCATGGTGTGGATGGCGTGCAGAGTGTAGAACCACCCGCGCGTCTGGTCCACGCCTTCCGCGATGAAATCTGCGGTGGCGCCGAAAGCCTCCGAAGAAAGGTTGCGGAGGCCCTCCTGCGCATACGGCATGGCACCGGAGTCGAACCACACGTCAATGAGATCTGTCTCGCGCGTCATCTTTTTGCCGGAAGCCGACACCAGGAAGATACCGTCTACGTAGGGCCGGTGCAGGTCTATTCTGTTGTAATTGTCCAGGGACATGTCGGACGGGTCGAAACCCTTGTCCTTCAGCGGATTGGAAGCCATGATACCGGCCGCCACCGCTTTTTCTATCTCTTCGTACAGCTCTTTTACGGAGCCGATGCATTTCTCTTCCTTGCCGTCTTCCGTGCGCCAGATGGGCAGCGGGGTGCCCCAGTAGCGGCTGCGGGAAAGGTTCCAGTCCTGGATGTTCTCCAGCCACTGGCCAAAGCGGCCGGTACCGGTGGAAGCGGGCTTCCAGGTGATGGTCTTGTTCAAGGCCACCATCTGGTCCTTCACGGCCGATGCCTTGATAAACCAGCTGTCCAGCGGATAGTACAGCACGGGAAGGTCTGTGCGCCAGCTGTGCGGATAGCTGTGCACGTGTTTCTGCACCTTGAACGCACGGCCGTCGGCCTTCATCATGACACAAAGGTCTATGTCCAGCGTGCCTTCCTCCGGGGTGTGTTCGAAGTATTCCTTGTAGCCGGCCTTCACATAGCGGCCGGAGTATTCCTTGTAGGAAGCATCTACGGTGGCCGCGTAGGCGGGATCCATGTCTTCCAGGCGCATGAAGCGGCCCTGGCGGTCTACCTGTGCCTGCGGATTGCCGTCTTTGTCCAGCGGCATGATGGCGCCGATACCGGCAGCTGCCGCCACGCGTTTATCGTCTGCACCGAACGTGGGGGCAATGTGCACGATGCCGGTACCGTCACTGGTGGTGACATAGTCTCCGGCGATTACGCGGAAGGCATCTCCGTCCGGTTTGAACCAGGGAATGAGCTGATGATAGCGGATGCCCACCAGCTCCGAACCCTTCCAGGAACCGTCCAGCACTTTGTACGGGACCACTTTGTCGCCGGGCTTGTAGCTTTCCAGCGGAACGCCTTCACCCTTGGGATTGAACCATGCGCCCAGCAGTTCCTTGGCCAGCACATACACGGCCGGTTCCCCGGAGTAGGGATTGAAGGACAGGACACGGATGTACTCGATGTCCGGGCCCACGCACAGGGCCGTATTGGAGGGGAGCGTCCAGGGCGTGGTGGTCCAGGCCAGGAAGTAGGCCGGAAAAGCCTCCGTTCCGTAAAGCGGCTGGGAGGCGCCGTCCTTGATGATCTCGAACTGGACGGTGGCCGTGGTGTCGCTCACATCCTTGTAGCAGCCGGGCTGGTTGAGCTCATGGGAGCTGAGTCCGGTGCCGTCCGTGGGAGAATACGGCTGAATGGTATAGCCCTTATAGAGGAGGCCCTTGTCGTAGATCTTTTTCAGGAGATACCACAGGGTTTCTATGTAGCGGTTGTCGTAGGTGATATACGGGTCTTCCATGTCTACCCAGTAGCCGATGCGCTCTGTCAGGGAAACCCATTCCCGGGTATATTTCATCACCTCTTTGCGGCAGGTGGCGTTATAATCCTCTACGGATACTTTTGTGCCGATATCCGCCTTGGTGATACCCAGCTTCTTTTCCACCCCCAGTTCCACGGGCAGGCCGTGGGTGTCCCAGCCGGCGCGGCGGGCCACCTGGAAACCCGTCTGCGTCTTGTACCGGCAGATGGCGTCCTTGATGGAACGGGCCATTACGTGGTGGATGCCGGGCATGCCGTTGGCGCTGGGCGGGCCCTCAAAGAAAATAAACGAAGGGGCGCCGCTACGCAGCTCCAGCGAATGCTCGAATGCGTGACCGCTCTTCCAACGCTCCAGGACCTCGTTTCCGGTTTTTGTCAGGTCCAGCCCCTTGTACTCTTTGAATGTCATATATTTTTCCTAAATTTGTACCTGTATTGAGTTTGCAAAGATAATCATTTTAAGTGATATTGGCAACATGAACACTCTGGATATCATCATTCTCATCCTGTTCATTCCGGGCGCCGTCCGCGGAATTTCCAAAGGCTTTCTGGAGCAGGCCATTTCCCTGGTCGGGGTCATTTTGAGCGCCTTCCTGGCCTACAAATTCTCGGAGCCCGTTTGCGAACTGCTCAAGAGCTATATCACCGTGTCGGAAACGGTGCTGCACGTGATTGGTTTTGCGGTGGTACTGCTGGGTGTGCTCCTGCTGGCCATGCTGGTTTCCAAATTAGTCACCAAAATAGCCGAAATGGCCTCCCTGGGCTGGCTGAACAGGGTGCTGGGCTTTGTGTTCTCCCTGGCCATATCGGCCCTCCTCATCAGCATCCTCATCATCCTGTTCGACACTGTGAACGTGAAGTTCGAACTGGTAAAAACGCCCGTACTGGAAGAATCTATCCTGTACGGGCATCTGAAGGATTTCGGGTACCTGGTGTTCCCCTATCTGAAGGAATTGCTTACCAAAGCTTAGTCTTGGAAACCGTGGCCACAAAGTCCTTCAGGTAGAAGGGCTCGTAGTAGGCCAGATCTTCGAATTTTCCCTCCTCGTAGGCCTTCTGGGCCAGCCGGGCCATGTCCCGGGCCATGGGCAGCGCTTCCTGAAAACGCGCGTTGGGATGCGTGAGCACCGCCTGACATTTCAGGGCGCCGTCTCCCACAAAGAGCACCGGACCGCGGGAAAGCTCTTCCGAAAAAGAATCGGCGGTAATTACCTTGGCCTCGATGGGCGTAAGGCGCTCTCCGCCAGCATTATACACTGCAGTATACACTTCCATCCTGCGGGCATCCAGCATGGGAACGATACATCCTGCCGATCCGGGAGCCACCCCAGCCACCAGGATATCCAGCGTGCCTACGGCGATGAGCGGCTTCCCCGCCCCGAAGGCCAGGCCCTTGGCGGTGGAAACGCCCACGCGAAGCCCCGTATAGGAGCCGGGACCCGCGCTCACGGCAATGGCATCGCAGTCCTTCACGCCCACGCCGGCCTTGTCCAGCACCTCTTTTACCAAGGGCGCCGTGAGCGAGGCCTGCCGCCGAGGCTCCAGGCACACGCTTTCTGCAGCGACGACCCCATCCATAGCCAGCGCTACGGACAGGGCCGATGCAGAAGTTTCAATCAGAAGAATACGCGCCATTACAGATTGCGGCGAAGGTAAGCACGGATATCGGCCGCATTGCGCACCCGGGCATCCGTGTCAATGGTGCCGTCCGTGATGAACCACACCATGGGAAGGCTTCCGATTCCATAAGACAGCACGTACGGCGATGCCGCCCCGCGGGTATCACAGACATTGATCCAGGGCAGTTTCTGGTTGCGCACGGCACTGGCCCAGGCAGCCTTGTCGCTGTCCAGGGAAACCGCATAGATTTCGAATCCCTTGGGATGGAACTCCTGGTACAGCGGAAGCAGGTTGTCTACGGTGAAGAAGGTCTGCTCCGTGCTGGAAGCCCAGAAATAGAGCATCGTGACCTTGGAAACGGCGTCGCTCAGCTGCACGGGCTTACCGTCCATGCCGGGCAGGGACATGTCGATGAAGCCCATTTCCTTGGCGCTGCTGATCTTGGCCTCTACGTCCATCAGTGCTACCCGGCGGGCGGCTTCCTTGTCCAGGGCCTTCACATAGCGGGATTCCGGATAGAAGGTCTTGAGGCTGTCGGCCACATTGCGCATGAGAATGCCGTCCGTGCTCTGGGAGAACACCGGCAGGCTGGGATTCACCTGCTGGAACAGCACAGGGACCACCGTGAGGGAATTCATATTGCCCATCACATACTTTACGCGGTCCCGGTAATACTGCACATAGCAGCGGGACAGGGCGGCATCCGGCTCACTTTCCTTGTTCAGGATGCGGTCCATTTCCCGGATAAAGGCAGCATAGTCTTTCTCTACCTGCTGCAGTTTCAGGGATTCCTCCGAGCCCTCCACCGTGTACACGCCCAGGGTGTCCGTATTCACGTTCACCTTGTCTCCCTTCTTCAGCAGCAGCGAGGCAATCTGGCGCTCTCCGTGGAACAGATAGATGAATTCCGGCTTACCGGCCTCTACGTCCAGGGCATAACGGAAGGTGCCGGCATCGCTCACCTTCACGGTGTCCAGCACCTGGAAACGGTTTACATCCAGGAGCTTCACGATGACGCTTTCTCCGGCGCCTTCGTGGAGCGTACCTTCAATGCTGGTATTTTTCCCGCAGGAAACGGCGGCGGCCGTCAGGAGGACGGCGGCCACGAACTGGCTAAAGCTTCTCATACTCGGCAAAGATCTTGGCGGCAATCTCCTTCATCTCGGCGGCTTCCGGCTGGAGCTTGGCCTTGCGGAAATCCATGTCTCCCTCTGTCTGGAGCGGAACCAGGTGGATGTGCGTGTGGGGCACTTCCATGCCCAGGACGGCAACGCCCACCCGCTTGCACGGTACGGCGTTTTTCAGGGCCACGGCCACTTTCCGGGCAAAAGCCCAGAGGCCCTCATAGGTTTTCTGGTCCAGGTGGAAGATATAGTCGTCTTCTACGTGCTTGGGAATGACCAGCGTGTGCCCCTTGGCCAGCGGAGAGATATCCAGAAAAGCGTAGAAATCCTCGCTTTCCGCACATTTGTAGGAAGGAATTTCGCCGGCAGCGATTTTGGTAAAAATGGTAGCCATGGCTTAGAGGGAAATGTCCAGTATTTCGAATTTCATGATGCCGCTGGGCACTTTGGCCTCTACGGTCTCCCCTTTTTTGTGGCCGATGAGGGCCTTGGCGATGGGGGTGGTGGCGGCCAGCAGGCCCTTGGAGAAATCTGCCTCGCTTTCCGGCACAATCTGGAAATTCATGGCCATCTTGTTGGCCAGGTTCTTCACCTTAACCTTGGAAAGGAGCTGCACGGTGTCGGCCGACAGCTTGCTCTCGTCAATCACGCGGGCGTTGGCCACCTTCTCCTTCAGGCGGGCGATTTTCACCTCCAGAAGGCCCTGCGCATCCCGCGCAGCATCATATTCTGCATTCTCGGAGAGATCTCCTTTCTCACGGGCTTCTGCGATTGCCGCAGAAATAACCGGCCGCTGGGCCAGTGCATCGGCCAGTTCCTGCTTGAGCTTGTCAAGACCGGCCTGCGTCATCAGTTCAATTGCCATATCTTTCGTTTAATTTGTCAAAAAAATGAGCCGACGGCCATTATCCGGCCGTCGCGCTTTCACTAAATGCAAAGGTAAGGAATTATTTCGTCATTTCAAATTCTTTGAGGGCACTGATGGCTTTGGGGCAGAGAATGAGGATGGTGATCACCGTGCCCCAGGCCATGAGCCCGACGCCGATATCCCCGATTTGCCAGACCAGATCGGCCTCGCGGACAGCTCCGAAAACTACGGCGGCCAGCATTACGGCCTGAAGCACACGGATGCTCATCCTCTCCCGGCGGCTGTTCTTGTCGTGGAAAAGATACAGGATGCTGGATTCGGCATAGAAATAATAGGCCATGATGGTGCTGAACACAAAGAAAATCATGGCGATGGAGACAAACTGGCTGCCAAAACCGGCGAAGACGCTGTCTACGGCGCTTTGGGTGAATCCGGCGTAGTTGTTGCCCAGTTCGGGGGCATTCTCCACCAGCATGGCGCCCGTGGAGGAATCGATGATGTTATATGTGCCGGAGCACAGAATCATGAGGGCCGTGGAGGTGCAGACAAGGAGGGTGTCCACATACACGGAGAAAGCCTGCGCCAGGCCCTGCTGGGCAGGATGGTCCACATCGGCAGCGGCCGATACGATGGCACCTGTTCCCTGCCCCGCCTCGTTGGAGAAGATTCCCCGCTTAACCCCCATGGCGATGGTCGAGCCCAGGATGCCGCCACATACCGGATTGATACCGAAAGCGTTGGTGACGATGGAGGCCAGGACGGCCGGTACTTCCTGGATATGGAACCCCACCACTACCAGGGAAAGGATAATGTAGCCGAAGGCCATGAAAGGGGTGACGATGGAAGCCACCCGCGCAATTCGATGCACACCACCCACCACGACAATGCCAAGAAGGACGGCCAGCCCGATTCCCGTAACCAGCGGAGACAGCGTAAAGGAGTTCTTGAGGGCCATGGAGGCGCCGTTGGACTGAACGGTGGTAAGGAAGGCACAACTCAAAAGGGTTACCAAGGCGAAAAGCACCCCCAGCCACCTTTTCCCAAGGCCATTTTCCATGAAACTGAAAGGACCTCCCCGGTATCCCGAAGCATGGGAAAACTTGTAAATTTGCGAAAGGGTGGATTCCACAAAAGCCGTAGAGGCACCGAAAAAGGCCACCACCCACATCCAGAACACGGCACCAGGACCACCGAAAGCAATGGCCGTAGCCACCCCCACGATATTTCCCGTTCCTACCCTTCCTGAAAGGGCGATGCAGAACGCTTCGAAGGAAGAGATTCCTTTTCCTTCCCCTTTCTTTTTCCCGAAAAGGGAACGAAGCATAAGGCGGAACCGGCGTATCTGCACCATCCGCGTACGAACGGAAAAATACAAACCTGCGCCCAGCAGGAGAACCACCAGGGCAGGATTCCAGACTATGTTATTGAGGGTAGAGACCAGTTGTTCCATGCCCTAAAGGTAAGAAAAAACCTGCAAGAGAACAAGTTGTTACAGGGCAAAACTACCGGCGACAAAGCTCGCTATCCAGCTCCAGTTGCCATTTGAGTGCGTCCAGGGAGGGGAACTTCCGCTCGTCCCGGATCCGGCGCAGGAAACGCAGCTGCAGGGGCAGGCCGTAGATATCCTCGTCGAAGTCCAGGATATGCGTTTCGATGGTGCGGGATGTACCGCCCACCGTAGGCCGTGTGCCGATATTGCACATTCCCTTCCAGGTACTGCCCAGCACCTCCACCTCCACAGCATACACCCCGTTGGCCGGAATCAGCTTCAGGGGTTCGTACAGTTGCATGTTGGCCGTAGGAAAGCCCAGGGTCCGGCCCAGCCGGTTCCCCGCCACCACTACGCCGTACAGTCCGTACCGGTATCCCAGCATGGCTTGGGCCGAAACCACGTCTCCCGCCTCCAGCGCCTTCCGGATCCGGGTGGAAGATACCGCCTCCTCGGACACCGAAACGGGGGTTTTCGTGTCCGGAAGAAGGATTCGGGGGGCCGCAGAGCATCCTTCTTCCAATAACTGTCCGCAAGTTTTCCGGTCGCGGCCAATCCGGTTGTCGTAGCCCATGACTACCAGCGAGGCGCCGAAACGCTCCTGCAGGAGCTGCAGGTATTCACGGGCCGTGAGGGCGGCAAACGCCCGGGTGAAGGGCAGGACCTCTACGCGGTCCACGCCCGCCGAGAGCAGCAGCTGCCTTTTTTCCTCCAGCGAGGTAAGCAGCCGGAAATCCCGGGCATCCTGCTGCAAAACCGTTCTGGGATGCGGCCAGAAGGTAACCACAATGGCCTCCTCTCCCCTTTCGCGGGCAGAGGAGACCAGTGTCTCCAGGACTTGACGATGGCCCAGATGAACCCCGTCAAAGAAGCCGGTGGTTACTACAGCCACTTCACACACTCGAAGCTCTGGCGGTGGGCCAGGAGCGGATGCTTGGCAAAGATGCGGGCACCTACCTGATAGGCGCCGGTCTTCTCCGGAAGCACATCCACGGTATACACGGCCACACCGTCCTTGGATTCCAGTACCTTGGCTTCCTGTACGTCTACGATGTGCAGTTTGCTGTGGCCGTCCAACTGGGCAAATACAATCTCTACACCTACTTCCTCCGGGGTCAGTGCACCCAGCTGGATCTCAATCTCTGCGTGGTAAGGCGTTTCCAGCGTGAGGTCATAGGCGGTGGAAGACTGGCTGCGGGAAATCATGGACACATTCTCCCACTCGCGGCGCACGCGGATCTTCCAGGCGGCCAGTTCGCGGGCCTTGGCAAAATCCTTGGCCTTTATATCGTCCGCAGCCTTGGCCTGAGGAGCGTAGTACTGGTTGATATAGTCCGTGAGCATGCGGTTGGTGGTGAAGTCGCAGGCCACCTTGGCAATGGTATTCTTGATGTACCCCACCCATTCGGCGCTGCGGCCCGTGTTCCGGTCTACATTGTAATAGGCGGGGGCGATGTCATTCTCCAGGATCTGGTAGATGGTGGCGGCATCCAGTTCGTTCTGGAAGTTGTTGTCCTCGTAGGCCTGCTCGATGGGCAGGGCCCAGCCGGCGCCTTCCTTGTAACCTTCCACCCACCAGCCGTCCAGCACGGAGAAATGCATGGTACCGTTCATGGCGGCCTTTTCTCCGGAAGTACCGGAAGCCTCCTGCGGACGGGTAGGATTGTTCATCCATACATCCACGCCCTGGACCATGCGCTTGGCCAGCGTGATGTCGTAGCCGGGCACAAACACAATCTTGCCGATGAAGCGGGGATCCTTGGAGATG
The DNA here is from genome assembly GCA_902784435.1 of uncultured Bacteroidia bacterium. Taxonomy (GTDB): domain Bacteria; phylum Bacteroidota; class Bacteroidia; order Bacteroidales; family UBA932; genus Cryptobacteroides. The sequence continues at coordinate 42,245 of CACZUR010000008.1, read as the reverse complement.
TCCACGATCTGCTTGATCAGGTCCTGGCCGGCTTTGTCGGCCGGATGGGCCTTACCGGCAAAGAGGAACTGCACGGGCTGCTGGGGATTGTTCACAATCTTGTCCAGACGGTCCAGGTCACGGAACAGCAGCGTAGCGCGCTTGTAGGTGGCAAAGCGGCGGGCAAAACCAATGGTGAGCACATCGTCGCGCAGGGTGTCCAGGATGGTCACCAGTTCCGACGGGCTGTAATGGTTGCTGCAGCTCTTGTCCTGCAGACGCTCGCGCAGGAATTCGATGAGCTTGGCCTTCAGGGTCTTCTTCACGTTCCAGACCTCTGCGTCGGACACCTGGTAGATGCCGTCGAAGCAGGACTTGTCGTAGTGGTGCGTAGCGAAGTCCGGGCCGAACACCCGGGCATGGACGGGCTTCCACTCGGGAGCGCACCAGGTAGGATAGTGCACGCCGTTGGTCACATAGCTCACGAAGAGTTCCTCCGGCAGATAGCCGGGGTACATGTGGGCGAAAATATCCTGGGAAACCTTGCCGTGCAGCATGGAAACGCCGTTCACATTCTGCGAGATATTGGCGGCCAGGTTGCTCATGGAGAATTTCTCGTGCGGGTCCAGGGGGTTGTCCTTGCCCAGGGACATCAGGGTTTCCCAGTCCACCTTCAGGCGCTCCGGGTAGTGGCCGATGTACTGGCGCAGCAGGCCCTCGTCAAAGGCGTCGTGGCCGGCGGGAACCGGCGTATGAGTGGTGAACAGCGAGCTGGCACGCACCACTTCCAGGGCCTCGGAGAAGTCCAGGTTGTCTTTTTCAATGTATTCGCGGAGGCGCTCCATGCCGATGAATGCGGCATGGCCCTCGTTGCAGTGGTATACCTGCGGATCCAGGCCCAGCTTGCGGAGGGCGCGGATACCGCCCACACCCAGCAGGAGTTCCTGCTTGAGGCGGTTTTCCCAGTTGCCGCCATACAGGTGATAGGTAACCTCCCGGTCTTCCTGGATATTGGCTTCGTAGTCCGTATCCATCAGGTACAGGTCCGTGCGGCCCACTTCCACCTTCCACAGGCGGGCGGTGATGTTACGGCCCGGGAAAGCCACCTTGGTGGTTACCCAGTTGCCGTCCTTGTCCATCACGGGCACGGCGGGAATCTTGGTGAAGTCCTGGGCGTCGTAACCGGCCACCTGATAACCCTGTGCACTGAGCACCTGGTTGAAGTAGCCGTAACGGTACAGCAGACCCACGGCCACCAGGTTGGTGTTCATGTCGGAGGTTTCCTTCAGGTAGTCGCCGGCCAGGATACCCAGACCGCCGGAATAAATCTTCAGGGACGTATCCAGGCCATATTCCATGCAGAAATAGGCCACGGAAGGGGCCGTCCGCTTGGCCTTGGCGGCCATATACTTGTCAAATTCGTCCAGTACGCGGCGCATCCGGGCCAGGAATTCTTCGTCTTCGGAAAGCTGCTGGAAACGCTTGATACTCACGGTATCCAGCACCACCAGCGGATTGTGGCCGCTCTTGTGCCATACTTCCGGGTCTATGGAACGGAACAGGTCTTTGGCGCTTTCGTTCCAGCACCACCAGAGGTTCTTAGACAGTTTCTCCAGGCGGGAAAGCTTTTCCGGAAGGTGTCGGGTAACCAGGATGCTTCTCCAGCTGGGGCTGGTTACATCGGCTTTAAAATATTGCATAGTCTTCTTGGATTGGTAGGAGTCCTTGAGCGCCTGAATCTTGGTAAGGGCCAGGCTGTAGGCCTCCTGGTAATACACTATTTGATTCTCCCACAGGGCAATCTGTGCCACTTCGCGGGCATTTTCCCGGTATTGGTTGCGCGTTTCCAGCTCCAGGGAAGCCAGCTCGCGCACACGGGCGACCGTGCCTTCCACGACCTGGTCGTAGTTGTTGTCGTCGCGCCGGAGCACCGTAATGCCGGGATGTTTCTTCTTGTAATGGTCCTGCACCCACAGGCCGAAACCGGCCAGGGTGGTGGTAAGGGTAGGGATACGGAACGCCAGGGCTTCCAGCGGTGTATACCCCCAAGGTTCATAATAGGAAGGGAACAGCGCCAGGTCCAGACCACACAGGATGTCGTAGTAGGACATGTTGAAAATGCCGTCGTCCCCTACCAGATAGGAAGGGATGAAATAGACCTTCACTTTGTCGCCCAGGGCGTTGGTGAGCCCCACTTCCCGGAGACGGCGCGTGATGGTGTCGTATTCCGCATTCATCAGGTAATGCGATGTCTGGGTCTGATAATGCGGGTCTCCCTGGCCGTCCATCTTAGCCTGGAGGGCCTTGTCCGGCCCATGGTGGCCGGAAGGGATCATGATGAAGGCCTGGATGCTGCGGCCTTCGTAGTCCGAACGGTTGATCCGGTCCAGGGCGTCGATAAACACATCGATACCCTTGTTGTGATACTCGTAGCGGCCACCAATCCCGATGAACAGGGCGTTGGCGGGCACTTCCTCGGCGCTCATGGCCGTGGCTACCTCTATCAGGCGCTCACGCGCGGCGTCGTGCAGGCGCGTGTATTCCTCGTCCGAGGCCGGGGTGAAACTGTTTTCGAAGCCATTGGGCGTCACCACGTCCACGGGACGCTCCAGGAACTGGGCGCACTCCTTGGCGGTGATGTCGCTCACGGTGGTGAAGACATCGGCATGCTGGGCCGATTTCTTCTCCAGCGAATAGATGGCCGTCACATTGAAGCGGCGGGCCATTTCGTCGCCGTTGTAAGCGGTGATGTCGTTGTACAGCGGCAGATTGTTGCCGGCCAGGCACCGGCCCATCATGGTGGCGTGGGTGGTGAAGGCCGTTGCCACGGGAACACCCGATTTCTTGAGCTGCAGTACACCGGCGCCGGTCTGCCACTCGTGGAACTGGGCCACCACATTCTCCCCGCCCTTCAGGTTGTAATGCCAGAAACTTTCGATTACCCGTCCGGCCAGTACGCCAAACACGGCGGACTCCTTATAATCCCAGTTGCCGGTGAGGGAATCTACCCCGAAATCGTTCCACAGGGCACCCAGGATGTCATCGGCCTGGGGCAGATGCTGCTTATAATCCACCAGGATGGCCACCGGCCTGCCGGGGATGTTCCACCGCCCCACGCGGAAGCGGAGACCCTCGGTGAGGGCCTGCGCTTTCCACGAGCGGTACAGCATGGGATCTTCCAGGAAATCCGGGTTTCCACTGCGGTGCATCCACACGTCCGGGCCGATGAAAATGTGACGTCGGCCCAGCTGTGACTGCAGGTGCAACGCCTTGGTGGCAACTACGGTATAGATACCGCCCACCTTGTTGCACACTTCCCAACTTACTTCAAACAGATAGTCCGGTTGCAGGATCTTCTTTTTCGTTGCCATTTACCTCTTATTTCTTCGCCGCTTTCTTCCGCACCGGTTTGCTGGCAGCCTTCAGTTCCTGGCTGGCCGTCTCCTTCACATCCAGGGCCGCGCGTTTTTCGTCCAGGCGGATCTGGAAGTCCGAGATTACATTCATGTAGTTGATGAACGCCTCGTACGGGGTGTCGTAAGGATTGAAATATTTATGCACTTCGCCGTCCGAGAAGAACTTGGTGCACATATAATAGAAATGGTCGCTCTCCTGCAGGTGGCCGAAGTCCTCCCACAGGTCCGGGTCGTTCACGATGGAGAGTTTCTCCGTCATGGCGTACACCTTCTTGAAGGCTTCGCTCTGGAGCTCGTTGCCCAGCCAGGCGGTGAGGTCGCGCTCTTCGTCGGCCCAGGAGATGGGATCGTCCACGGCGATGTCCGAAACGGCCTTGTACTTCTTGGTCACCTCCGAAGGGGTGGCGAAGTTGAAGGTACCGTCTGCGAGAACGGCGGCGGGAAGGGCCTTCATGAAATCGAAGATGCCGGTTTCTGCGCTCTGGTGCTCGCCGAAGGTCTCATAGTCCATGAACAGGTTCACCACGTCTCCGTCCTTGGCATTTTCCTTGAGCCAGCCCACATACTCCTCTGCGGTGGCCTTGTTGGCGCCGAAGCGGAAGGCGATGTCGTCCGACAGGGTGTAGTTGCGGAGCAGGAGCTTGAGCTTGGGCTGGGTTTCGCCGGTGTACACGAAGTTGGGGCTCTGCCAACCCATGATGTGGCGGGCGCCCTCCGTGAGCATGGTCTTGTAACCCATGTCGTACACCATTTCGCCGATGCCGTTGGAGTAGATGAGCTCCGTGTTGCGGAAAGCGGTGGGCTTGACGCCGAAGATTTCCTCAATCTTGGCGGCATGCTTGGCCACCTGGTGACGGAATTCCGATTCGCTGCCCAGGGAAGCCAGGGAATGATAGTAAGTTTCTGCCAGCAGCTCTACTTTGCCGGTGGCCACCAGGGCCTTGAAACTGTCGATGACTTCCGGAGCGAAGCGCTGGAACTGGTCCAGGGCGCTGCCGGAGATGGAATAGGCGATCTTGAACTTGCCCTTGTTCTTGTTGATGAGATCCAGCATGAGCTGGTTCATGGGCAGATAGCACTTCTGGGCGATGCGGCGCAGGATGGTGCGGTTGGCAAAGTCATCGTAGTAGTGCGAATCCTTGCCGATATCGAAAAATCTGTACAGGCGGAGCCGGGTGGGTTGATGGACCTGGAAATACAGGCAGATGCTCTTTGTTGCCATAGTATTTATTTAATTACTGATTCGTAAACTTTTTTCATCTTGGCGCAGGCGCCGTTCCATTTGAGGGCATTGACCTCGTCGTAGCCCATGCGGGTGCTGAAGTCCGCCAGGGCGGGATAGCTGAGCAGGGCGTAGATGTCATCGGCGATGGCATCCACATCCCAGAAGTCTACCTTGAAGGCGTAATGCAGGATTTCGGCGGCTCCGGACTGTTTGGAGATGATGGACGGAACGCCGGTACGCATGGCCTCCAGCGGGGAAATGCCGAAGGGTTCCGAGATGGACGGCATGATGTATACGTCCGAGAGGGCGAACATCTTCTGGACGTCCACACCGCGGAGGAAGCCCGTAAAGTGGAAACGGTCGCTGATGCCCAGGCGGGCCGCATGGCGGATGGCGCGGTTCATCATGTCACCGCTGCCGGCCATGACAAAGCGGACGTTCTTGGTGCGCTTGAGCACCTTGGCGGCCGCCTCGATGAAGTATTCGGGGCCTTTCTGATAAGTGATACGTCCCAGGAAGGTAACCACGGGTTCCTTGACACCGCGCTCTACCTGCAGGTTCTCCCGGCCGCTGAAGTCCACGGCGTTGTGCACGGTGACCACCTTGCCGGGGTCTATTCCGTAGCGGGAGATGACGATATTGCGGGTGAGGTCGCTCACGGTGATGACGCGGTCGGCCATTTCCATGCCTTTCTTCTCGATGGCGAACACGCGGGTGTCGATGTTGTCTACGCTGCCGCGGTCGAAGGAAGTGGCGTGCACGTGGATCACGAGGGGCTTGCCGGTGAGTTCCTTGGCGGCGATGCCGGCATAGTAGCAGAGCCAGTCGTGGGCGTGGATGACGTCGAATTCGTCCTTCTTCTGGAGGGCGATGGTTCCGCCCACCATGGCGTAACGGGCCACCTCTTCCATGAGGTTGCTGCCGTATTTGCCGGAGAACTTGTACTTCTGGCCATAGCTGATGGAGAAGTCCTTCACCTGGCGGCGTTTCTCTTCCTCGATGAGCTTGCTGAACTCATTCGGGTCTGCGTAGGGCACCAGGTTGGAGCCGATGTGGATGAACTTGACCTTGTCCAGGTATTCTTCCACGCTCTCCGAGACGGTGTCTACCGCCACATCCGAGGCGTTGATGATGGTAGTGGCGCTCTGGTCTTCGTCGCCGGAGGCCGACGGCATCACGAACAGCGTTTCCACGCCGTTATAGGCAAGGCCTTTCACGATGCCTTCGCAGGCCGTACCCAGACCGCCTGCAATGTGGGGAGGAAACTCCCAACCGAACATTAATACTCTCATAGTTTAATCCTCCCTGTATTGGTCGATGAGCCAGTTGATATTCAGGAGAGCGGCGGTGGTGAGGGCCGACGAAATGGCACCGTGTGCCTCGTGGGGCGGGTCTCCGTCGTAAAGTTCCGAGAAGGCGCCTACGCCGTGCTTGGAGAGGTCCTCGTAAAAGCCCTCCGTGAGCCATTCGGCCCGGCGGATGAAGTTGGCGCCCATCATGTTGAAGCTGGCATAGGCGAACTGTGCCAGCAGGAAAGGCCAGGCGCAGCCGTTCATGTAGGCTTCGTCGCGTTCCTGCTGATTGCCCTCATAGACACCCTTGTAGCGGATGTCGCGGGGACTCAGGGTGCGGATGCCGCGGCGCGTGACCAGTTCTGCGTTGACGATGCGCATCACCGAACTGATGACTTCGTCCGACACGCAGATGTGGTCCAGGGAAACGGCCCAGAGCTGGTTGGGACGCAGCTCCAGGTGCTGGCCGCTGTTGTCTACATAGTCTGCCAGGAAGCCCAGGCCGGGGTTCCAGAACATGGGTTCGAAGTGATCTTCCACCAGTTCCTTGATGGTGGTCCACTTCTTGGCGAAACTGCTGCCCTTGCGCTCGTGCTCCAAGGCGAAGCAGATGGCGTTATACCACATGGCATTGGTTTCTACCTGGTAGCCGGCGCGCTCCGTAACGGCACGGCCGTTGATATAAGCGTTCATCCAGGTAAGGGCTACACCGTCCTTCTGGGCCCACAGGAGGCCGTTGGGCTGCATGGCCACTTCCTGGCGCACACCCGGCAGGTAGCTTTCCAGGATGGACTTGAGCACGGGGCCGTATTTGGCCCATACGGCTTTGTCACTGGCACCCCAGGCAATGTACTGCTGCAGGGCCACCGTCATATAGAGCGGAGCCTCTACCTGTGTGGTGCGTCGGCTCAGGCGCTCCTGGTTGGCGGCGATGAGGTTGTCCAGGATTTCCTCGAACTCCTTGGCATCGTCCTTGGCATACAGCGTAAGGCCGGCTAGGGAAATGAGGGTTTCCCGCAGAAGGCCGGTGTACAGCCAGCTGTAACCCGCCACGATGCGCTTGACGCCCTGGTCTTCGCGGATCAGGTAGTCTGCCTGACGCACCAGCTGGTCGTGGAAGGAGGTGATGGGGCCGATTTTGTCTACCGTGGCGGTAAAGCGGCGCTTCAGGGAGGTGGCGTTCACCGCTTCCCCGGCCGCGGCCGAGAACACGATGCTGTCTCCGCTGTGCAGTTCCACCTCGAAGGTTCCGGGAACCCACAGATCCTCGCGGCAGTCGAATCCGCGGCGCATCTCGTCCGAATAAGTGACGCCCTTGTACCACACGGGGCTGTACTTGAACGACGCCGTAGAAGTGCTCAGCTGCAGGTTCAGGTCCGGGAAGCCTTCGTACATGTTGAAGGCGGCGCCGTTCTGGACGGGTTTGAAGTCCGTGCGGGCACCCGGATTCTCGCCGGTGAGGGCGTGGAAGTTACGGAAGGCCAGGAAAGGTTTGAGCTCCAGCTTCACTTTTGCCGGGGCGTTCACCAGTTCGTAGCAGATGAGCAGCTGATTGCTGTCCGGAGTGAGGACAATCTTTTTGCGGAAGACGATTTCCCCGATTTTGTAGGTGATGCAGGGAACCGGATCTGCGTCGAAGTCCACGATGTACTTGTGGCCGCGGGGCTCATAGACATCCCCGTAGCAGTGGATGCCCAGATTGAACCGCTTGCCACGCAGGGTGAGGCTCTCGTCGAGGGAACTCAGCAGCACGTGCCGGTACCCGTCGAACTTTTCTACCGGTACGGCCAGGAGGCCGTGGTAGCGCCGCGTGTTGCAGGTCACGATGGACGTGTTGCAGTACGCACCGGTCTTGTTCGCCAGCATGATCTCCCGGCTTAGCGAATAGGAGAGGTTGACGAGTTCAGACTTGTTGAATTTCAAAAAAGCCATAGGTATGTGTTTATACTTGCTTCAAAACAATAGCAGTCCGGGCCGGCAGATACACCTTGAGGGTGTGGTCGTAGGCCTGGTTCCCGTTGGGGCATCTCTCGGGCACGGCCATGTGGTGTTCCCCTTTTGCGAGGCGGCCGAATCCGTTATAGCAGGACTGGTCGCTGTCCAGGACACACACATACTCTCCGGCGGGGCAGCTGAAGCCATAATCCGCGAAGGAACCGGTGGGCGAGAAATTGAGTGCAAAGATACAGTTTTTCCGTTTGAAAATCAAGATTTTCTTTTCCTCATCGGCCACCAGCAGCTCCGGACGCTCATAGAGCGTGCCTTCGGCGTGCAGCAGATGGATCATATCTTCGTCGAACTGGCGCAGCATGCCGTAGCGCAGGTCCGGGTTGTCTTCCAGCGACCACTGGCGGCGGGCATATTTGAACGACCAGCCATTGCCTTCGCGCGGGAAATCAATCCATTCCGGGTGGCCGAACTCGTTGCCCATGAAAGTGAGATAGCCGTCGCCGGCGGTGGCGGCCGTGACCAGGCGAATGAGTTTGTGAAGGGCCACTCCGCGGTCTACGATGCCGTTCTGGGAATCCGTGCGCATGGCGAAATACATCTCTTTGTCCATGAGGCGGAAGATGATGGTCTTGTCTCCCACCAGCGCCTGGTCGTGGCATTCGGCATAGGAGACGGTCTTTTCATCGGCCCGCTTGTTGGTGAGTTCCCACCAGATTTCGCCCATGCTCCACTGCTCGTCGCTGCGCTCTTTGATCCACTTGATCCAGTGGTCTGCCACGCCCATGCTCATGCGGAAGTCGAAGCCCACGCCAAAAGCCTGGAACGGGGCGGCCAGCCCAGCCATGCCGGACACGTCTTCCGCAATGGTGAAGCCGTTCGGGTTCATTTCCTTGACCAGCATGGTGGCCAGGGACAGGTAAATGACGGCGTCCTCGTCCACACCGCTGTCGAAGTACAGGCTGTAGTTGCCGAAGTCCTTGCCCAGGCCATGGTCCCAGTAAATCATGGAGGTGACGCCGTCGAAGCGGAAGCCGTCTATGTGGTATTCCTCCATCCAGTACTTGACGTTGGACAGCAGGAAATAGCGGGTTTCGTCTTTCCCATAGTCGAAGCAGCGGGAACCCCAGGCGGGATGGCGGCCGGCGTCTCCGCGGTGGAAGTAAAGGTCTTCCCGGCCGTCGAATTCCGACAGGCCTTCCAGGGTGTTTTCCACGCTGTGGCTGTGCACGATGTCCATGATGACGGCAATGCCTTTTCCATGGGCGTCGTCTACCAGGCGCTTGAATTCCTCCGGGGTGCCGAAACGGGAACTGAGCGCGAAGAAATTACTCACCTGATAGCCGAAGGAGCCGTAGTACGGGTGCTCCTGCAGGGCCATGATCTGAATGGTATCGTAGCCCAGTTTCTTGATGCGGGGCAGGACATCCGTGCGGAACTCCTCGAAAGTGCCCACCTTCTCTTTCTCCGTGGCCATGCCGATATGGCATTCGTAGATGAGCGGATGGGGGCGCTTGCCGGCGTGACCGTGCTTCCAGGCATACTTTTGGGCCGGATCCCACACCTGGGCGCTGAAAACCTTGGTGACAGGGTCCTGCACCACGCGGGTAACGTAGGCGGGCAGGCGTTCCCCGCCGCCTCCGGGCCATTCGATGAACAGTTTGTACAGCTGGCCATGCCGCAGGAACATCTCCGGAACCTTCAGTTCCCAGTTACCGCCACCCAGCGGTTTCAGGGAATAGGCCTCGGTGCGCTTCCAGTTGTTGAAGTCTCCGATGAGGAAGATTTTGTTGGCATTGGGGGCGAACTCGCGGAACACCCAGCCGTCGTCCTCCGTCCTGTGCAGGCCGTAGAACAGATGGTTGTTCACGGCATCCTTGAGCTTTCCGTCCCCGGCAATGTGCCTGAGGGTTTGCCAGATGCGTTCGTGGCGGGCGTCGATGGCGTCTTTGTGCGGCATCAGCCACGGGTCGGTTTGGTAGATTTTTTTCATATGGGGTCAGTACTATTCTTTGTCCAGACTGTCTATCTTTTCCTTGACGGTGCGCAGATACTCCCGGCACTGCTTGAGCAAATCCTTGCTGCGGCCAACCAGGGCGTCTATGTCGTCCAGTTTGGTTTCCGGATTCTCCACTTGGGCGGCAATCTCTTCGAGTTCCCGGATTGCCTTTGCATAATCGAATTTCTGGGCCATATCCTATGCTGTTTTCACTTCGTCGTTACGGGGGACATCGGCATATACTTCATCTACTTTGGCAGTGAGGGAGCCGTCCTGGAAACGGACGCCGATGCGGTCTCCCACGCCCACTTTGTCCACGGTCTTGAGCACCTTGTTGTCTTTTCCGGTGACCAGGACATAGCCCAGTCCCAGGATCTTGCGGGGGTCCGAGGCGTTGATGAGGGCCTCTTTCAGGGCCACCCGGGACACTTCCGCGCCCACGCGGGCCTGGGCGGCGAACTGCAGCCGGTGCACGGCCGCATCCCGCAGGCGCACCACCTCCCCGTATTTCTGCGCAAGGCCCCTGGCTATCCGCGTAAGGGCCTGCTGGAGCAGCATTTCCAGGGCCGATACCCTGCGCTGGACGGCCCGCTGCACCGCGGCATCCGCGCTTTTCAGGCGCAGCTCTTCCCGGTTGACCAGGCGGCCGGCGGCGGTACCAAGGCGGCTGCGCAGACGGTCCAGGATGGCATCCTGCTCCCGACAGGCGTCCAGGAAAAGGTCTGCCAGGGCCGTGGGGGTTTTGACGGAAAGGTGCGCCACCATATCGGCGATATGTACGTCCTTGTCGTGGCCGATGGCCGTAACCACCGGCACCGGGCAGGTGGCAATGGCCACCGCCAGGGAGAAATCGTCGAAACAGGCCAGGTCCGTCTCACTGCCCCCGCCGCGCAGGATGAGCAGGGCGTCGTAATCCTCCTCCCCTACGGCCTGGATGGCCGCCATGATGGAGGCGGGGGCCTGCTCCCCCTGCATCAGGGCCTCGATCAGGTCCAGCCGGAAAGCATAGCCCTCGGGGTTGTTCAGAAGGTGGTTCCGGAAGTCCTGGTAGCCGGCGGCCGTCCGGGAGGTAATGACGGCCAGTTTGTACGGAAGGTCCGGCAGCGCCAATTCCTTCTGCATGTCCATGTAACCGTCCTTTTGCAGGCGCTCGATGGAACGTTTCCGCTCCAGGGCCTGTTCCCCCAGGGTAAAGGCGGCATCGATATCGTCTATGTACAGGGACATGCCGTAGAGCTCGCTGAAAGCCACCTGTACGCGGACCAGGACCGTGATACCGGCCTGCAGCCGCTGACCGGTGGTTTTTTCGAAATACTGCGTAAGGGCGGGATAGTGCCATTTCCAGATCATGGCCCGGGACTCCGCGATGGCCTTTCCGGCCCTGCTCTGGGTAAGCGTCAGGTAACAATGGCCATTGGCCCGGGGGCTCCAGGAGGCGATTTCCGCCTTTACCCAATACCGTCCCGGAAATGCGTTTTCCACGCTTTCCTTAATCAGGTTCTGGAGCTCCAGAAGCTCCATATAGTCCTTCGCGCCCATACCCTACAAAGATACAAAAAATCCGTGGAAAAACCTCCACGGATGAACGAACTAAATTTTGGGTTCAAAATGCGGAATGGGTTTGAGCTTGAACAGGTTCATTTTGTGCTTCCTGTCTATGAGCGACCGGGTGGCGGGATCCTCGCAGACGCCCGTACGGATGTACTTGTCCAGGACGGCATAGGTAAAGCCCAGATTGTCTTCGTCGGTTTTGCCGCAGAGGCCGTCCGACGGGGTTTTGTGCACCAGGTCTTCCGGCAGGCCCAGCACCTCTCCGATGGCCAGCACCTCCGCCACCGTGAGCCCGCCCAGCGGAGAAAAGTCGCCGGCGGCATCTCCATAGCGGGTGCTGTAGCCCACCCAGTCTTCCGACAGGTTGCAGGTGTTCACCACACGGCCGTTGTTGCTCTGGGAGATGGCATACAGGGCCGTCATGCGGATGCGGGGCGCCATGTTGATGCGCGTCTGGTCGGAGGCGGGGCCGCCCAGCCGGGCTTCCACCTCTCCCATCAGGGCCTGGAAAGCCGGGCCGATGTTTACATTGTAACGTTTGATTCCCAAGTGGTTGATGAGCTTGATGGAATCGTCGATGTCCGGTTGTACGCCGTTGGGCATGGTCACGCCGATGACGCGGTCTGCGCCCAGGGCTTCCACACACAAAGCGGCGCATATGCTGCTGTCCTTGCCGCCGGAAATGCCCAGCACGGCATTGCAGCCTTTTCCGTTCTCCTCGAACCAGTCCTGTATCCAACGGACGCATGCGTCCTTCACTTCTGTTGCATTAAACATAGTCTGCGAAAGATTTACTGAGATTACTTTGCTCTGGTATATACCTGGATGGGGCAGCCCTCGAAGTCGAAGTGCTCCCGCAACTTGTTCTCCAAAAAACGTTTGTAGGGGTCTTTCACCCACTGGGGCAGGTTGCAGAAGAAGGCAAACTGCGGGGTTCGCGTGGGCAACTGGGTTACGTATTTGATTTTGATATATTTACCCTTCCATGCCGGCGGCGGATAGTTCTCGATTTCCGGCAGCATGGCGTCGTTGAGCTGGCTGGTGGGAATCTTCCGGCTCATGTTGGCGGCCACGTGGGCGGCGGCATCCAGCACATCCAGGATGCGCTGTTTGTTCAGGACGGACGTGAAGATGATGGGGATGTCGTTGAACGGGGCCAGGCGGGATTTCAGGGTTTCCGTATAGTCCCGCATGGTGTTGGAATCCTTCTCGAAGAGGTCCCACTTGTTTACCACGATCACGCAGCCCTTGCGGTTTTTCTGGATGATATTGAAGATGCTCATGTCCTGGGCTTCCATGCCCAGGGTGGCGTCGATCATGAGGATGCACACATCCGAATGCTCGATGGTACGCATGGCCCGCAGCACGGAATAGAACTCCAGGTCCTCGGTCACCTTTCCCCGTTTGCGCATGCCGGCGGTGTCCACGATCATGAATTCGTGGCCGAATTTGTTGTAATAAGTGGAAATGGAGTCGCGGGTGGTGCCGGCCACCGGCGTCACGATGTTCCGCTCCTCTCCCAGCAGGGCATTGGTCAGGGACGATTTTCCCACGTTGGGACGTCCCACGATGGCAATGTGGGGCAGGTCTTCATGGTCGTCGGCGGCGAAGTCGTCTTCCGGAAGCACCTTCAGGATTTCGTCCAGCAAATCTCCGGTTCCGGAGCCGTTGGCGGCCGATATGCTCCACACCTCTCCGAGGCCCAGGGCGTAGAAATCGAAGGCGTCGTACATCTTTTCGCCGCTGTCCACCTTGTTCACGCACAGCACCACGGGCTTTTTGCTGCGGCGCAGGATATCGGCAATCTCTGCGTCATAATCCGTGATGCCGGTAGCGGCTTCGCACATGAACAGCACGGCATCGGCCTCCTCGATGGCGATGGCCACCTGGCGGCGGATGGCGTCCTCGAAGACGTCGTCGCTGCCCGTGGTGTAGCCGCCCGTGTCCACTACGGAAAACTCCCGGCCGCACCATTCGCACTTGCCGTAATGCCGGTCACGGGTGACGCCGGCGGTCTCGTCCACGATGGCCTGGCGCATGCCCACCAGGCGGTTAAACAGCGTTGATTTTCCCACGTTCGGTCTCCCGACGATCGCTAATAAGGCCATAAGAATGAATTTTTTGCAAAGATACTACTTTTTTCCGGAACGCCTCCAAAGCCTGCACAGCAGATAAACAGCGCCGGCCGTCAGAGCCAGCAGCAGCAGGTTGAACAGGATGGTGAGCTGCCCGTTCACGGGCGGGGCGGGCTCCCGGGGCGGGAAGGGTCCCTTGGCGGCATCGTAACGGGCGAAGGGATTGGTATACAGGACAGCCCCGTCCGGGAAAAAGGCCGTCAGGCGCGCATAGGGTTCCGTTTCCGGCAGCGAATAGCGGATGGCACAGGTGTCCAGGGCCATTTTCAGCGTCCGGTGCCCGGCCCCGTTCACCCGGATGCTGTCGGCCTTTTCCGACAGGCGCAGGAAAATGCACGGACCTTCCAGGCCGATGGCTTCCACCCGCGGCAGGTCCCGGTTTTCCCGGCGCTTCACTTCCCAGTCCCCCTGGCCGTAATCCGGCACCCGCATGGCATAATAACAGCCGCCCAGGAGAGTCTTCCGCAGGTCTTCGTAGCGCCCGGAAGGCGTATTGAGGAAGTTGCAGCGGATGCCCGTGCGGGAACTCACGAAGGGGTTGTGGTTGTCGTCGTTGGCCAGGCCGAAGCTGTAGTGCCCATAACTGAGCGCCCAGTCCCAGTATTCGTTCTCCGTACTGATGTGCGTATCCAGCTCCATGATCTGGTAACCGGAGAGGCGCTCCATGTGCGAGCGCCGGTTGAAACGCACCCGGTAAGGGTGGTTCAGCTGCAGGAAGTCGGCGCTGCGGCCCAGGTAATTGAGCTGGAACTGCTTCTGGGAAGCGGTGAGCGGCAGGATGGCATCCCAGTGTATCACCCGGTCGCTCCCGAAAACCAGCTTGTGGAACTGCGGAATGCTGTACCCGTGTTCATAGACGTTCACCTGCAGGGCCGTGTCGTAGGGATGCCGGGTGATTTCGTTGTGGTTGGAGAAGGTGACAATGTCGTAACCCAGTTCCCGGTATACGGAATCTACCTGGGCGGGCCACTCGGGGCATTCGTTTACCGGCCAGGGCCCCTTTACGCGGCTGTGCGTATGGAAAACGGCCCGTTTCCAGCCCACGGCCGTGTCCAGGGACGCATAGGGATTGAAGATGTCCGGTCCGCTGAAAGGGGCCCTGGGCGCAAAACGATAGACAGGACTGATGCCGCTCACCAGGAGCAGCATCAGAAACAGCAGCGCAAGCGATGCCAGTATTTTCCCCACCCATCTCATTTCCGGGTGGTATAGAGCGAACAGCTGGCACAAGCCTCCGAGTAGTTGCCGTCGCACAGTTTTTTCCCCTTCCGGGCGGCCAGCATTTCCAGTTCTTCCTGCTTGGCGCACTTAATGCCCCTTTTCTGCATTTCCGGGTTGGTGGAGATTTCTCCGTCGGGGAAAGGCCGATGGAAAAAGAAGATGTTCACGCCGAGCATCAGCACGGCGAGCCCCACGAACAGGATGGCGGCGAGGAGCGTCTTCATGGCTTAGAGCGGGAATTCGGAGGAGATGGGCTGGTAATTATAGACACGGAGGATCATCCGGGCGAAAGTATCGGCCAGCGATACCACGCGGAATTTGCCCCAGTATTCCTTCTTGTCCGGGTTCAGCGGAATGGTGTCCGTGACATAGACTTCGCTCAGGGCGCTCTTTTCGATGCGCTCGTAGGCCGGTCCGGACAGGACGGGATGCGTGGCGAAGGCGCGGACGCTGCGGGCACCCCGCTTCAGGAGCTCGTTGGCGGCTTCCGTGAGCGTACCGGCGGTGTCGATGATATCGTCCACGATGACGATGTCACGGCCTTCTACCTCGCCGATGGGGGTGATGCGCTCCACCACGTTGGCCTTTGCGCGGGTCTTGTGACAGATGACCACCGGCGTATGCAGGTTCTTGGCATAGGCGTGCACGCGCTTGGCTCCGCCCATATCCGGCGCAGCCAGAGTAAGGGTATCCTTGAATTCCCGCTGGAGTTTTTTCAGGATGGCCAGGAAGTCGTAGCTGGCATACAGGTGGTTCACCGGGAAGTCAAAAAAGCCCTGGATCTGGTCTGCGTGCAGGTCGCAGGTCATGAGCCCGTCCGTGCCGGCCACCTTGAGCATGTTGGCCACCAGCTTGGCGCCGATGGAAACGCGCGGCTTGTCCTTTCTGTCCTGCCGGGCCCAGCCATAGTACGGGATGACGGCAATCACTTGGTCGGCCGAAGCCCGCTTGGCGGCATCGATGGACAGGAGCAGTTCCATCAGGTTGTCCGAAGTGGGGAATGTAGACTGGATGATGAAACAGGTGGCACCCCGCACGCTCTCCGCGAACGAGGGCTGGAACTCTCCGTCGCTGAACCGCGCAACTTCCAGGGGCCCCAGGACGATTTCCGGCTCTTCCGGGTCCTTCATACGGTTCATAGCGGCTACCACTTTCTCGGCGAAATACCGGGAAGCATCACAGGTGAATAGCGCCAAACGGTGCTCATGCATGTTGTTTATCATAACGTTTTAAGGATAGAGTCTATGTATTCCAGGATCTCTTCCCGGCCTGTTCCCCGGGCCGATGAAGACACGAAACAGGGCGGGAGTTCCTCCCAGTCCTGCAGCAGGCGGCCTTTATTGGAGAGCACCTGCCGCTCCAGGGCCTCCGGCCCCTGCTTGTCCGCCTTGGTGAAAATGATGCCGAAGGGAATCCCCTTCTCCCCCAGTTCCGCGATGAAACGGAGGTCTATCTCCTGCATGTCGTGGCGGCTGTCTACGAGCACCATCAGCATCACCATCTCTTCCGAGTTGTTGATATAGTCCCAGATGATGTGGCGCAGGCGGGCCCGATCCTTGTCCGGCAGGCGGGCGAAGCCATAGCCGGGAAGGTCTACCAGGTACCAGCTGTCGTTGATGAGGAAATGGTTCACCAGTTGGGTTTTTCCGGGCGTCTGGGAAGTTTTGGCCAACTTGGCATGGCCGGTGAGCATATTGATCAGGGAACTCTTTCCCACATTGGAGCGGCCGATGAAAGCAAATTCCGGCAACTTGCGGGCAGGCTTTCCGCCCACGCGCGTGCTGCTTCCGGCAAATTCCGCTTTGGTGATTTTCATAACCTTCTCCCGATTACTCCACAAAGATACAAATAAATTCATATCTTTGCCATATGGAGCAAGACGAAAAATTGATGCAGGAAGCCCTGCGGGAAGCGCAGGCAGCCATGGCCGCCGGGGAAATCCCCATCGGCGCCGTCATATCGTGGAAGGGCCGCATCATCGGCCGGGGGCACAACCAGACCGAGCGCCTCAGGGACACCACCGCCCATGCAGAGATGATTGCCATTACCGCCGCCACGGAGGCCATGGGAGGCAAGTACCTGAACGACTGTACTTTATATGTAACCGTAGAGCCCTGCCCCATGTGCGCCGGCGCCCTGGCCTGGTCCCAGATCGGGCGCATCGTGTACGGCGCCCCGGACCAGCGCCGCGGTTTCTCGCTCTTCTCCCCTTCCCTGCTCCACCCCCGCACGGAAGTCCGGGGCGGCGTGCTCCAGGAGGAATGCGCGGCCCTGATGCTGGAGTTTTTCCGCTCCCGGCGGTAAAAATAAGGAAACAATTGATTAATAGATACTTATGAAAGGCATACATTTATTTCTGGCCGACGGCTTCGAGGACATGGAAGCCCTGGGTACCCGGGACGTGCTGCTGAGGGGCGGCGTACCGGTCATCACCGTCTCCATCACGGACGAATACCTGGTGGAAAGCTCACACGGACTGCAGGTTACGGCCGACACTTCCTGGAACGACCTGGAAGTGATGGAACCCGGCACCGGGGCCGATGACCTGATGATCTTCCCCGGCGGCATGCCCGGCAGCAAGAACCTGGCCCGGCATGCGGAACTGATGGAAATCCTGCAGGACCACTGGGCCCGCGGCGGGGCCGTGGCCGCCATCTGCGCCGCTCCGGGGCTGGTGGTTTCCCACCTTCCCGGCCTCTCCGGCCGCCGCTTCACCTGCTTCGACGGTTTTGAGGACGCGCTCACGGCCCAGGGAGCCCTGTTTTCGCCCGAAAGCACCGTCACCTCCGCCCCGGCGGAAGGAGCCGGCGGCACGCTCATCACCGGCCGTGGCGCCGGGCACGCCGTAAACTTCGGCCTGGCCATCCTCTCCTATCTGAAAGGAGCCGAGGCCACAGAAAAAGTCCGTGCGGGGCTGATGCTCTAAGGCGTTTTGCTAGTTCCGGCGGTTGGCCAGGGAAATGTAGTAGAGGAGAGTGGCCAGCGAGCCGATGGCGGCGATGACGTAGGTGTAGGCGGCCCATTTGAGGGCATCGGCCGCCATGGGCTTGGTTTCGTAATTGACGATGCCGGCGCTGTCCAGCCATTTCACGGCGCGGGCGCTGGCATTGATTTCCACCGGCAGGGTAATGAAACTGAACAGCGTGCTGGCAGCGAACAGGCCGATGCCGATCCACAGCAGCATGGGGAAGATGTTGATCAGGAGAACCCCCGCCAGCAGCACCCAGGACACGATGTTGTTGGAAAAGGAAACCACCGGAACCAGGGCGGTGCGCATCTGCAGCCAGGCATAGCCGGTGGCATGCTGCACCACGTGACCGCACTCGTGGGCGGCCACGGCGGCTGCGGCGACGGAGCGGCCGTAGTACACTTCCTCGCTCAGGTTGACCGTTCTGGTGGTAGGGTCGTAGTGGTCTGTGAGTTTACCGGGGATGCAGACGATTTTCACATCCCGGATGCCATGGGCCTGCAGCATGCGGCTGGCTACTTCCGCACCGCTGATACCCAGCGGAACTTCTGCGTATTTGGCAAAGCGGCTCTTGAGCCGCGCCTGGATGATCCAGCTCAGCGCCATCACCAGGAAGATGAGAACCCACATGGAAGTATTGTCGAGTGTCATAATTCGGTCTTTTCACAAAAATACACTTTTTAGGGGAGAAAATGAAAAAATGTCGGGCAGAAATGTTAATTTTGCACCGCTAAACCCATCGTGATGCCGCAACTCCAAGAAGATTTCTCCAGGCTGGAACTGAATCTGAAGGCCGCCACAGAGAATTACCGATACTTCCGCTCCCTGCTGGACCCCAGGACCAAACTGCTGGTGCTGGTCAAGGCCAATGCCTACGGTCACGGAGCGGTGGAGTTCGCGTCCATGATGCAGCGGGCCGGTGCGGATTATCTGGCTGTAGCGTATCCCGTAGAGGGCCTGGAACTGCGTAAGAACGGCATCTCCCTGCCCATCCTGGTGCTCACGGCCGGCACGGACTTCTACCCGGAAATCATCAAAACCCGGATGGAACCCTCCATTCCCAACCTGTACTCCCTGAAAAAACTGGTGGCCGTCCTGAAGGAACAGGGGATCAAGGACTATCCCGTCCACATCAAACTGGACACCGGCATGCACCGCCTGGGCTTCATGACAGAGGAACTGCCGGAGCTGACAGACTATTTAAAACAAACTCCGGAGGTAAAGGTAAAAGCCGTCTTCTCCCACCTCTGCGTGGCGGAAGACCCCGGGGAAGACGCCTTCACGCTGGGTCAGATCAAACTGTTCCGGGACAATGTGAACCGCATAGCCGACGGAATCGGATACATGCCCATGCGCCACATCCTCAACAGCGCCGGCATCGAGCGTTTTCCGCAGTATCAGTTCGACATGGTGCGGCTGGGCATTGGTATCTACGGCATCAGCGCCCTGCCCGGCAAGGAACTTGCCCCGGTGGCATCCTTGAAATGCAAGGTACTGCAGGTAAAGAAATTAGGCCCTGCAGACACCGTGGGTTACGGCCGATGGGGCCACGCCAAGGAAGGCACCGTCATCGCCACCATCCCCGTGGGATACGCCGACGGAATCGACCGGCATCTGGGCCGCGGCGCCGCCTCGTTCCTGGTGAACGGGCACCGGGCGCCCACCATCGGCAACATCTGCATGGATATGTGCATGATTGACGTCACGGGCATTCCCTGCGCCGCCGGAGACACCGTCACCATCTTTGGCGAAGACCCCACAGTGAGCGAACTGGCCCGGATCCTGGACACCATCCCCTACGAGATTCTCACGTCGGTTCCCCGCCGCATCCATCGGCTGGTAATCCGGTAAAAAAAGAGAGAAGCTTAATCCAGCTTCTCTCCCTTTTCATTCAGCATTTCATTCTGCAGGACGGTAAAGTCCGTGACTTCCACCAGTTCTATCTTCACTTTGTAGCGTTTGCGCCACTTGCTAAGATAGGAGTTGAACAGACCGCGCTTCAGGTAGGCGCCCAGGATGGGGCTTGTACGCAGGATAATGGACCGGACACCCTTTTCAATGACATAGAAGGAGATCTTCCGTTCAATTTCTTCGTCGATGACCACGCTGGAGTGGATCTTGCCGGTTCCGTGGCACACGGGGCACTGTTCCGACGTGTTGATCTCCGTGACGGGACGGATGCGCTGACGGGTGATTTGCATGAGGCCGAACTTGGTCAGGGGCAGCACGTTGTGCTTGGCCCTGTCGGGCTCCATCAAATCCTGCATCAGTTTGAACAGGGCGTTCTTGTGTTCGTTGGACTCCATGTCGATGAAGTCTACGATGACGATTCCGCCCATGTCCCGGAGCCGGAGCTGACGGGCAATCTCCTCGGCGGCGATCTTGTTTACCTCGAAGGAGTTCTCCTCCTGGTCTGCCGTCTTGGTGCGGATGCCGCTGTTTACGTCTATCACATTCAGCGCCTCCGTGGTTTCGATGACCAGATAGGCGCCCTGCCGCATGGGAACCACCTTGCCGAAGGAGCCTTTGATCTGCCGCGTGACCTCGAAATGGTCGTAGATGGGCTGCTTGCCTTCGTACAGATGGACGATCTTTTCCTGTTCCGGCGATATCAGGGAGACATACTTCCGGGCTTCCTCGGCCACGTGAGGGTCATTGATCCAGATGTTGGTGAACGATTCGTTCAGCAGATCCCTCAGGACGGTAGTAGTCTTGCTGTATTCCGTGAACAGCAGCTGGACATTCTTGTTGCCGGCGATCTTTTTCCAGGAACTCTCCCATTTTTCTATCAGGGACTCTGTCTCCGCCACCAGCGTAGCGGCATTCTTGCCTTCCGCCGCCGTGCGGATGATGGCCCCGTAATTCTTGGGAAGGATACTCCTGACCAGGGTTTCCAGTCTACGTTTCTCTTCCTTGGACCCGATCTTCTGGGAGATGGATACCTTTTCTGCAAAGGGAAGAAGTACGATGTTGCGTCCTGCCAATGAAATTTCCGCAGTCAGTCGCGAACCTTTGGTGGAGATGGGCTCCTTGACAATTTGGGCGATGATCATCTGCCCGGGACGCAGGAACTCTTCTATATGGCCCTCCTTGGGGAGGGGCTCACCGATTTTGATCCGGGAATACAGGTCTTTGGAACGGGTATTCCCGTTGGATTCCCGCACGAACTGGTCGAAGGCGGGGAAATAGAGTCCCAGGTCCAGGTAATGGATGAAAGCTTCCTTTTTGTCGCCGATGTCCACAAAGGCAGCATTGAGGTTCGGGAGAATCTTTTTCACCTTTCCCAGGTGAACGTCTCCTACGGTGAACTTGTTCCCAGTGCTGGACTCCGTGTTGTACTCTATCAGCCGATGATTTTCCATCAGGGCGATATGTACCTCCGCTGGCGTAACGTCAACGATCAAATCTTTCTCCGCTTTCTCAGACTCCATTGGAAATTTAAATGGTTTGGATAGGAAGAAGGGCCCGCGAATCACTCCGCAAGCCCTTTACTGTGAAGAAGAGACTTACTTCTTCTTGTGGCGGTTCTTGCGCAAGCGCTTTTTACGCTTGTGCGTCGCCATCTTATGTCTTTTTCTCTTTTTACCGCTAGGGCACATAATGTTGATGGTTTATAAATGAATAATTATTTCTCCTTGACGGCAGCGACGAAGCTCTTGGCCGGTTTGAAAGCCGGGATGTCGTGTGCGGGGATGGTCATAGTGGTCTTGCGGGTGATGTTGCGGGCGGCTTTCTGAGCGCGATGCTTGATGATAAAGCTGCCGAAACCACGAAGATATACGGGCTCTCCAGCAATGATGGAACCTTTCACTACAGAGGTGAATTCTTCGATGACGGCCAGCACCTGGGCCTTTTCAATACCGGTAGTCTTGGCTACTTCGTTTACAATTTCTGCCTTAGTCATGTTTTTATAGTTTTATTGTTTTGGTTTTCTTTATGTGAAAATCGACGCAAAATTAGACTTAATTTTTGAGATTTCAAAATGTTAGCGCCAAAAAACACTTTTTTGAACCTTGGCACGGAGATTGACCATATAGGAGAAAGGGGGTATTGTGCCCCCATGATATGACAAATTGTCAGTTATATGAAGAAACTTAACGAATATGCCACGCCATCCGGCGTAGAAGTCAACATAATGCCTGTCATCGGAGAAGCCGCCGCCCTGAAGGTGGATCCGTCCGAGCTGCCCCCGGTGATTCCGGTGCTGGCGCTCCGGAACGCCATCCTGTTCCCGGGCACCGTGTTTCCCGTCACCGTGGGCCGGGAAAAGTCCATCCGGCTGGTACAGGACGTAGAAAGCGGACAGGGCTGGCTCGCGGCCATCCCCCAGATGGACATTTCCGTGGAAGAACCCATGGAGGCCGACCTGTGCCACTGGGGCACGGTTTGCAAGCTCATCAAAACCCTGGAGATGCCGGACGGCACCGTCACCGCCATCCTGCAGGGCGCATCCCTAGCCGAGCTCCAGAGCATCGTCACATATGAACCTTATATCCAGGCGCGCGTGCGCTATGTGGAAGAGAGCATGCCCGCCGGGGCCGATGAACGCGAACTCCGCGTGCTGGGAGACGCCCTCAAGGAAAAAGCCGCCCTCATCGTCAAATCGGCCTCTTTCGCCCCGAAGGAAGCCATCGGCGCGCTGCGCACCATCGACAACTTCCATTTCCTGGTCAATTTCA
The DNA here is from genome assembly GCA_902784435.1 of uncultured Bacteroidia bacterium. Taxonomy (GTDB): domain Bacteria; phylum Bacteroidota; class Bacteroidia; order Bacteroidales; family UBA932; genus Cryptobacteroides. Next base: position 19,833 of record CACZUR010000008.1, on the reverse strand, counting down.
TTGCCACCACCATCGAGGTGGAGAATTTCCAGGAACGCACCCAGCTGCTTGCCATCACGGATATCCACGAGCGCGGACTGGCCCTGCTCAAGGTGCTGGACACCCAGACCCAGCTGCTGCAGATCAAACAGGAGATCAACCAGAAGGTAAAGACCGACATCGACCAGCAGCAGCGGGAATACTACCTGAACAACCAGCTGCGCACCATCCAGGAAGAACTGGGCATGGACGAAGGCGAGGAATTTGACAAGATGCGCCGCCGGGCGGACGAAAAGAAATGGTCCAAGGAAGTGCGTACCATCTTCGACAAGGAGATGGCCCGCCTGGAAAAATTCAACCCCTCCTCCCCGGACTACAGCATCCAGTTCGCCTACCTGCAGTTCATGCTGGACCTCCCCTGGGGAGAGATGTCGGACGACAACCTGGACCTGCAGCATGCCCAGGAAGTGCTGGACCAGGACCACTTCGGCCTGGACCAGGTGAAGGACCGTATCATCGAATACCTGGCCGTCCTCAAGCTCAAAGGCAACATGAAATCGCCCATCCTGTGCCTGTGGGGCCCTCCCGGCGTGGGCAAGACGTCGCTGGGCAAATCCGTGGCGCGGGCGCTGGGCCGCAAATACATCCGCATTTCCCTGGGCGGCATGCACGACGAAGCCGAAATCCGCGGCCACCGCAAAACCTACGTGGGCGCGCTCCCGGGCCGTATCCTAAACGGAATCCAGCGGGCGGGCACGTCCAATCCCGTCATCGTGCTGGACGAAATAGACAAGTTGTCCTCGGACTTCAAGGGAGACCCTTCCAGCGCGCTGCTGGAGGCCCTGGACCCGGAGCAGAACAACACCTTCCACGACAATTACCTGGATGTGGACTACGACCTCAGCCATGTCCTGTTCATTACCACGGCCAATGGAATCGGCACCATCCAGCCGGCCCTGAAGGACCGTATGGAAATGATCAACGTGAGCGGCTACCTGGCAGAGGAGAAGCTGCAGATCGCCCATCAGTATCTGGTTCCCAAGCAGCTTACGGAGCACGGTCTCAAGGCCGATGAACTCTCCTTCTCGGACCAGGCGCTTCAGCAGATCGTAGACCAGTACACCCACGAATCCGGCGTGCGCACCCTGGAGAAGCAGATTGCCAAAGTGGCCCGCGTTACGGCAAAAAAAATGGCCCTGGGGCAGGAATTCCCCCGCGTGATTGAGCCGCAGCACCTCAAGGAGTACCTGGGCCTTCCCACCGCTTTCCACGACGACGTAGCCGGCAACGAAGGAGCGGGAGTGGTCACCGGACTGGCCTGGACGGAAATGGGCGGGGAAATCCTGTTCGTGGAAAGCCAGGTGTCGGCCGGAAAGGGCAATCTGTCCATGACCGGCAACCTGGGCGATGTCATGAAGGAAAGCGCCCAGATTGCCTGGCAGTACATCAAGGCCCATCCGGAACTGGCCGGCATGACCACGGAGCAGTTTATGGCCAAGGACATCCACCTGCACGTTCCGGAAGGCGCCGTGCCCAAGGACGGTCCTTCTGCCGGCATCACCATGGTCAGTTCCATGGTGAGCGCCCTGCGCGGACAGGCCCCCAAGAGCGGCATTGCCATGACCGGCGAAATGACCCTCCGCGGCCGTGTGCTGCCGGTGGGCGGCATCAAGGAGAAAATCCTGGCGGCCAAACGCGCCGGCGTACACACCATCGTCATCTCGGAGGAAAACCGAAAAGATGTGGAGGATATCAAGGAAATTTACATAAAAGGTCTTATCTTTGTCTATGTAAAAACGATAGCCGATGTCATCGACTTCATTTTTTAGACAATGGACGTAAGAATCGAGCAAAGTTGGAAAGACGCGCTGGCGCCGGAGTTCGGGAAACCGTACTTTGAGCAGCTGGTGCGTTTTCTGCATCAGGAAAAGGCCGCCGGGAAGGTCATCTACCCGCCCGGGAGCCTCATTTTCCGGGCCTTCGACCTCACGCCCGTGGATCAGGTGAAGGTGGTCATCCTGGGGCAGGACCCCTACCACAATCCCGGCGAGGCCATGGGCCTGTCCTTCTCGGTCCCGGACGGGGTGCGCATGCCGCCGTCCCTTCGCAACATCTACCGGGAAATCGAGACAGACCTGGGCATCCGGATGAGCGGCCGGCCCAATCTGGAAAGTTGGGCCCGTCAGGGCGTACTGCTCCTGAACAGTTCCCTCACGGTGGAGGCTGGGCTGGCCAATTCCCACAAGGACATCGGCTGGCACGCGTTCACGGACGCCGTCATCCGCTATCTGTCCGACCAGCGGGAAGGCATCGTCTTCCTGCTCTGGGGCAACTTCGCCAAGGCAAAAGCCTCGCTCATTGACACCACCCGGCACCACGTCCTCACCGCCGCCCATCCCTCTCCGCTGGCCGGCGGAGCCTTCTTCGGCTGCCGGCATTTCTCCAAGACCAACCAGATTCTCCTCTCCGAAGGAAAAACACCCATCAACTGGCAAATATGAAACGCACAGCGCTCTTCCCCGGCTCTTTCGACCCTTTTACGGCCGGGCATCTGAATATCCTGAAACGGGCCCTCTCCATGTTTGACGAGGTAGTGGTTGCCGTGGGCATCAACCAGGACAAACGCGGTTTCTTCGACATGGAAAAGCGCCTCAGCATCATCCGGCAGGCCACGGCGGGGCTGGAGGGCGTCCGCGTCATCCAGTACAGCAACCTCACCATCGACACCTGCCGGGAACTGGGCATCCGCCACATCGTGCGCGGGGTACGCAACATGATCGACTTCGAGACGGAGCGTTCCATCGCCGATGCCAACCGCCGACTGGCCCCGGACATCGAAACCATCATCATCCCCACGGCGCAGGAATTCGCCCACATCTCCTCGTCGGCCGTACGGGACATCCTCAAACACGGCGGAGATTATTCCGCCTTTATCCCCGAAGGCGTCATCCTATGAGAAAGTGGCTGCTCACGGCCCTCCTGGGCCTGTTTTCCCTGGGGCTCCATGCCCAGGACCCCTACCCTGCCCTGGGGGCCAAGCTGCAGGAATACTTCACGGCACTCTCCGGAGAACCGGCCCAGGTGCAGAATACGGAATGCGACTACCTCATCGCCTCGTGCCAGGACTCCCTGGTGCGGCAATACGTAGCCCTGAAAATATACGACCACTACCTGCATTCCAAGATCATGGGCGACGACGCCGTGGCCGTGCATGTGGCCCGGAAGTGGTTCCTGAGTAAGGAAGTGCCCATGAAAACGGACACAGACCTCCTGAACGCCCAGATCTTCGTGGAATTCAACCAGCATTCCCTGATTGGCCAGAAGGCGCCGGTGATAAAACTTTTCGACCCTTCCGGCGCAGCCGTTTCGGTGCCTGCTCCGGAGCAGTACAGCGTCCTTTATTTCTACGACACCGGCTGCGCCACCTGCAAAGTGGAAACGCCCCGGCTGCAGCGGCTGGCCGCTTCCGGAGACTTCCCCGTCACCGTCTATGCCATCTATGTGGGCGCCGATTCCGCCGCCTGGGAAAAGTATCGCGCCGGCCTGCCGGAGTTCATCCACCTCTGGGACCCGGAAATCTCTTCCGACTGGCAGCGGCTGTACGGCATCCTGAAAACCCCCGGCATGTTCCTGGTAAACCCTTCCGGCACCATCGTGGGGCGCGGGCTGGACACATCGGCCCTGCAGATTCTCCTGAACAAAGAGCTGGGTGAAGGCAAGCACGTGTACGGAGAAGCCAGCCAGATGGAGCTGTACGGGCAGCTCTTCACCCCATACGGAGACACCTTGAGCACCGCCAACGTCATGGAGGTGGCCGACTATCTGGCGGCCCGCACCTTCGGCGAAGGAGACATCGAGTCGTTCAAGCAGGTGGCCGGAGACTTGCTCTACTATCTGTCCTCCCAGAAGAAAGAAGCCTTCCGGGACGCCTGCAAGCCCTTTGTACAGAAGTATCTGGACCAGCTCCCCGACGTATGGAACACGGAAGACGACAAAGCCCAGGTGCTTTCCCTGGGCCAGATGCTGGTAGACCTGGCCTCGCGCACGCCGGCCGGTTCCCTGATACCGGACCTGGCGGTCCACGGGACCTTGCGGCGCAAGCCCTGCCTGCTGCGCAAAGGCAGCAAGGAAGGCGTGTTCCAGCTCCGGAAACTCAAAGGGGATCCCGCCTATCTGGTATTTTACACCAGCGGCTGCACCTCCTGCCAGGCCACGCTGGAAGCCGTAGACGCCCTGGTGGCTAAAGACCGCCGCACCCGCATTCTGCTCATCGACATGGATGCCCTCCTCAGCGACTATCCGGAAGAAGCCGGCACCCTGCTGGACAGCTTCGACCTGTCGGCCCTGCCCTTTGTGCTGGAAATGGACAAGAAAGGCATTGTCAAGCACCGCTATGTGCAATTAAATTAGTATCTTTGCCTTTTGGATGGCCCGTCAGAAGAAAATACCCGGCGTAGACCCCGCCTACCTGGAAAAACAGAAGCAGATGCTCCTGCGCCGCAACCGCTTTGTCCTTCTGTTCAACGACAGCGAGATGGCCGCCATTGACGAATACTGCAACCGCTTCAAGGTCCACGCCAAGTCCTCGCTGTTCCGGGAAGCCATCATGTCCAAGATCCTTACGGAACTGGAGGAAAACCATCCTACGCTGTTTTAAGCGGGAAACGGCATTATTTTAAAAAATTATTGTATCTTTGCAGCCCGGTATTGAACTGTGGTGTAATGGTAGCACTAGGGATTTTGGTTCCCTCAGTCAGCGTTCGAATCGCTGCAGTTCAACAGAGAAAAAGGTGACGTGCGTCACCTTTTTTCGTTTTTCAGGGGGCGGCGGGGCCGGAAGAGGGCGGCAGCGGCGAGAAGGAGGAACAGGAATACGGACAGGCGGCCCACCATGTCTCCGTAGCGGACGAAGAAGCTGTGGCCGCCCAGCAGCTGTACCTCTCCTTCCAGCACGGCCTGCTGCCACCAGGGCGTTACGGACACCACGCGGCCGCAGGGGTCGATAAAAGCCGACAAACCGGTATTGCCGCAGCGGGCCACCCAGCGGCGGGTTTCGATGGCGCGGAGGCGGCTGTAGTTGAAATGCTGCCGGTATCCCGGGGTGTTCCCCCACCAGGCATCGTTGGTAATGACCGTGAGCAGCCGCGCACCCTTGCGCACATAGCCGGTGCAGTATTCCCCGAAAACGGATTCGTAGCAGATGGCCGTGCCCACGGGCACTTCCCCGCCGGGCAGCCGCAGGGGCAGGCAGGCAATTTCCGGCTGGCCCACGCATTTTCCCATCAGGTTGCCGCCCAGCAGGTTCTCGATGGGCAGCAGCACCGACGGATACGGCGTAAGCTCCGTTCCCACCACCAGTTTGGACTTATGGAAGTAACTCACCCGGCCGGTGGTGTCGGTGATGAGGGCGGAATTGTGCGCCGTCACCCACTGATGGTGCCCTTCCAGGTCTACGGCTCCCTGGTCGTAAGAAAGGGGCGTCGGGGGCGCATAGGAGATGGTCTTGTCATAGGCCGATGCGCCATACAGCACGCTGGCCTGCGGATGCCGGTGCAGGAATTCCTGAAAACGCAGGTAGGTGCCGCTGGAAGCCGGATCTCCCACCACTACAGGCGAGGTAAAGGTTTCCGGTGCCAGGACCAGGACAGGATCCGGTGAGCTCCAGTCTGCCTGCTCTGCCAGCGCCAGGAAGCGCTGGTCCTGCTGCGCCTGCGTGAGGGACTCGAATTTCTGGTAGGGATCCAGGGAAGGCTGGCCGATGACCACCCGCAGCGGAGCGCCCTCTTCGTGGAAACCCAGCAGGCAGACGGACCAGAGCATGGGGGCGAAAAACGCCAGCACAAGGCCTCCGAAGGCACTGATGCGGGCCTTGGCATTCCAGCGGGCCATGCGGCCGTCGGAGAGGGCCACCATGATGCCGAAGAGAGACAGGTTGCACACCCACACCCACAGCGAACCGCCCAGGGTGCCCAGCACCGAATACCACTGCACCAGGGCGGTGGTATCGGCAAAGGCGTTGCCCAGCACCAGCCAGGGCCAGGAAATCTGGGCCGATGTCAGATAAAACCGCTCCCAGGCTATCCAGGCGGCGGCCAGATACAGGTACGGCAGTACGCCGGCCGTACGCTTTTTCACCCAGCGGAAAGAGCCGAAGATCACCCACATCTGCAGGGCGTTGGCCAGGATGGCGAAAACGGCCCCGCCCACCGTGGCCATACCCACCCACCAGGTAGTGACGGCGTTCCACAGGACAAAGAGGCCATAGGCCCACCAGCCGAAGTGCCTTTGCCCATGCTCCGTAGCCAGCCGCTCCAGCAGCAGGAGCGGAAGCAGGCCGAACAGGGCTGTCCAGCCCATGTGGGGCACCAGCCAGGGCAGGCTCATGAGCAGCACGAACAGCGCCGACAGTATGATTCCCGTACGTGTTTTCATCGGGGCAAAATTACATAAAAAATTGTTACCTTTGCAAGGATATACCAGAAACTGAGTTATGGCAGAGAAAAAGAAAGCCAAAGAAAGTGCAGCGGCTGCCTCCTGGAAAGACCGCTGGATTGTGAAGAACCTGCTCATGGCCCTTGTGTTCGTGGTGCTGCTATTCATAGCCGCCACGGTGGGCCTGAACCTGATAACGCGCCACGGTAAAACCGTACAGGCGCCGGATTTCACCAACCTCACGGTGCAGGAGGCCGAAGCCCTGGCCAGGGACAACCACGTTCACGTGAAGGTGGTAGACTCCGTGTTCGTGCGCCGGCTCGCCGGCGGCGTAGTATACCGCCAGCAGCCCAAGGCCGGTGCCAAGGTCAAGAAAGGCCGCAGCATCTTCCTCACCATCAATTCGGTGGTGCCCCGCAAGGTCATCATGCCCAACCTCTTCGGCTATTCCGTGACGGAAGCCCGCAGCGAACTCAAGAACCGCGGCCTCAATCTGGGCCGCCTGAACTACGTAAAAGACATTGCCACCAACACAGTGCTGGGCCAAAGCATCAAAGGCAAAGAGATTCCGGCCGGAGAACTGGTGGTGAGCGGCTCTTCCATCGACCTGAAAGTGGGGGTGGGCAGCGAGGATTCGCAGACCACCGTACCCCGCCTCATCGGCATGAAATACGTGAGCGCCACCGACGCCCTCCACGACCATTTCCTGAACGTGGGTCGCGTGCGCTTCGACGACGGCGTGCGCACTTATGCAGACTCCGTCAATGCCGTGGTATACAGGCAGGAAGCTCCCGGGGAGCGCAAGGCCCTGGGCACCTCCATCAACATCACCCTCACGCTGGACAGCAGCAAACTGCCCGCCGAATGACAGAAGCCCCCATTCCGGTTGTCATTTCGGCCGAATCCGACGAAATGTTCGAGCACTTCCGCATCGTAGTGGACCGCGGACAGGAGCCCGTACGCATAGACCGGTTCATCGCAGACCACCAGGAAGACACTTCCCGCAGCCGCGTCCAGCAGGCCATCAAGCTGGGCTACGTGCTGGTGAACGACAAACCCGTCAAGGCCAATTACATCGTACGGCCCTGTGACGTGGTGAAGTTCGTCATGCCCTACGAACGCCGCGGAACGGAGATTCTGCCGGAAAACATTCCCCTGGACATCGTATACGAAGATAATGACGTGCTGGTGGTGAACAAACCCGCCGGCATGGTGGTGCATCCCGGGCACGGCAACTACAACGGTACGCTGGTAAACGCCCTGGCCTACTATCTGCACCTGTCCCCGGACGTGGAGGACGAGCGCATGGGCGTGCTGGTGCACCGCATCGACAAAGATACCAGCGGCCTGCTGGTGGTGGCCAAAAACCCCGCTGCGCAGCTGCACCTGGCAGACCAGTTCTTCGTCCATTCCATTGACCGCATTTACACGGCCGTGGTCTGGGGAAATATTCCGGAGGACGAAGGCACCATCGAAGGCACCATCGGCCGGGACCCGAACGACCGCCTGCGCTTCAAGGTATACGAAGACCCGGACAAGGGGAAATGGGCCGTGACACACTGGCGGGTGCTCCGACGTTTCGGTTTCATCACCGTGGTGGAATGCCGCCTGGAGACAGGCCGGACCCACCAGATCCGCGTGCACATGTCTTCCATCGGCCATCCTCTTTTCAACGACGAGCGGTATGGCGGCGCGGAAATCCGCCAGGGCACCATCTATGCCAAGTATCGGCAATTCATCCAGAACTGCTTTTCCCTGTGCCCCCGGCAGGCCCTCCATGCCCGCACGCTGGGCTTCACACACCCCACCACCGGGCAGCGCCTGCACTTCGAGGCGCCCCTGCCGGCCGACATGTCGGCCCTCATTGCCAAGTGGGAAAACTACCTGGCCAAGAACTAGCGCGGCCTGTTAGAACCGGCGTCCGCCGCCGAAACCGCCGCCCATCATGGGACCGCCGGCACCGGGACGGAAGCCGCCGCGGTTACCGCCGCCACGGCCGCCGAAGCTGCCGAAACGCCAGGTGAAGGACAGCATCACGTATCGGCCCAGGGTATTGTTGCGGGTTTCCTGATAATAGTTGTCGGTGATGCTCACGCGCAGGTTCTTGGCCTGGTCCAGGAGGTCGTAGGCCCTGAGGGACAGGGTGGCCTGGCGCTTGAACAGGGGAACGGACACGTTGGCATTCCACACCAGCTGGGGATCCTGCGGGGTGGTGTAACCGTTGTACCAGTTGTAGTTCACATCCGTGCCAATCTCTGCACCGGTATTGCCGATGGTCCATTTGAAGGAACCGCCCACCTGATTGTTCCAGGTAGCGGCCACGGCGGCCTGTACGGTGTACCAGGGCTTGCTCACGCGGGTACGGCCGGTAGCGGTGACCTCTACGGCGTCGGAGCGATAGGTCAGGCGCACGCGCTCGGTCAGGCTCAAGCTGCGGGTGGTGTTGTCCAGGAAGTTGTCGGCCCACAGGGTGCTGTTGCCCTCGAAGTAGTCTTTGTGGAACTTCTCGTAGTCAAAGTTGTCGGAGAGCAGGTAGGAACTCATGTCCAGGTTGGTCTTGCCCACGAAACTGCCGCTCTTGGAGTAAGAGGCGTTGGTCATGTTGGACACAGAGAAGTTGGACTTGGCGATGGGAGCGTTGAGCATGATGCGCACGCTGCCGTTGTAGGTATTGTGACCGTTGACGGGGAAGGAGTACTGGCGGCCGTTCACGTCGTACCAGCTGGCGTTGGTGATGGGATTCTGCGTCATGCCGCCCTGCAGGTTGATGCGCAGGGAGAAGAAGGTCTGGCGGTTGGAGATTTCCCACTCGTTGCGCACGCTGTGGTTGAAGTAAGGCGTGAGGTAAGGGTTACCCAGGCTCATGCTCAGCGGGTTGGAATTGTCCAGGACCGGCATGAGCTGGCTGGTGGAAGGCTGGCTGCTGCGGCCGAAGTAGAACAGACGTACGTTGGTGTTGTCGTTGAAGTCGTAGAACAGCATGGCGCGGGGAGCGAAGTTCCACACCTGGCTGGAATACTCCTTGCCGTTGGTCTGGTTGTAAGTATTGGTGGGAACGGCCGATATACCCAGCTGTGCGCGGGTGGCCTCTTCCTGATACATGAAGGCCAGACCGATGTTCTGGTTCAGGTTCCGGTTGACGATGTTGTTGGTGTAGGTGTCGTCCAGCACCTCGCCGGCGGAAGTGTACGGGAGAGCGCCCATACCCAGGGTGAAAGGATTGACGCCCCAGTTGTAAGCACCGCTGTTGTACACCAGCTTCTGGCTTTCGGACAGGGAGTAGTTGATGTTGTAGCTGCCTTCCAGGTAGAAGTTGCCGCCCAGCGGCTCCGTGTATACCAGACGGGCGCCCACGGACTGGCTCTTGGAATTCTGGTCTACGCGCTGGTTCACCTGCGTGACGGACATGGGATTGCCGGAAGCGTCGAAGGCGGCATTGGTGAGCGACTGGTTAAGGCCGTCCATATGGTTGTTGGACAGGCGCCAGGTAGCGTTCAGGGAGATGGTACGGCCGGGCATGCCCAGGCGCTGGCGCAGGAGGAGGAAACCGTTGGTGCTCCAGTTGCTGTTGTCGCCGGTATTGTTGGTGAAACCGTTGTTGGTCTTGCTTTCGCTGCCGTCGGCCCTCCGGGTGTCGGTGTCGAATTCGCTTTGCTGGGTGTAGCTGCCCCGGCCGAAGTTGAACTGCGGCTGGAACAGGATGGAGGTATTGTCAGAGAACTTGTGCTCCAGGCGCATGCCGAAGCGGTGTCCGTCGGTGAAGCGGCTGCTGGCGCCATTGGTCTGGGAAACCAGGGTGGAGCCGTCTTCGCGATACGTTTCCTTATAAGTGTCTTCCACCACATCGATGATGGAGCCGTTGTACAGGTAGTTGCCTCCCAGCTGCATCTTGTTGTCAAACAGGTCCCAGTTGCCGTTGATGCCGCCCATCCAGGAGGTGGTGATGCCGTTGCCGCCGCCCCAGCCGCCGCCCATGCCGCGGCCCATCATGCCGCCACCGCCCATCATACCGCCCATCATGTTGCCGGAAAGGTCGTTGAAGCCGCGGTTGTTGGTGTTGTTGGCATTGGCGATGATGGAAATCTGGCTCTTCTCGGTGAATTTACCGCCCATGAAAGAGCCCTGCCAGCGCCAGTCGTTCATGGCTTTGTCGCTGGAGGGAATGTCGTGACCGCCGCCGGCCATCACATTGCCGAAGACACCGTTCATCATGCCCTTCTGAACGGACAGGTCGATGACGGTCTCGTCCTCGCCGTCGTCGATGCCGGTGAATTCTGCCTGCTCACTCTTTTTCTTGACCACTTTCACCTTGTCCACCAGCTTGGCGGGAATGTTCTGGGTAGCCAGTTGAGGGTCGTCCAGGAAGAAGGTCTTGCCTTCGATGGTGATCTTGGAGATGGTTTCGCCGTTGGAGGTGATGGAACCGTCCTCCCCTACCTCGATGCCGGGCAGTTTCTTCAGGAGGTCTACCAGCATATTGTCGTCGGAGATTTTGAAGGAAGACGCATTATACTCCACCGTATCTTTCTTGATGATGATGGGGTTGCCCACGGCGCTCACGGAAGCGGCATCCAGCACCTGCCGGTCCAGTTCCAGGCCGATGACGCCCAGGTTCAGGTCCCCTTTCAGGTCCACGGCCTGCTCATGGGTCTTGTAACCCATGATTTCTGCCTTGAGCGTATACTTGCCGGCCTTCACCTTCTCTATGACAGCCTTTCCCTCTGCATCTGAAAGGGTGTACTTGTGCTGTCCTTTTTCCGGCGTCAGGGAAATCGTTGCAAAGCCCACGGCTTCTCCGGTGGAGGCGTCTTTGAGCTGGAGGGACACTTTATAATTCTGGGCACCCAGCGTGAGGGCGACGAGCAGGCCTGCAAGGGCGGCGAGGAGTCTTCTAACCATATGAATGAATACTAAACAGTCCTTTGACACCGTCCCGGCGCCAAGGTTTAAAAAATTTTTAAGAAATTCTTTCCGGATGATCTTTGAGGAACTGTTCCCAGCCGCCCTTTCCCTTGGAAGAGCGCAGCGGCGAGGAGGTTTCGTAGTGGTGGCACAGGGCGATGGCCAGGGCATCTGTCGCATCCAGGTGCCGGCTTTCCAGTTTTACGCCCAGGGTTTTCTCCAGCATGAGCTGTACCTGCTCCTTGGAGGCGGCGCCGTTACCCACGATGGCCTCCTTGGCCTTCCGGGGGGCGTATTCCGTGACGGACGACACCCCGTATTCCTTGGCGGCCAGGATGGCGGCCCCCTGCGCCCGGCCCAGTTTCAGGACCACCTGGGCGTTTTTCCCGTAGAAAGGGCTTTCAATGGCCAGCTCCGTGGGGTGATAATTCCGGCACACCTCACTGATGCATTCGTAGATGGCCTGGAGCTTGGCGTAGGCATCGGCCTCCTTCCGGAGGTCCAGCACTCCCATGTCCACGTAGGCGGCTTTCTTTCCTTCCACGCGGATGATGCCGAAGCCCAGCAGCTGGGTTCCGGGGTCTATTCCCAGTATGATGCGAGCGTGATCCATTGCCGGGCACAAAGTTACAACTTTGATTCTTTTGCTGCAATAATTGTTACCAGGAAACATTTGTTGCAGCAAGGGTAACATTTGTTGCGGAGCCGGAATGCCCCTTTTACCTATATTTGCACAACTGGCGAAACGCCCCACAAACACGGAACTACTTAACCCATATTATATGTTCAAATTAAAGTCAATTTTAATCTCGGCCCTGCTGCTGGCCGGCTTTACCGCCTTCGCCCAGCAGATCACGGTCACAGGCACTGTGACCTCATCGGCCGACGGCTACGGCGTCATTGGCGCCGCAGTCATGGAAAAGGGTACCGCCAACGGTACGACGACGGACTTTGACGGCAACTTCTCCATCACGGTGAAAGAAGGTGCCGTTTTGGTCTTCTCATCCATCGGTTACACCACGCTGGAACTCCCCGCCCAGGCACAGATGTCTGTGGTGATGGACGAAGACGCCCAGCTGCTGAACGAAGTGGTGGTAACCGGTTATACCGTTCAGCGTAAGGCCGACCTCACCGGTGCCATTTCCACCGTCAATACGGAAGACCTGGCCAAGCAGAACGAGAACAACCCCGTGAAAGCCCTCCAGGGCCGCGTCCCCGGCATGAACATCAGTGCCGACGGTTCTCCTTCCGGTGCCGCCACCGTACGCATCCGTGGCGTCGGAACCCTGAACGACAACGACCCGCTGTATATTATTGACGGCGTGCCCACCAAGGCCGGCATGCACGAGCTCAACGGTAACGACATCGAGTCCATCCAGGTGCTCAAGGACGCCGCCTCCGCTTCCATTTACGGCAGCCGCGCCGCCAACGGTGTGATCATCATCACCACCAAGGGCGGCAAGGACGGCAAGGTGAAAGTGGACTTCGACGCCTCCGTGGCCGCCCAGTCCTACATGAACCGCATGCATGTCCTGAATGCCGAAGAGTTCGGCCGCGTAATGTGGCAGGGCTATGTGAACGACGGCCTCAACCCCAACCGCAACTCCCTCGGTTACATATATGACTGGGGCTATGACGCCCAGGGTGCGCCCGCCCTTAGCAGCGTCCGCATGAGCAAATACCTGGATGCCGCCGGCACCACTCCCGCCAGCGACACCGACTGGTTCAGGGAAACCACCCGTACCGGTATCATCCAGCAGTATAACCTGTCGCTGAGCAACGGTACTGAGCGCGGGAATTCCTTCTTCTCGCTGGGTTACTACAAGAACGACGGTATCATCAAGTTCTCCGACTTCTCCCGCCTCAGCGCCCGTATCAATACCGATTACAAACTGCTCAAGATCGGCGACCGGAACATCGTCACCATCGGCGAGCACTTCACGGTGAACCGCACTTCCGAAGTGCAGGCGCCCGGCGGATTCCTGGAGAATGTGCTCCAGTTCAACCCGTCCATCCCCGTCTACACCACCCAAGGCGACTTCGCCGGCCCCGTGGGCGGTTATGCAGACCGTGAGAACCCCCTGGCCCGCCTGACCCGCAACGCTGACAACCGCTATTATTACTGGAGAATGTTCGGCGACGCTTTCCTGAACATCAACCCCATGAAAGGCCTGAACTTCAAGACCACCTTCGGCATTGACTATTCCCAGAAGATGCAGCGCATTTTCACCTATCCGGTGACGGAAGGTACGGTGGCCAACCCCACCAATGCCGTGGAAGGCAAGCAGGAGCACTGGGTAAAGTGGATGTGGAACGCCATCGCCACTTATAATTTCGAAACCGGCAAGCACCGCGGCGACGTACTCCTGGGTACGGAAATCAACCGCGAAGACGACACCTGGTTCAGCGGCAAGGCCTTTGACTTCGCCGTGCTGAATCCCGACTATATGTGGCCCAGCTCGGCTGTGGGCGAGGCAGAAGCCTATGGCGGCGGCGGCGGATATACCCTGGTATCTTTCTTCGGCAAGGCCAACTACAACTATGCCGACCGCTACCTGGCCAGTCTCACCCTCCGATACGACGGTTCCAGCCGTTTCGGCCGCAACAACCGCTTCGGTCTGTTCCCGTCCGTCTCCCTGGGCTGGCGCCTGGACAAGGAATCCTTCCTGGAAGACGCCACCTGGCTGGAAAACCTGAAGCTGCGCGCCAGCTGGGGCCAGACCGGTAACCAGGAAATTGCCAACGTAGCCCGTTATACGCTGTATGAAAGCAACTATGGTGAAGCCGGTTTCGGCGGCCAGAGCTACGGTACCAGCTATGATATCGCCGGCACCAACGGCGGTCAGACACTTCCCAGCGGCTTCAAGCGCAATCAGCTGGGCAACGACAACCTGAAGTGGGAAACCACCACCCAGACCAACCTGGGTCTGGACTTCGCCATGTTCAAGAGCGCCCTGTACGGTTCGTTCGAAGCCTACTACAAAAAGACCACCGACATCCTGGTATACATGCCCGGTATCGGCGTCATGGGCGAAGGATCCTCGCAGTGGATCAACGCCGGCGCCATGGACAACAAGGGTATTGAGTTCAACGTGGGCTACCGCGGAGAGATTGGCGACTTCCAGTACGACCTGGCAGGCAACATCGGCACCTATGACAACCGCGTGACCAAACTGCCCGACACCATCGCAGCCAACGGCACCTTCGGCGGAAACGGCGTAGAGAGCGTCGTGGGCCATCCGATGGGCGCCCAGGTGGGCTATGTATACGACGGCATCTTCAAGAGCCAGGAAGAAATTGACAACCATGCCTCCCAGAATGGTGCCGGACTGGGCCGTATCCGCTGGAAAGACCTGAACGAGGACGGTGTCATCAACGAGAAAGACCAGAAATGGATCTACTCCCCGGTTCCTGCTTTCACCTGGGGTCTGAACATCTACCTGCAGTACAAGAACTTCGACCTGACCATGTTCTGGCAGGGCGTGCAGGGAGTGGATGTCATCAGTGACTTCAAGAAACAGACCGACCTTTGGAGCGGACTGAATATCTCCAACCTGAACAAGGGCCGCCGCATGCTGGATGCCTGGAGCCCCGCCAACATGGCCTCCAACATCCCCGCTGTAAGCACCATGGACAACAATAACGAGAAACGCGTCTCCTCTTATTTTGTGGAAGACGGTTCCTTCGCCAAGCTGCGTACCGTCCAGCTGGGCTACAACTTCCCCAAGAGCGTATGTGAAACCCTGCACATGGCTCGCCTCAGAGCTTATGTTTCCGCCCAGAACCTGCTCACTATCAGAAGCTGCAAATTCACCGGCGTAGACCCGGAGAACCCCAACTTCGGCTATCCTATCCCTACGAATGTGACGCTGGGTATCAATGTTTCTTTCTAATGCACTACCGATTATGAGAAAGCTTATTTCCATCCTATATATGGGCCTGGCCTGCTGCATGATCCTCTCCTGCAACAAGATGCTCTCCGAGCAGGTACCCCAGGCTACCCTGAGCGATGAGCAGGTAAAAGACCCCGCCAATGCAGAAGGCATGGTGGTGGCCGCCTACGCCATCTTCACATCGGCCGAGGACATCAACTCCTCTTTCTCCATGTGGAACTTCGACGTACGCTCCGACGACGCTTACAAGGGCGGCAACGGCACCAGCGACGGTGATGTATTCCACCAGCTGGAAATCCAGCAGGGTGTCCTTACCACCAACTGGAATCTGAACGATATCTGGGTCCGTCTGTACAACAGCCTTTCCCGCGTAAACAGCGCCATCGCCCTCCTGAACGAGTGTGACGACAGCTACGCCATGAAGGAACAGCGCCTGGCCGAGATGAAATTCCTGCGTGGCTACGGCCACTTCCTGCTGAAACGTCTGTTCAAGAACATCCCGTTCGTGACGGATCCCAGCCTCACCTACGACCAGTACAACGAACTGTCCAACACCACCTATTCCAACGACGAGGGCTGGCAGCTCATCATCGACGACGTAAAAGCCGCTTATGACGTACTTCCGGAGGTGCAGGCCGACAAGGGCCGTCCCACCAAAGCCGCCGCAGCTGCATTCCTGGCCAAGCTGTACCTTTACAAGGCTTATCGCCAGGACGATGCCAAGTCCAACCAGGTTACCTCTGTCAATGCGGAAGACCTGAACAAGGTGATCGAATACACCCAACCTTCCCTCTATGCCGGCTATGGCCTGGAAGACGACATCCACAACAACTTCCGTCCGGAAGAGATGTATGAAAACGGCAAGGAGAGCATCTGGGCCATCCAGTACTCCCGCAACGACGGCTCCACCTACGGCAACCTGAACTGGAGCTACGGCCTCATCGGCCCCAGCATTGACAACGTCACCGACGGTGCCTGCGACTTCTACAAGCCCAGCCAGAACCTGGTGAATGCCTTCCGTACCGGCGCCGACGGCCTCCCGGTGGGTGACAGTTTCAACGAAAAAGATTACACCTTCGCCGACAACGCCGACCCCCGTCTGTTCCTGACCGTGGGTATGCCCGGCCTGCCTTACCTGTTCAACAAGAACTTCATCCAGGACGAAACCAAGCAGTGGAGCCGCGGCAACGGCCTGTACGGCTACTACATCAGCCTCAAGCAGAACGTGGATCCCGCCCTGGTGGGCGAATACCTGATCAAGGGTTCCTACTGGGCTTCTTCCATGAACCGCATCGTCTTCCGCTATGCCGATGTGCTGCTGGAGCGTGCCGAAGCCTATGCCCAGCTGGGAGAAAGCGGAAAAGCCATCGAGCTGGTGAACCAGATCCGCAAACGCGCAGCCGGTTCTACCCAGATGTTCTCCGACTATCCTACCCGTTACGGGGTCAAGATTTACGCCACCCAGTATAACGGAAGCTATGACAAGGAAGCTGCCATCCGGATGGTGAAAATTGAACGCCGCCTGGAAATGGCCCTGGAATGCGAACGTTTCTTCGACCTGGTCCGCTGGGGCGATGCCGCCACGGTCCTGAACAAATACTTCGCCGAAGAAGCCGACAACTGCACTATCTACAGGGACGCCCGCTTCACGGCCGACAAAGATGAGTATCTGCCCATCCCGGCCTCTCAGATTGCCGCCTCCAACGGCCACTACACTCAGAATATCGGTAACTGGTGATTGATCAAAGCTTATGAAACACAGATTATTCTATATTGCAGCAGCACTGCTTTGCCTCTCTGGCTGCTCTCAAAAAACCGTGAGCGAGCTCAAACTGGGCGGCGACTGCCTGATCCAGTCCATCTCGCTGGACAACTTCCAGGGCACCATCGACCTGGCCGCACGCAGCATCGTGGTCCGGCTGCCGGAAGTGTACGCCACTTCTGCCATGGAAATAACGGAGCTCACCCTGTCTGACGGCGCCACCTGCAACGTGGCCAAGGGTCAGAAACTGAACATGGACGCCGCCAAGGGTCTTCACGTGAGCAACGGTGACGCCAGCATCGACTGGACGCTGAGCGTCCTGCACGACGAAGCCCGCATCCTCCACTTTGTCCTGAACGACATCTATACCGGCACCATCGACCAGGAGGCCAAGACCATCTCTGCCTTCGTTCCCAAGTCGGAGGGTATCAACGCCCTGGTACCCACCATCACCATCAGCGTAAACGCCACCATCAGCCCCGCCTCCGGCGTACCGCAGGACTTCACGGAGCCCGTGCAGTACACCGTGACCAACAACTCGGCCAAGAGCGTGTATACGGTCAATGTAACGGCCATCGACAAACCCAAGGCCCTGTTCATCGGCTTCCCTGCCAACATGAACGACCTGGATCCCGAAGCCGGCGCTGCCTGCCAGTGGATGCTGTCCAACGTCCCGGGTGCCCTGTATACCAGCTTCGCCGACTTCAAGGCCGGCACCGTAGACCTGACTGAATGCAAGCTCATCTGGTGGCACTTCCACATGGACGGCGGCGTGGACGGTCACGACAACTTCGTGGCCAAGGCTCCCGAAGCCCTGGAGGCCGTGAACCAGCTGCGTGCCTACTACGAAAACGGCGGCGCCTTCCTGCTCACCCGCTATGCCACCAACCTGCCTTCCTTCATCGGCACCACCGGTGACGACGAGTGGACCACCCCGAACAACTGCTGGGGCCAGAACGAAGACGGTGCCGAACGCTGCTGGGGCCCTTGGGACTTCAACATCTTCGGCGGCCAGAACGAGCATCCGCTCTTCAGCGGCCTCATCGCCGGCGACGACCCCAACAAGGTCTACTGCACCGACAACGGTTACCACATCACCAACTCTACGGCCCAATACCATATCGGGACCGACTGGGGTGGCTATGACGACCACGCAGCCTGGGAAAACCGCACCGGCGGCAAGATCCTGGGTGTGGGCGGCGACGGTGCCGTAGTTGCCTGGGAATACCCCGCCAAGGATGGCAAGGGCGGCATCATCTGCATCGGTTCCGGCTGCTACGACTGGTATTCCTACATGTTCGAGCCGGAATATGAGGAACACTTCCACAAGAATATCGCCACCATGACGCAGAACGCTATCAACTATCTGACCAAGTAGAAGTTATGAAAACCATTTTCCAATATATCACCCTTGCCTGCGTGGCCATTTCGGCCACCCAGGCCTGCACCAAGGAAAACTATGGTGACACGCCCAAAGCCTGGGACGAGAGCAGCGAATACTTTGCCTCGGCCGACGAAAAAGGCTTTAGCACCTACTACACGCCGGCCATCGGCCGCGTAGGCGACCCCATGCCTTTCTACGACGCCAAGGCTGGCGAATTCAAAGTCCTGTACCTGCAGGAATTCGACAACAACGCCACCTATAACTTCCACCCCATCTGGGGCGTAAGCACCCAGGACGGTGCCTCTTATACTTCCCTGGGCGAGGTACTCCCCTTCGGAGCCTCCATCTGGGAGCAGGACGCCGCTATCGGCACCGGTTGCTGCGTGTACGATGACGCCGAGGGCCTGTATTACATCTACTACACCGGCCACAACGGCAACTGCACCAACCGCGAAGTAGTGCTGCGCGCCACTTCCAAGGACTTCAAGACCTGGACCAAGGACCTGCTGTGGGCCCTCAAGGGTGACGATTTCGGCTACTCCAAGGACGATTTCCGCGACCCCCAGATTTTCAAGGCCGACGACGGCAAATGGCACATGGTCATCTCCAGCAACCTGAAGTTCGCCGATTTCGTGTCGGACGACCTGAAGGCCTGGTCGCACGTGGGCTCTTTCAACATGGTCTGGGACCGCATGTGCGAATGCCCCGATGTGTTCAAGATGGGCAACTGGTGGTACTTCATCTACAGCGAAGGCTACCGCGCTCCCTGGAGCCGCAAGGTCAAATACATGATGGCCGATTCGTGGGACAACCTGAAAGCCTGCTTCGGCGACCCGGGTGCCCACTGGCCGCAGGACATGCACGAAGGCGTGCTGGACAGCCGTGCATTCTATGCCGGTAAAACGGCCTCCAACGGAAGCGACCGCTATATCTGGGGCTGGTGCCCCACCCGTACCGGTGCCAGCATCTACGACCGCAACATCAATGTTGGCGCAGCCAGTGAACCCAACTGGTCCGGAGCCCTGGTATGCCACAAGATTCTCCAGAAGGCCGACGGTACCCTTACCCTGGGTGAAGTGCCCGCGATGGCAGCCAAATACAGCCAGAACCGGGATGTGAAGGTGATGGCGTCCAACGGTGCCACCCTCACGGGCGTGAACGGGACCCTGCAGGGCGACGGAGCATACGTCCTGTACAACCGCCTGGGTGCCCACAACCACATTTCCTTCAAGGTGACCACTTCCAACCAATGGGACAAGTTCGGTATTTCCCTGGTCCGCGGAACGGACTCCAGGAAATACTACACCATGGTGCTGAATCCTGAATGGGACGCCGTGGCCCGCAAAGTGAACTTTGAAGAGGAAGGGGAAGAAGGCAAAGGTTTCGTTGAAGGCATCGACGGCTACATTTTCGCCCGCCCGGAGGACAATGTGTACAACATCGACATTTACACTGACAACTCCGTCGTTGTCATGTACATC
>CACZUR010000007.1 GCA_902784435.1 uncultured Bacteroidia bacterium | reverse complement strand
ACCATTCGCTAAAATGGCACCCATCCGAGTTAATTCTCTGTATTTCAGTCGGTTAAGCCCCTAATATTCCTCCTCGTTCCACATGAAGTCCTCTTTGGTAGGATAGTCCGGCCAAATGTCTTCGATGGACTCGTAGATTTCGGAGTTGTCGTCGTCCAGTTCTTCCAGATTCTCAATCACTTCTTCCGGGGCGCAGGTGCGGTTGGCGTAGTCGATGAGTTCTTCTTTGGTTGCCGGCCACGGAGCGTCGTCCAGGCTGCTGGCTAGTTCAAGTGTCCAAAACATAGTAAAATATCGTTTATTTGTTAATTATCAGGCTTTTGCACCAATTGGGGCTGCAAAGATAAATAAAAAATCGATATAATGGATTTTTTTCGCTAATTTTGCAGTCCCATTTCTTGAAGGACTGCTACAAAGAATAGACCATGGCATACAGGAAGATAGAAGAATACGATCAAAAGACAACACAGGAGATCGCCGGGCACATCAAGGCCATTCTGGGACTCCTGGGAGAAGATGTGGAGCGCGAAGGTTTGATAAAGACCCCCGAGCGTGTTGCCAAGGCCATGCAGTTCCTTACGCAGGGTTATTTCCAGGACGGGGAAACCATCGTCAAGAGTGCGCTGTTCCAGGAGCCTTACAACCACATGGTCATCGTGAAGGACATAGAATTGTTCTCGCTGTGTGAGCATCATATGCTGCCTTTTATCGGCAAGGCGCACGTAGCCTATATCCCCAAGGGGGAAATCACCGGCCTTAGCAAGGTGGCCCGCGTGGTGGAAACCTATGCCCGTCGCCTGCAGGTCCAGGAGCGCCTCACGGAGCAAATCCGCGACTGCCTCCAGGAATCCCTGCACCCGCTGGGCGTGGCAGTGGTCATCGAGGCCATGCACACCTGCATGAGCATGCGCGGCGTGCAGAAGTCCAACGCCATCACCACCACATCGGCCTTTTCGGGCATTTTCCTCCGCAGCGACAAGACGCGCAACGAGTTCCTGGAACTGATAGGCCGATGATTTATGTTCATCTCATGCGGGATGGGGCAGTGAAAACGGTCCCATTTTTTGTATATTTGTAAAAATCCATTGATATGAAACGGTTTACCATCCTACTGCTGCTCCTCCTTTGTCCTGTCTTCTGCAGGGCCGCAGAGGAGCCTCTGCCCCAAATGATTGAACGCGCGCTTTCCGTTGCCCGGGAGCAGTCCCTCATCATGGCGGAAACGCTGCAAGGGATGGAGGGCCGGTTCCCCCGCACCTTTGAAAACGGCCAACTGGTGACGGAAGACTACCGCTGGTGGGTTTCCGGCTTTTTCCCCGGCGTGCTGTGGCAGCTCTATGCCGATGCTCCGGATGTACGCCTGCTGGCCTACGCCCGTATGATGACCGATCGGGCGGAACCCGTAAAGCTGATGACCGACACCCACGACCTGGGCTTCATGCTGCATGACAGCTTTGGGCAGGGATACAAGCTTACGGCGGACCCGCATTACCTGGAGGTGCTCAAAACCGGCATCAGGAGCCTCCTCACCCGATGGAGCCCGGAGCTGGGCGTCATCAAATCCTGGGAAAGCTCGGCCAGATGGAAATACCCGGTTATCATCGACAACATGATGAATCTGGAATACTTGTGTTTCATGTCCCGCGAGACCGGTGACAAACAGCTCATGGACATTGCCAAACGCCATGCCGATGTCACCCTGCAGAACCATTTCCGGAGCGATTACAGCAGCTACCACGTGGTTTCCTATGACCCGGCTACCGGCGCGCCCCATGCCAAGAATACGGCACAGGGGTATGCCGATGACAGCGCCTGGGCCCGCGGCCAGGCCTGGGGCCTGTATGGCTACACCATGATGTACCGGGAAACCCTGGAGCCGCGTTACCTGGAACAGGCCCGGCACATTGCCCATTTCCTGGTAAACCACCCGCGTCTGCCGGAAGACAAAATTCCCTACTGGGACTTCGATGCGCCGGACATTCCGGATGCACCCAGAGATGCTTCGGCGGCCGCTGTAATGGCATCGGCCCTCATTGAACTGAGCACGCTTGACCCTTCCAAAGACGCTGCCCTGTGGCTGGAAACGGCTGAGCAACAGCTGCGTTCCCTTTCCTCGGAGCGGTATCTGGCAAAGCCCGGAACGCAGGGCGGTTTTATCCTCATGCACAGCACCGGCAACTATCCCGCCCACTCGGAAGTAGACGTTCCCCTCACATACGCAGACTACTATTATATAGAGGCCCTTCTGCGCCTGAAAGCACAGCTGGCACATCCTTCCGGGGCCGAATGAATCCCGGCGTACAGCAACGCCTGGTGGAAGGGTTCCAGACGTTCTCCTCCATATCCTGCCAATTTGTCAGCCGCATTGCGCTGGCTTGTATTTTGACTAATCTAAAGCCGGTCTTCGGACCGGTTTTTTGATAGAGATAAATACAGAAAATATGGCAAACAAAGGACAGATTGGCGTAACCACCGAGAACATTTTCCCGGTAATCAAGCAGTTTTTGTACAGTGACCACGAGATTTTCCTGCGGGAACTGGTGGCCAATGCAGTGGATGCTACCCAGAAGATGAAGGCACTGGCCGCTTCCGGCGACTATCAGCAGGAATTGGGAGAGCTGAAAGTGCGCATCGAGCTGGACGAAAAGGCGCAGACGCTCCGGATTGTGGATGAAGGCATCGGCATGACCGAAGAGGAAGTGGACAAATACATCAACCAGATTGCCTTCTCGTCGGCAGGGGAGTTCCTGGAGAAGTACAAGGACCAGATCGGCAATATCATCGGCCACTTCGGCCTGGGCTTCTACAGCGCTTTCATGGTGTCTAAGAAAGTGACCATCGAGACCCTTTCCTGGAAGGAAGGCGCCAAAGCCGTGAAATGGAGCTGCGACGGCTCCCCGGCCTACGAGATGGAAGAGATTGACAAGGCCGACCGCGGCACCGTCATCACCCTTTATTTGGACGATGATTCCAAGGAATACGGGGAGAAGTCCCGCATCGAGGCCCTGCTGAACAAATACTGCAAGTTCATGCCGGTCCCCATTGTCTTCGGCAAGGAACAGGAATGGAAAGACGGCAAGTATGTAGATACCGATAAGGATAAGATAATCAATGCGGTAGAGCCCCTGTGGACCAAGGCTCCGTCGGAGCTCAAGGAAGAGGATTACCTGAATTTCTACCGGAACCTGTTCCCCATGAACGAGGAGCCGCTGTTCTACATCCACCTGAATGTGGACTATCCCTTCAACCTGACGGGTATCCTGTATTTCCCCAAACTCAAGGACCGCGTTGCCGTAGAGCGTAACAAGATTTCCCTGTACTGCAACCAGATGTTCGTGACGGACCATGTAGACAACATCGTCCCGGATTTCATGACCTTGCTGCACGGCGTCATCGACTCGCCGGACATTCCGCTGAACGTTTCCCGCAGCTACCTCCAGAGCGACGCTTCCGTGAAGAAGATTTCCACCTATATCACCAAGAAAGTGGCCGACCGCCTGGAAAGCATTTTCAAGGAAGAACGCGCCCAGCTGGAGGCCAAGTGGGACAACCTGAAGCTCTTCATCGAGTATGGCATGCTGTCGGACGAAAAGTTCTGCGAGCGCGCCCTGAAGTTCGCCCTCCTGAAAAACACGGACGGCAAATACTTCTCCCTGGACGAATATAAGGAAGCGGTGAAAGACCAGCAGACCGACAAAGACAAGAAGCTGGTGTACCTGTATGCCACCAAGGCAGAAGAGCAGTATGCCTACATCCAGGCTGCCAAGGACAAGGGATACGACGTGCTGCTCCTGGATTGTGAACTGGACAGCCACTATGTGAACCTGCTGGAGCAGAAACTCACGGACACCCGTTTTGCCCGCGTGGACTCCGACACCGTGGAGAACCTGATTCCCAAGGAAGACAAGGTAAAGCTGGAAATGAAAGAGGACGAGCGCTACGACCTGGAAAACCTCTTCAAGGCGGTGCTTCCCACCGGCAATGATTATTATGTGACCGGTGAGAATCTGGGCGCCGACACCGCCCCCATCCTCATCACCCAGAATGAGTTCATGCGCCGTTACCGCGAAATGAGCGCCCTGGGCGGCGGAATGAACTTCTATGGCAGCATGCCGGAGAGCTACAACATCACGGTGAACATGGAAAATCCGCTGGTGGCGCAGATCATGCAGGCCAAACAGGCCGACGTGGCTCCGCAGGCAGAACTGCCCGCCGAAGCCCCGGAATCCGCTTCCGAAGAGGAGAAGAGCAAGGCACGCGAAGCCCGTGAGGCCGTTCGCAAGGCCCATCGGGCCGATGTGGAATCCTTCGCCGCTGGCAATGAACTGCTGCACCAGATTGTGGACCTGGCCCTGCTGGCCAACGGCATGCTCAAAGGCAAGGCCCTGGCCGATTTCATCGCCCGCAGTTACAGCATACTTAAATAAAATAAAGCCTGCTCAACGCAGGCTTTATTTTATTTGTACAGGAAGCGGCGGATAGACATCTTCGGTGTTTTTTCGAAGGGTTTGTCCACCAGTTCTACCTTGGCAATCTGGCTGTAACCAGGCAGCTGACGGTTGGCGCCCAGGCGGATGTTCTCCGGGATGTTGGCCTTGGCTTCGTTGTCCAGGAGGGATTTGGCTACGGCTTGCTCGTCCAGGAATACCAGGGCTACCAGTTTCCCGCCACGCTCTACCACCACGCTTTCCATGACGAAGGGCTGGTTATTGACCACCACCTCAATTTCTTCCGGATAGATGTTCTGACCAGAGGAACTCAGGATCATGTTCTTGGAGCGGCCGCGGATGAAGATGTTGCCATCGGCATCCATGACGCCCAGGTCTCCGGTGCGCAGCCATCCGTCTTCCGTGAAGGCGTTGGCCGTGGCTTCGGGATTCTTATAATAGCCGACGGTGATGTTGTCGCCTTTGGCCTGGATTTCTCCCACGACATGCTGGGGATCTTCGGAATCGATGCGGATTTCCGTAATGTCTACGGCGCGGCCGCAGGAGCCGGGAACGTAGGTGCGCCAGGGGGAGTAGGCCATCAGCGGGCAACCTTCCGTCATGCCGTAACCCACGGTATAAGGGAAATTGATCTTCTTGAAGAGGCGCTCCACTTCCGGGTTCAGGGCTGCGCCGCCCATGATGTATTCCGTGACTTTCCCGCCGAATGCCTCGTGCAGGCCGTCCTTTACTTTCTTGAAAATGACGTTGTTAAGCCCCGGAATCTTGGACAGGATCTTAATGGCCGGCTTGTCCATGGTGGGCTTGAGCTTGCTCTTGTAAATCTTTTCCATCACCAGCGGAACGGTGACCAGGAGGTACGGCTTAACGTCGGCGAACGCCTTGAGCAGGGTAGCCGGCGTGGGGGCCTTGGCCATCCAGTAAATGGAGGTGCCGTTGCACAGCGGATAGATGAATTCGATGACCAGGCCGTACATGTGGGCCATGGGGAGCATGGACACCATCTTGTCGCCGGCGGGCATATAGCGCTGGTCGAAGTCTACATTGGCGGAGAAGTTGCGGTAGGTGAGCATCACGCCCTTCGGGTCTCCGGTAGAGCCGGAAGTGTAGTTGATGGTGGAGAGGTCGTCCCAGTTGTCCGTGGGATATTTGACATCGTCCGGGCCGAAGCCATTAGGGTATTTCTCTGCAAAGAGTTTGTCCAGATTGTCTACGGTTTCCTGGATTTTGGGGTCCCGGCAGAAAAGGATGCTCCAGTTGTCTACGTCGAAGACCACCTTGAGGGCAGGAAGCTTTTCGGGGTCCATCTTGGCCCAGCGGGCGGCATTGGTGAAAAGGGCAATGCTGTCCGAGTGGTTGACCAGACCCATGACGCTTTCCGGCGTGAAGTCTGCCAGGATGGGGACGATGACGGTCTCAAAGGTATTGACGGCCAGGTAGGCGAAGCCCCACTTGGCACCGTTGTTGGCACAGAGGGCAATCTTGTCTCCCTTCTTGAATCCGGATTTTTCGAAAACGATATGGAAACGGGCGATATCGGTTGCCATCTGGGCATAGGTGAAAGAATCTCCGCCGATGGTGTTGAGGGCCGGTTTGTTCCAATACTTGCGTGTGGCGTCCTGCAGGCGCTGAAGGTAATGAGGGTACGTGTGAATGGCCATAATAAAGCTTGAGGTTTCAGTATAACGTACAAAGATAGCAATTTTTGTTGGATTTGTCGTATCTTTGCCTGAGTAAAACCGTGATTATGAGACTTCCTGCAGAATGGGAACCCCAGGGATTTGTCCAGCTCACCTGGCCCCACGAAGATACAGCCTGGTACGAACTCCCCAAGGTGTTGGACTGCTATGTACATGTGGCTAAGGCCATTACGCGCTATGAGCCCTTGCTCGTCGTGTGCCGTGACATCGCGGAATGCAAGGCCGATATGGCCGCCCGCGGATATTTTCCCGAAGAGGACATCCGTTTCGTGGAATGCCCCCTGAACGACACCTGGGCCCGCGACCATGGCGCCATCTCCGTATGGGGAGACGCCGGAGAAAAATGCATCGAAGATTTCGTGTTCAATGGCTGGGGACTTAAATTCGGGGCCGATCTGGACAATCAGATCACCCGCACCCTCTATGCGGCCGGGGCTTTTGCAGCGGATGTCAAGTATTTGGATATGAGACCCTTTGTCCTGGAAGGCGGCTCCATCGACGCGGACGGTGCCGGCACCCTGATGGCCACGTCGGAATGCCTTTGCTCCTTGAACCGCAATGAGTACCTGGCCCAGGAAGAGATTGAAGAGCATCTGAAAACGGTCTTCGGACTGGAACGCATCCTGTGGCTGGATTACGGCTCCATCGCCGGCGACGACACGGATTCCCACGTGGACATCCTGGCCCGCTTCTGCTCGAGGGACACCATCGCTTACACTTCCTGCGACAATCCTCTGGACGAGAATTATGAAAGCCTGAAGGCCATGGAGGAGCAGCTTCGCGGTTTCCGCACGCAGGAGGGTAAGCCCTATCGGCTAATTCCGCTGCCGCTTCCGGAGCCCCTGTATCTGGAAGACTATCGGCTTCCGGCCTCCTATGCCAATTTCCTGATTCTGAACGGAGCTGTCCTGATGCCGGGCGCCGGTTCCCCGCTGGACAACGTGGCCGAGGATCAGCTCCGGAAAGCATTTCCCGGCCGCAACGTGGAAATCATCGACTGCCGTGCCCTGCTTTCCGGCCATGGCGGCCTCCACTGCATCACCATGAATTATCCCGCCGGCTGGTAGCTTATTTTCCGAAACGCTTGAGCAGGATGTCGTAGGCGTCTATGCGGCGGTCCCTCAGGAAGGGCCAGCCCCGGCGTACGTATTCGCTCTGTTCCAGGTCCACTTCTACGACGCGGACACCTTCTTCGGCCTTTTCAAACTCGGTGAGGAGCTCGCCCTGGGCGCCGGTGGCAAAGGAATGCCCCCAGAAGTCGATACCGGTGGAATGACCGGTAGGATCTGCTTCTACACCGGTTCGGTTGACCGTAATGACGGGCAGGCCGTTGGCCACGCTGTGGCCGCGCTGAACCAGTTGCCAGGCCTGGCGCTGCTGGGCCTGCTCCCAGTCCGGGTCCGTGGGTACGCCGCCGATGGCGGTAGGGTAGATGAGCAGTTCGGCGCCGTTCAGGGCCATGGCACGGGCGGCTTCCGGATACCACTGGTCCCAGCAGACCAGTACTCCCAGCGTTGCCACAGAGGTTTTGATGGGCTGGAATCCCAGGTCTCCGGGAGTGAAATAGAACTTCTCGTAGAAGAGAGGGTCGTCCGGGATGTGCATTTTGCGGTACTTTCCGGCGATGCTGCCATCGGCCTCCAGTACCACGGCGGTATTGTGGTAGATGCCGGGTGTACGGCGCTCGAACAGCGACAGCACGATGACCACGCCCAGTTCCCTGGCCAGGGCGCCGAAAGACTCCGTGGAAGGGCCGGGAATCGGTTCTGCCAGGTCGCACAGGCGGGCGTTTTCTTCCTGGCAGAAATACAAGCTGTTGTGCAGCTCCTGCAGAACTACCAGCTGGGCACCCTGGGCGGCGCATGCGCGGATATAAGCTTGAAGTCGGGCGATGTTGCCCGGAATGTCGGCGGTGCAGTGCTGCTGCACCATTCCAATCTTGAGCGTTCTCATTATTTGTAACGGCTGAACTGGCGCAATTCGTGCTCCGCCTTGATTTTGTCGATGATGGCGCACACCAGGCGGAAAGTGCGGCTGTCTTTGGTATAGGAGGCGGGCGTGATGAAATTCACGCGGCCCTGGCGGAGGAGTTTGCGGGCGTTTTCCTTTTTCTTGGGACGGGCAGGGTCGAAGACGGCGATGGCATTGCCGCCGAACATGTTCACCAGTTTCATGGAAGGAACGTCCGTATCTCCGTCCCCGAAATAAATCATGTTGGTGAAGGGAAGGCGCTTGGCCTCGTCCGAGAGCGATTCATTCACCTTCTGCGCATCCCGGGAAGAGAAGATCCCTTTCTGGATCTTGAACAGGTACTGGGTTTTGGCCGTGTAATCTACGGCAATCCCCGGCCATTCTGCCTCTCCGTTCTCATCGTAAATGAAGCTGCCGGCAAAGATGTGTTTGAATTCCTTGGCGATGGGGGAGCCTTCAATGATTTCCGTAAGTCCGGAAGAGTTGATGTAATGCTCGATGATGACGCCCCTCTGCTCCCCGTACTCCCGCACATGCTGGAACCATTCCCGCACGCCATCGTACAGTTTGATGTCGGCCCCGTATCTGCGGAAGTCCGAGCGGGTGAGTTTGATGCCGTTTTTCTTGGCTTCGTCCACCATCAATTTCATATAGGCCAGAATGTCCGATGCATCCTGGCCTATGGCGATGTTATTGCTTTTGGCCCAAAACTCTTCCGGCGTTTGCCCGATGGCCTGGATAAAGCCAAACTCCTGCATATTGCCCGGAGAAAGGGTGCCGTCAAAGTCGTAGATGAGGCCGATAATGGGTTTTCTTCTCACTATTTAAGTTCGATGGTTACTACGCGGTTCTTTTCTGCGCCCTCGAAAAGCTGGATGTCCGCGCCGTGGGCGGTGCATTCCATCTTGTCCTCGGAGGCACCGGCTTTCTTCAGGAAGTCTGCCACGGCTTTTACGCGCTGCTCCGAGAGCTGCTGGTTGCGGCGGGCCGATCCCGTCTGCTTATCGGCGTAGCCGTTGATGACCAGCTGGGAATCTGCGTTCACGGCCTGGGCGGCGAAGTATTCCAGGTGCGCCTTTTCGCGGGCCGACAACTGGGCCGATCCCATTTCGAAGTACACGGCAACGGGAGAACCGGGTTTGACATCCACAGCGGTGAAGGTGCCGTTCTGGTATAGATAGGTGGTGCCGTTAACAAGCGAGCGGAAAGGGGCCAGCTGGTTTTCCAGCGTGGCGGCGCGGTCCTTCAGCTGTGCATTTTCTTTTTCCAGGGCAGCCAGTCTGTCGGAGAGGCCGTTGTACTCTGCTTCCGTGAACGGAACGGGGACGATGGCGGGTGCATCCGGCAGGGAACGGTCGAAGTGGGTTTTGCCCAGATTGAAGGCTAGGCCCAGGGTGGCCGACGGGAACAGGATGAAGCGGCCAGCGACGGTGCTGTAGTTGTGCGCCGGAGCTACCAGCAGCTGGAGATCCAGGGTGATGTGGCAGCGCTCGTGCAGTTTGATGAGGTTCTGCAGACCCAGCCCCGCGGCATAATCCCACTGGTTGCAGGCATCCGTGGTAAAGATATTGCGTTTTTTACTGATATCCAGGGCGCCGATGGTCAGGTACGGGACAAAATCCCATAACCTCTCCGGCTTGTATCCGGATACGGTGGTGGAAAGGTTCCACAGCAGGTCTGTGTGGAAGTAGTTGAAGCCGAAGGGCGTGTCCGGGGCGATTTCGCTCAGGTCCAAGTTTACTTTGCTGTTGTTCCACATGCCGTGCCAGCCCAGGCGGCCGCCGATGGCGGGCGTCCACCATTTGCCGAAATTCAGGGCCGTGGACATGCCCAGGTTGCCCCAGTTGGCCGGTACGGTGGGCGATGCCACTACGGCATTGATGCCGGCACCTACGCCGATGAAGGTGTTGTCGAAGGCTTTATTGGTATTATACGGGCCCTTTTCTTCCTGAGCCAGGGCACTTGCGCTGACAAATAGGCCTGCAAAGGCCAGTGCGCCCAAGATCCATTTGATACCTTTCATAAGAAACAGTGTTATAACACACAAATGTAAGGATTATTTCCTGATTTCCCAAACGGGGCCAAAAAAGAAAAGCACCTCCGAAGAGATGCTTTTCCTTTGTCTGTAAGAATCTTTACTTGAGTTCGATGGTGACCACGCGGTTCTTGGCAGCTCCCTCGAAGGGCTGCACGGAACTGCCGTGAGCGGCGGTCTCGATGTTGGACTCGGTGGCTCCGGCCTTCTTGAGGAGGTCTACCACGGTCTTGACGCGCTGCTCGGACAGGGTCTGGTTGCGCTTGGCGGAACCGGTCTGCTTGTCGGCGTAGCCATTGACAGAGAGCTTGGTGTCGGCATTGACCAGGGCATCCGTGAAGTATTCCAGGTGCGCTTTTTCGCGGGCCGAGAGTTTGGCAGATCCCATGTCGAAGTAGACCGATACGGGAGCGCCGGGCTTTACGTCAACAGCGGTGAAGGTGCCATTCTCGTACAGGTAAGTCTGGCCGTTCACGAGCTTGCGGAAAGGAGTCAGCTGGTCTTCCAGGGCGGCAGCCTTCTGCTTGAGGGCGGCATTCTCTTTCTCCAGGGCAGCCACCTTTTGGGACAGGGCATCGTACTGCTCCGTGGTGAAGGGAACGGGAATCGTGAGCGGGGCGGCGATGGCGTCATGGCGGTCGAAGTCAATCTTGCCCAGGTTGAAGGCCAGGCCGGCGGTGAGGCTGGGGAAAATCATGAAGCGGCCGGCATTGTTGGTGTAGGCATGCGCCTTGCCCAGCAGGGCCTGCAGGTCCAGGGTAAGGTTGATGCGCTCCGTGACGCGCAGCACGTTGAGGAGGCCGATACCGGCGCTGTATTCCAGGTTGTTACCGGCATTCCTGGCGAAGATGTTGCGTGCCTTGCTGACATCCAGCACACCCATGGTGAGGTAGGGGGCGAAATCCCAGAAACGGTCTGCCTTATACCCGCCGATGGTGTTGGAAATGTTCCACAGGAGGTCTGCGTGGAAGTAATTGAAGCCGAAGTTGTCTCCGGCGGCAACGCCTTGCTGGTCAAAGCCCAGCTTGGTGTTGTTCCACAGGCCGTGCCAGCCGATACGGTTACCGATGGCGGGCGTCCACCACTTGCCGAAGTTCAGGTCTGTGGCCAGGCCGATACCACCCCAGTTGGCAGGTGCCATTTCCGTGGCGATAACGGCGTTTACACCGCCGCCTACACCAATCCAGGTGTTGTCGATAGCCTTGTTGGTCTCATAGGGACCGCGCGCTTTTTCCTGAGCCGTAGCGTTCACGGAAAAAACGATACTTGCCGCAGCAAGCATTCCGAGAATCATTTTGATACCTTTCATAATATAAGCTTTGTTTTATTACCTTTCTTTTCAGTCAACAAATTTAGGCAAATATTTTCTGAAAAGCAAAAGACTGCACCGGGCATGGGACGAATAGAAAGAAAGCACCTCCGAAGAGATGCTTTCTTAAGATGAATGGTTCTTCCGGTCTTACTTGACCTCGATGGTGACCACGCGGTTCTTGGCAGCGGTGTCGAAAGGCTGTACGGTAGCACCGTGAGCAGCGCACTCGATGTTCTCCTCGGAGGCACCAGCCTTCTTCAGGAGGTCTACGACGGTCTTGACACGCTTCTCGGACAGGGCCTGGTTGACCTTGGCGGAACCGGTCTGCTTGTCGGCATAGCCGTTGACGGCCAGCTTGGTGTCGGCGTTGATCAGGTTGTTGGCGAAGTACTCCAGGTGAGCTTTTTCACGGGCGGAGAGCTTGGCGGAACCCAGGTCGAAGTAGACGGAGACGGGAGCGCCGGCCTTCACGTCAACAGCGGTGAATTTGCCGTTCTCGTACAGGTAGGTCTGACCGTTTACGAGGTTCTTGTAAGGAGCGAGCTCGTTCTCCAGGGCAGCGATCTTGTCCTTGAGGGCGGCATTCTCTTTCTCCAGGGCGGCCACCTTGTCTGCCAGGGCGTTGTACTGCTCGGTGGTGAAAGGAACGGGGATCACGACAGGGGTGATGGAGCTGTGACGGTTGAAACCGGTCTTGCCCAGGTTGATGCCGATGCCGATGGTAGCGGAAACGGGAAGTTCGAACTTGCCAAGGAGCTGGGCAACCTTGTCGCGGGCGACTGTAGCGTCATAGACACCGTTGTTCTTGGAAATCATGGAGCGGAGGTCCAGGAGGATGTCGATGCGGTCGCTGATGTAGAACTTGTTCAGGATACCTACACCCATCATCCACTCGTTATTGCCTTTTACGCGGGCATAACCGCCGGAGAGGTAGGGAACCACATCCCAGGCGCGGGTCTCTTTGTAACCCCAGAAAGTGTCGGTGAGGCTCCAGAGGAGGTCTACGGTGAGGAAGTGCTGACGGAAATTACCGAAGCCCTGACCCTTCACGTCGTTGTTGAAGCCATGGTAGTTGATACGGTTACCGATGATGGGGGTCCACCATTTACCGATAGCGGCATCGATGCCCAGACCGCCCCAACCCTGTGCTACAGGAATGGTTCCGCGGTTTCCGAAGTTCAGGCCGGCGTTGTAGCCGATACCCAGGCTGATGAACGTGTTGTCCAGAGCCTTGTTGGTCTCATAGGCACCGCGTACGATGTTACCGTTTTCGTCACGGTTTGCGTTCTCCTGAGCGTAGCCGTTCACGGAGAAGAGGAGGCTTGCTGCAGCAAGGGCTCCCAGAATCATTTTGATACCTTTCATAATAGAGTTTATAAACTGTTTAATTATATTTAGTCACTTATTTTGCGCCCACAATGGGCAACTATCGGTGCAAAATTAGTGAAAATTTCCTGTTCTGCAAAACTTTTCAGAATATTTTTAAAAAAATTGTGAATGTTGTATCTTTGCAAAGAGAAGCTTTTCTGCCATGAAATTCAGTCTTCAGTCTTCCTATCAACCTTCCGGCGACCAGCCGGATGCCATTGACCAGCTTTGCGGCGCCCTGAGCCAGGGGGTGCAGGATGTGACCCTGCTGGGCGTCACCGGGTCCGGAAAAACCTTCACCATGGCCAATGTGATAGAGCGCCTGCAGCGTCCCGCCCTCATCCTGAGCCATAACAAGACCCTGGCGGCCCAGCTGTATGGCGAATTCAAGGCATTCTTCCCGGACAATGCCGTGGAGTACTTTGTCTCCTACTACGACTATTATCAGCCGGAGGCCTACATCCCCAGCACGGATACCTACATAGAGAAAGACCTCAGCATCAACGACAAGATTGACGAACTCAGGGTGAGTGCCGCATCGGCCCTGATGTCCGGCCGGCGGGACGTGATTGTGATTTCGTCGGTCTCCTGCCTGTACGGCATCGGCAATCCGGACGACTTCCACGACCAGACGGTGACGGTGAGAAGGGGAGAGAAGATGGCCATGACGCGCCTCCTGTACAAGATCGTGGATGCGCTTTATTACCGCACGGAGACGGATTTCAAGCGCGGCAGCTTCCGCGTCCGCGGGGACACGGTGGACATTTTCCTGGGCGGGGCGGACTATGCGGCCCGCATCGAATTCTTCGGGGACGAGGTAGACCGTATTGCCCTCATCGACCCGGTGAGCGGGGCCATCTTCGAGGAACTGGACAAGATAGACCTCTATCCGGCCAAGAACTTTGTTACTTCCAAGGAGAAGGGGGCCAAGGCCGTGAGCCAGATCCAGGAAGACCTGGCGAAACAAGTGGAATACTTTGAGTCTATTGGTAAGTTCCTGGAAGCCAAACGCTTGAAACAGCGGGTGGAATACGACATGGAGATGATCAAGGAAATGGGATACTGTCCCGGCGTAGAGAATTATTCCCGCTATTTCGACGGCCGCAAGCCCGGTCAGCGCCCCTTCACCCTGCTGGACTACTTCCCGGACGATTTCCTGGTGTTCATCGACGAAAGCCATGTGACCCTGCCCCAGATCCGGGCCATGTACGGCGGAGACCACTCCCGCAAGGAGACGCTGGTGGAATATGGCTTCCGCCTGCCCGCCGCATCGGACAACCGCCCCCTGACCTTCGACGAATTCGAGTCGGTGACGGGCCAGACGGTATATGTGAGCGCCACCCCGGCCGATTATGAGCTGCAGAAGTCCGAAGGTCTGGTGGTGGAACAGATCGTGCGCCCGACCGGCCTGCTGGACCCGCCCATCGAGGTGCGCCCGACCAAAAACCAGGTGGACGACCTCATGGAGGAAATCCGTCAGCGCGCCGAAAAGGACGAGCGCGTGCTGGTAACCACCCTCACCAAGCGCATGGCCGAGGAACTGGACAGCTATTTCGGGAAAAACGGCGTCCGCTGCCGCTACATCCACTCCGACGTAGATACCGCCGAGCGCGTGGAGATTATCGAGGACTTCAAGAACGGCCTCTTCGACGTGCTCATCGGCGTGAACCTCCTGCGCGAAGGCCTGGACATTCCCACCGTGTCGCTGGTGGCCATCCTGGATGCCGACAAGGAAGGCTTCCTCCGCAGCGGCCGGGCCCTTACGCAGACCGCCGGACGTGCCGCCCGCAATGTGAACGGCCTGGTGATCATGTATGCCGATACCATTACCCAGAGCATGGACGAAACCATCCGGGAAACCGCCCGTCGTCGCGCAAAACAACAGGAATACAATAAGTTACACAATATTACGCCCACCCAGGTACAGGTGCGGGCCAACGTCCTCATGAGTGAACTGGTGCGCTCCGGCGAGGATACCACCCATGTGAGCGGCTTCCTGAACCCGGCCCTGCGCAACAGCGTCACCGGCCATGTGAGCGCCCGCGACAGCGTTTCCGACCCCGAATACGTCCCTTCGGCCTCCGAGCTGGGGAAGGGCGATGTGTCCGTGGGTCTGGGCCACGACGCCCGGCGCGAGGGAACATCGGCCTATGTGGACGGTTATGTGGCGGCCGACCTGGCCGCCGTACTGCAGGATCCCGTCATCCGCTCCATGTCCCGTGAACAGGTGGAAAAGGCCGCCGCCGAGGCCAAGCGCAAAATGCAGAAAGCCGCCGCCGACCTGGATTTCACCGCCGCAGCCAAGTACCGCGACGAAATGTGGGCCCTGGAGGAATACCTCAAAGTCTGGAAAACTTAGACCCTCGTAACTTTCAGGACGTGTTTCTGGATGCGGATCTGGGAGACGACCTTGTCCAGTTCCAGATTGGAGGGAACGGATATTTTGAGGGTAATCTCAAAGGTACCGCCCCGGGGATTGTCCGTGACCGTGAAGGCGCGGATGGATGCCTTGAACTGGCCAATCACTTCCAGGATACGGCCAGTGGCACTTTCTTCATCGGCTATCACCTTCAGTACCACCTGGAAACTGCCGCTGGAGGGGGAATCGGCCCATTTGACCTTCTGGATGCGGTAAGGGTACAATTCCAGCAGGCGGGCGGCGTTGGGACAGGTGATGCGGTGGATCTTGATGCCGTCCGTGCGGGTGACAAAGCCGAAGACATCGTCCCCGAACACGGGATTGCAGCACTTGGACATCCGGTAGTCGATGCCCTTCACGTTCCTGGCATTGAGCACCAGGATATCGTCCTTGCCCTCGAAATGCCGCTGGGCTTTGGCCGATGCCTGCACGGCTTCGGCCGCCTCTACGGACTGCGCGTGCCGCCGGGCCTCTCCCAGGATGAAATCCTTGACGGTATTCACATCTACCGTGCCCTCGCCGATGGCTGCATAAAACGCGGTGAGTGAGCTGTAATTCAGTTTTTTCCGGAGCTCGGTGAGCATCTCGTCCGGCAGTTCCAACTTCCAGTTCCTAAGCCGGCGCTCCAGCAGTTCCTTGCCGTCCTTGGCGCGGGTCTGTTCCTGCACGGCCAGTGCCTGTTTTACCTTGGAGCGGGCCTTGGAGGTGACTACCCAGTTGATCCAGTCCGGGGACGGACGCTGGTTTTTGGCCGTGAGAATCTCTACTACGTCGCCGGTAGTGAGTTTTTCGCGGATGGACACCGCTTTCCCGTTCACTTTACCGCCCACGCAGTGTGCGCCGATGTTGGTGTGGATGCCGAAGGCGAAGTCCAGCACCGTGGAACCGGCGGTGAGGATGCGCAGTTCGCCGGTGGGCGTGAAGACGAAGATTTCCTTGTCCGGGGGCTTCGGAAGGTCCTCCGTGTTCTCGTCCGGATGCTCCAGGGCATAGCGCACGGAGGTGAGCCAGTTGGCCAGGGTCTCTTCCCGCTTGATGCCCTTGTAGGACCAGTGGGAAGCAAAGCCGTTTTCGGCGATATCGTCCATCCGGTGGGTGCGGATCTGTACCTCCACGTAAGCGCCGTCGCGGTTTTTGACCGTGATGTGCAGGCTCTCGTAGCCGTTGGGCTTGGGCGTGGTGACCCAGTCCCGGAGACGCTTCGTATCGGCCTCGTATTCCTCCGTCACAAAGGAGTAGACCCGCCAGCACAGTTCCTTTTCCAGAGCATGGTTTTCCGGGTCGCACTCGATGATGAAACGGATGGCAAAGACGTCGTACACGCCCTCGAAGGGCACTTTTTGCTTGAGCATCTTCTGCCAGATGGAGTAGGCGGCCTTGGTCCGGATTTTCAGTTTATACTGGATGCCGGCTTCCGAGAGTTTCACTTTGAGCGGCTCGATGAATTCCGCCATCAGCTTTTCCCGGTCCTTCTCTCCGGCCTTCAGTTTGTTGGTAATGAGCCTGTACTGCTCCGGTTCTGCATAATTCAGGTAGATGTCTTCCATCTCCCGCTTCATCTTGTACAGGCCCAGCTGGTGGGCCAGGGGGATGTACAGCATCAGGGTTTCCAGGATTTTCCCTTCCCGGCTGGACTTGGGGAAGATCTTCAGGCTGCGCATCACCTCCAGGCGGTCGGCCAGTTTGAGGACGGTCACGCGCGGGTCTTTCGAATACTGGATAATGAGTTTCTTGTAGTTTTCGGCCTCCAGCCGCGTGTCCTTGGGCTTGATGGTGGAAATCTTGTTCAGTCCGTCCACCAGGGTCAGGATGCCGTTGTCCCATTCTTTGGGGTCCAGGGCGATGCCTCCCATCCGGACGGCCTCGTGCAGATAGACGGCGGCGATGCACTCTTCCGGCAGGCCGATTTCGTCGGCGACGATGCCGGCTACGGCATCCGGGTGGCCGATGAAAGGCGACCCGTCATGGCGGGTCTTGTCTTGGAGGGCTTCGGCGGCGATGCTGCGGGCTTTGTCGATGAGGGGAGTGGAGGTATACATTTGTCAGTTCTGGATTTGCCTTAATGCGCTGCGGCGCGTTGGCGTTCGGTAAGGGCTTTCTGGAAAGCACGGGCATTGGCCAGGTGCTCCGTATAGGTGGCGGCAAAGCGGTGGCTGCCGTTGAAGGAAGGGTCTGCGCAGAAGAAGATGTAGTTGGACGACTGCGGATGCAGGACGGCCTCCAGGCAGCTCTTGGGCGGGCAGGCGATGGGGCCGGGCGGCAGCCCCAAGTGCTTGTAGGTGTTGTAGGGGGAGTCTACTTCCAGGTGTTTCTTGAGGATGCGGCGCGGCTCATATTCGAAGCAGTAGGCGATGGTGGGGTCTGCCTGGAGTTTCATGCCCGTGCGCAGGCGGTTCAGGTACACGCCGGCGATGGTGGGCTGCTCCGGTACATAGAGGGTTTCTCCGCTTACGATGGAGGCCAGGGTGGAAACCTCCTGCTCCGTGAGTCCCTGTTGGCGGGCGGCCTCCTTGCGTTCCGGCGTCCACCACGCGTTGCGCTCCTTCACCAGGCGGTCCAGGATTTCCCGGGAAGAATCCGTCCAGCGCATCTGATAGGTATCGGGGATGATGAGGGTGAACAGCTGTTTGCTGTCTATCCCGTATACGGCGAGGGAATCGTCCGAGTACAGCAGCTGCGCCATGCTGGCCGAGTCGGCCAGCATCTGGGCGCCGATCTTGCGCGCGAGGACGGCCGGGGTGCGGATGGCCCCGGACAGCGTGAGGTTCACGGGGGTTTGCCAGCCCTTGGAGAGCATCCGGGCCACGTACATGCTGGAGCAGGTGGAGTCTATCCGGTAATGACCCACTTCCATGGTCTTGACCTCCGCGAGAACGCGCGAGAGGCTTTTGGGGCTTTTTACCTTGCCAGAAGCCAGGATGCTGTCTTTCACCTGCTCCGGCTGCATCCAGGGATACACATACAGTTCGGTGACGCCCTGGAAATTGGACGCCTTCCTGTCGTACCAGGCCCGGTAGGCGTGGAGACCGGCCACCAGGACGGCGGCAAGGCCTGCAGCGATGGCCAGGCCCAGGAGGATGTGTCGGGTGCGGCTGTCCATGGGTTAACGCAGTTTGATTTCGTCACCTTCCTTCAGCCGGGCATCCTGCCCCAGGCCGTTCAGCTTCCGGATGGCTTTTTCCTGGACGGCAAATCGCTGGCAGATGCTGTGCAGGTCTTCTCCGTCTTCGGCCACGATATACATCTCCAGGCCCTTGGGCGCCGCTTTTTTCTTGGCGGCCAGGTATACGATGGTGCCGGGCAGCAGCTCCGGATTGCCTTTGAGGTCATTGTAACGCAGGATTTCCCACTTGAAAAGATGATAGTAGGCGGCGATGGACTTGTAGGTTTCCCCTTCCATGGCATACACGAACGGAACGCCGCTCAGGGAATACAGCTGCCGGGTGAGCGGGAAATGGAATTCTTCCGACACGGGGGTGGGGATATCCGTACCGTTTTTCTGGACGGGAACCGCCACGGGCTCTTCCAGTTTGTTGGGGGCCTGGGGCATTTCCGCCTCCTGTTCCAGGCTCAGGTGGTCGTACTGGGCCAGGTTGTAGTCTTCAATGTACTGGATCAATTTGGCGGCATACTTGGGGTCTGTGGCATAGCCGGCCTGCTTGAGGCCGTAGGCCCATCCTTTGTAGTCCGTGAGTTCCAGGTCGAAGAGGAACTTGTAGCGGTCCCGGTAGCGCAGGAAATCCGAGTGGTCCCGGAAACTTTCCTCCGGATGGTCGTATACGCGGAAGCATTCCTGCCGCTTGTCGTCGTCCTGTCTCATGGAACGGCCCGTCCAGCCATTGTGGCACTTGATGCCGAAGTGGTTGTTGCCCTCTGTGGCCAGTCTGGACAGGCCGGCGCCGGATTCCAGCAGGCCCTGGGCCAGGGTGATGCTGGCAGGGACGCCGCTGCGGACCATTTCCTGGACAGCCAGGCTGGAATAGGTGTCTATGTACCGCTGTTGCGGGCTTTGGGCTTGTAAAAGGAGTGCCGCGAAAACGGACGTTACTACAAGGAAAAATCTCTTCATCTTAAGCAACTTTACTACAAGATGCTAAGATAAGAAGAAATTTTCAAATATCGTAGACGTCTCCGTCCGAAGTGGCGAAAGTTTCCGGGAAAATCTGCCGGCATTCGGCCTGGTAGGCGGCGATGTCGCCGCTGCGGGAAGAGTAGTGGCCGATGAGCAGTTTCCGGGCGCCGGCGTCCCGGGCTAGGCTGGCCGCGTCATGGGTGGTGGAATGATGCCGCAGGGCGCCCTGGTCTGCGAGTTCCTGCAGATAGGTGGTCTCGTGGTAGAGGACCGTCGTGCCCTTCAGCCACTGCGCCAGGGCGGGGAAGGGGGCCGTATCCGAGCAGTAGGCATAGCTGCGGGGCTCGAAGGGCTTATAGGCGGCTTCCGAGGCGGAAATCACGCTGCCATCGGCCCGGCGGACGTCTTCTCCGCGCTTGAGGGTGCCAATCTCCGTGAGCGTAAGGCCGTACGCCCCGATGGCGTCTTTGTGTACGTTCAGCGGCGGCTCCTTTTCCTGGAATAGGAAGCCGAAGGTCTCGATGCCGTGGTTCAGCGGGAAGGCCTGTACGCGGATGCTCTTGGTTTCCAGGATGGTTTCCGGTTCCTTCATCTTCAGGGGCGTAAAACGGATTTCGAAGCCGATGCCCTCTCCGTAATAGCTGAGGAAAAATTTGAGGATGGGGCCGAAGTTCACGGGGGCGAAGATGTTCAGGGGGGTCTGGCGGCCTTTCATGCCCAGGGTGGACAGCAGGCCGAAGAGCCCGAACACGTGGTCTCCGTGGATGTGCGAAAGGAAGAGGGAGTCCAGTTTCATCATGGGAACGCCGTGTTCCACCATCCGGTACTGGACACCTTCTC
Organism: uncultured Bacteroidia bacterium; assembly: GCA_902784435.1. Lineage (GTDB taxonomy): Bacteria > Bacteroidota > Bacteroidia > Bacteroidales > UBA932 > Cryptobacteroides. The sequence continues at coordinate 56,192 of CACZUR010000007.1, read as the reverse complement.
CACAATCTATAAGGAACAAGCGCCCGTGCACAGAGAGTGCCTGGGCGCTTTGATTCCGGCCCTTGACCGGCATGGCCGAAGCCGTGCCGAGCAAGGTGACCTTAAAGATATTGGGTGTATTACTCACCCTTTTCCAGCTGCTCCTTCAGGGCGGCCAGGGCGGAGATGTCACCGAGGGTGGTCTTCTCTACGCTGGTCTGGACCTTCTTGATGGCCTTCTTGGTGCCTTCCTGCTCTGCAGTTTCGCGGGCAACCTTGGCTTCCTGATAGGTGCGGACATGGGAAACGCGGACGGTGCGGGTGCTGCGGCGCAGATCCACGACCTTCACGGGCAGGGTTTCGCCTACGAGGGCGTTCTTGCCGTCTTCCTTCACCAGTTCACGGTTGAAGGCGCTGACCTCGGTGCCGTCGGCCAGGGTGAGGGTGGTGTTCTTGTCACCGATCACGGAGACGGTGGCATCCACCACGGTGCCCACGGGATATTTGGCCTCCAGTTCGTCCCAAGGGTTGGGCGTGAGCTGCTTGTGGCCCAGGGACAGCTTGTGGCTGTTCTCGTCGAAGTCCAGGATGACTACGTCGATGACGTCGCCGCTCTGAACCATCTCGGCGGGATGCTTGATCTTGTTCCAGGACAGGTCGGAGATGTGGATCAGGCCTTCTACGCCGTCCTCCAGCTCTGCGAACACACCGAAGTTGGTAATGTTGCGCACGGTGGCTTTGTGCTGGGAACCCACGGGGTATTTCTCACGGATGCTTTCCCAAGGATTGGCGCTGAGCTGCTTGATGCCCAGGGACATCTTGCGGGCCTCGCGGTCCAGGGTCAGGATGACGGCCTCTACTTCGTCGCCCATCTTCAGGAATTCCTGAGCGCTGTGCAGACGGGGGCTCCAGCTCATCTCGCTCACGTGTACCAGGCCTTCCACGCCGGGTTCCACCTCTACGAATGCGCCGTAGTCGGCCACGGCCACTACTTTACCCTTCACGGTGTCACCTACCTTCAGGTCTGCGGACAGGGCCTCCCACGGGTGCGGGGTGAGCTGCTTCAGACCCAGGGCGATGCGCTTCTGCTGCTCGTTGAAGTCCAGGACAACCACGTTGATCTTCTGGTCCAGGGCAACCACCTCTTCCGGATGGGAGATGCGGCCCCAGCTGAGGTCGGTGATGTGGATGAGACCGTCCACGCCGCCCAGGTCTACGAACACGCCGTAGTTGGTGATGTTCTTCACCACGCCTTCCAGCACCTGGCCCTTCTCCAGCTTGGAGATGAGCTCGGAGCGCTTGAGTTCCTGTTCGGCCTCCAGGAGAGCCTTGTGGGAAACCACTACATTGCGGAATTCCTGATTGATTTTCACAATCTTGAAGTCCATGGTGGTGTCTACGAACACATCGTAGTCACGGATGGGTTTGATGTCGATCTGGGAGCCGGGGAGGAAAGCTTCGATGCCGAACACGTCCACGATCATGCCACCCTTGGTGCGGGTCTTGACATAACCCTTGACCACTTCACCGCTCTCGTAGGCGGCGTTGACCATATCCCAAGATTTGAGCTGGCGGGCTTTCTTGTGGGAGATGACCAGCTGGCCTTTGCGGTCTTCTGCGCTTTCCACGAGCACTTCCACCTTGTCACCCACTTTCAGGTCCGGGTTGTAACGGAATTCGGGGGCGGAGATGACACCTTCGCTCTTGGCACCGATGTTCACGACGACCTCACGCTTGTTGATGGCGGTGACCACACCTTCCACTACTTCGTTCTCGGTAACCTTGTTCAGGGTTTGCTCGTACAGAGCCATGGTCTCTGCCTTGGAGCCGGTCTCTGCACCGTCGTTCTCGAAGGCTTCCCAGTCGAACTCCTCGGGAGCTACGGAAGCGTTCAGGACGGCTTTCTTGGTTTCTTTCTGGACGGGAGCCTCGTTCTGAGCCTCTTCCGCCACGTTCTTAATTTCTTCAGACATAAGTGATTTGGTTGAAAAAACTAGTAGTTAAACATTATTTTTTGAGCCTTTTCCGCCCTCGCGGGCGAAAAAAAGCGCGCAAATATAGGGAATAATTCCGGAAAATACAAGTTTTTATTCCAGATATCGCCCTCGGAGGATTTCCAGCTCTTCCGGGCCGATGCCCATGGTCTCTTCCAGATAGCCGGGAATGGAACCCCAGTTGCTTTCCAGTACGTCCAGTGCGTAGCAGAAATTCTTGACGCTCACCCCCATGAACGCCTGGATGGCATCCCGCTCAGGCTCTCCGCCGCCGGCGGCTTCCACCTCTGCGAACAGACGCTCCAGGAGGGGACGGTAGCTGTCGTTGGAGCGGTCGAAATCCCGGACGATGGTTTCGCGGTCTGCTCCCAAGGCACCCAGGATGAGTGCGGCGCCGATGCCCGTGCGGTCTTTCCCCTGGGAACAGTGCCAGAGGACGGCCCCTTCCGGGGTTTCCAGCACCAGGTTCATGAAACTGGCATACTGCAGCTGGGAAAATTCGCTCAGGACCAGATTGGGATATAGCTGCCGGCCTTTTTCCTGGAAGATTTTCATGAAGGACAGCCGGACGATGTGCCGGGGAAGGTCCAGGAAGGCGGTCTGCGGGATGGCTTCGCCGCTGTGTTTTTCCGCTTCGATGTCCAGGGTGGGCAGGAAGATGTGTTCCGCCCCGGGGATGGGCCGGTCCGGCTGATACTGGGCTTCCTGGATAGAGCGGAAGTCGAAAATGCGCCGGAGGCGGTATTCCTCCTGAAGGCGGCGGACATCGGCGTCGGTGGCCTCGTTCAGATGGGCCGTGCGCAGCAGCAGGCCGTGTCTGACGGTCTTGTCCCCGATGCGGATGCCGCCCAGGTCCCGGGCATTTACGATTCCTTCGAACATCATGCGCAAAAATACGAAAAATATCCTTATATTTGCTAGACTAATCGCAAAACCTATGAATACCAAGCAGCCTTTCGTCATCACCATCAGCCGGGAACTGGGTTCCGGCGGAAGAACCATCGGCCGTCAGCTTGCGGCGCAGCTCAATGTCCGCTACAGCGACAAGAACCTGATCCACGACCTGATGAGCAAGTTCAAGCTCACGGCATCGGAGATTGAACAGATTAAGGCCAAGAAGAAAAACTGGCTGGCAGACCTCCTGGAAGTGGTGGCGCCTGTGCCCAACTCCGGCGCGTACATCGGTTTCGAGGCCGGAAAAAGCATCCTGCCCTCCTCGCTCAAGGAACAGGATATCTATGAGGCGGAATGCGAAATCCTGCACGAAATCGCTGCAGAGGGTTCCTGTGTCATCGCCGGCCGCTCGGGCTTCTTCGTGCTCAAAGACCATCCCAACAAGGTGGACATCTTCATTACCGCCGGCCGGGAAAGCCGTATCGCGCGCGTAATGAAGAAACAGTCGCTCAGCCGGGAGCAGGCCGAGGCCGTCATCGATGACATCGACAGGGGCCGCGAGAATTACGTCAAGCGTTTTGCCGGCGTCAGCCGCTACGACGCCCGCAACTACGACCTGGTCATGAACGTGGAGGACATGACGGAAGAGGAAGCCGTCGCATGCATCCTCAAGTACCTCAAATTCCAGAAATAACTTATTTGTACAGGTGGCGTTTGACCGTCCCTTTGGCCGTGCGTTCAAAGGGAACGTCCACCAGTTCTACATAGAAAACCTGGCTGAACTTGGGCAGGTGGGCGTTGGCCCGGTCCCGGATTTCTCCGGCGATGGCCGCCTGCTGGTCTTCGCTGGTTCCGGCCACTGAATTGGCTCTGGGATATACCAGGGCCACTATTTTTCCATCCCGGTCCAGTACCAGGGATTCTTCCACCATGGGGTTGCGGGAAAGCACCTGCTCCACTTCCTCCGGGTAGATATTCTGGCCCGATGCGCTCAGGATCAGGGCTTTGATGCGCCCGCGGATGAAGATGTTCCCGTCCTCGTCCATCACGCCCAGGTCTCCGGTACGGAACCATCCGTCCGGCGTGCGTGCGGCGGCATCGGCCTCCGGATTCTTGTAATAGCCCAGCGTGATGTTGGGGCCGCGGGAAAGGATTTCTCCGGGTACGCGCTCCGGGTCCGAAGAGTCGATCTTGATCTCATGGATGGGCTTTCCGCAGGAGCCGGCCACGAAAGTCTCCGGCATTTCGAAGGCCAGCAGCGGGCAGGCTTCCGTCATCCCGTAACCCACCGCATACGGCAGGCCGATTTTCCGGAAGGCGCTTTCCACTTTCCAGCTTAGCGGCGCCCCGCCGATGATGATGGTGGAGAGCCTTCCGCCGAATTCGGCCATCACTTTTTCCCCGACAGACTTGTAGAAGGACAGGCGTACCCCGGGAAGGGAACTCATCAGTTTTCCGGCACGCGAGTTGAGCACCGGGCGGATGAGGTTGTTATACACCTTTTCCATGACCAGCGGCACGGTGATCATCAGGCGTGGTTTAATCTCCTTGCAGGCTTTGGTGAGCAGGGAAGGGGACGGGGTCTTTCCCAGGAACCAGATGGTGAAACCCGTGCAGCAGGGGTAGATGAATTCCATGGCCAGCCCGTAAATATGGGCCAGCGGAAGCATGCTCAGGATGGTATCCGGCTTGTCGTAGATGCGTTTCTGGCAATAATCTACGATGTCTGACATGGCGCCGAAACTGAGCATGACGCCCTTGGGGTCTCCGGATGTGCCGGAGGTATAGTTGATGATGGCCAGTTGGTCCAGGTGTTGGTGGTAGCTTACCGTGAGGGGGTTGAACCCATGCGGATAAGCGTCCAGGAACAGCTGTTCCCGCTGCCCCCAGGTGAACTGGATTTCCGGCACGGCCCACAGAAGGCGGTCTTCCTGGGCATCCAGGACAGCGCGGAGGCGGGGCAGTTTGTTCTGGTCCAGGGTTTTCCACAGATCTGCGTCTGTAATGAGGAGCACGCTGTCCGAGTGGTTCACCAGCTGCATGGTGCCTTCCGGCGTGAAAATGGGCAGGATGGGCACGACTACCGCCTCATAGGTGTTGATGGCCAGGAAGAAGGTTGCCCAGCGGGCGGAATTGCGTCCGACCAGGGAAATCTTGTCCCCTTTCCGGATGCCGATTCCGCGGAAAAGCGTGTGGATGCGGGCCATGTTCTGCGCCACCTCTCCGTAGGTATAGGTGGCTCCCAGGTAATCGCAGAGGGCAAGTTCCCCGGTGCGCCGGTGAACTTGCTCCTGGAATTGCTGAAGATAGTGCTGCATCTGCATCTTTTCCCTTGTAAGATGCAAAGATACAAAAAAACTGTTATTTCAACACGAAATCGGACGTGGCTTTCATTCCTTTTGTCCCAAAATAGCTTTCCACCAGATTCCCTTTCAGATACACGCGGGTGCCTGTGAGGTCCGGATGGTCCACCAGGTTCAGCGCATCGCGTACGCTTCCCTTGGGCAGTTCTACCGCCAGACAGGAAGCCTTGTCCGTGACCGAGGAGCGGGAGGCGATGGCCAGATGCGTATTTTTGGTGATGCCGCTGGTCTTGACGTTTTTCCCGGCCGACGTGAGGTCGCCGCCCACAATGTATCCGTACACCCATACGCCCTCCTGGCCGATGTGGGCTCCCGCTTCTCCTACGGAGATGGCATCCTGGGGCTCCTCTCCGGAATTTCCGCCACCGCCTCCCTGACCGGGATTATCCGATCCGATTACGTAACTGTCGTAGCTCCAGGTTTTTGTGGTGTCGGTCTGGATGACGATGCTGCTCTGCCCGCCGCTTGAGGGCGCCGGTGCACTGATACTCACTGTCAGGATCTCCCGGGGCTCCAGGGTGCGGGTAAACAAGGTTTCCATGTTTCCCTGATTGTACAGCAGGATGGACGCTTCCCCGGGTTTCACATAGGCGATGCGCGTCTCCCGGTACTGGTACTTGAGTTTGACATCGGCCTGCTGCACATACAGGATGCCGTCCGGCAGGGAAGTGAGAAAGTCCGGGGCGATTTTGAGGCGGATACCGGCGTTCTTCAAGGTACAGCGGAGCCGCACCGTGACGCTGCTGCCTGCGCTTACCCTTACCACCTGTTCGTCGCCGTATTGCGGTTTGGCGAAGGCGGGCGTGGTGAAGGCCGAGGACACCACGGTCACGGTATAATTGCCTTCTCCCACGGAAAGCGACTGGGGCGAATCCCCGTAAGTTCCGTCGTACAGGATGTTTCCTTTCCCGTCCCGGATGGTCAGGAGAAAGTCGTTGGTGTCCGGCAGTTCTTCGGCTGCCTTGGTCACGGATTCGCGGTCCAGGACCCAGCGGAGCTCGCCGGCAGCACCCCCGTCGGCGGGTGGGTAAAGGCCGAAGTCGTCGCACGAGGTGGAGGCGGCGGCCAGAAGGAACAGTCCCGTCAGGAGGGACCCTTTGCACGTTGTCATAAGCATTTGGTTTTACCGCCGGGCACCGTTGTCCGGCTTGCTGCGAAGATAAGGGCCGGCGGGCCGAAAGTGTCGGGTGAAACAGAAATATTTTGGAACAAGTTGGATGTGGTTCCTGTAAAACAACACGGGGGAGCCCCCTTTTTTTGCCTGATTCCAAGAAAATTTGCTTTTTCGGCCCCGCAAGCGTAAATTTGCAGGTTAAAATAAAGTGTATGTTCGAGAATCTGAGCGAAAGGCTGGAGCGGTCTTTCAAGATCCTGAAAGGTGAAGGAAAAATCACCGAAATCAACGTAGCGGAAACCATCAAAGACATCCGTAAGGCCCTGCTGGACGCCGACGTAAGCTATAAGGTGGCCAAGGATTTCTGCAACCAGGTCAAGGAAAAGGCCCTGGGTACCGGCGTTCTCACCGCCGTGAAGCCGCAGCAGATGATGGTCAAGATCATGCACGACGAACTGGCCGCGTTCATGGGCTCCCAGGCCCAGGAAATCAACCTGAAGGGCAATCCTGCGGTGGTGCTGGTGGCCGGTCTCAACGGTTCGGGTAAAACCACCTTCTCCGGCAAACTGGCCCTGCACATCAAGTCCAAGCGCGGCATGAAAGTGCTGCTGGCCGCCTGCGACACCTTCCGTCCCGCCGCCATCGACCAGTTAAAGGTGTTGGGAGAAAGCATCCAGGTTCCCGTTTATACGGAAGAAGGGGAGAAAGACCCCGTGAAAATTGCCAAGGCTGCCATCGCCCGGGCGCGGGCCGAAGGCTACAGCGTCGTCATCATCGATACCGCCGGCCGTCTGGCGGTAGACCAGGAGCTGATGGACGAGATATCGGCCCTGCACCAGGCCGTGCAGCCCACGGAAACCCTGTTTGTGGTAGATGCCATGACCGGTCAGGATGCCGTGGAAACCGCCCGCGTGTTCAACGAACGGCTGGATTTCGACGGCGTGGTGCTCACCAAGATGGACGGTGACACCCGTGGCGGTGCCGCCCTTTCCATCAAGGCCGTGGTGGGGAAACCCATCAAGTTCGTCAGTTCCGGAGAAAAACTGGAGGCCCTGGACGTATTCCATCCGGAACGCATCGCCGACCGCATCCTGGGCATGGGAGACGTGGTGTCCCTGGTAGAGAAAGCGCAGGAGCAGTTTGACGAAAAGCAGGCCCGCGAACTCAAGAAAAAGCTGGCCAAGGACCAGTTCACCCTCTGGGATTTCTACGAGCAAATCCAGCAGGTGAAAAAGATGGGCAACATCAAGGACCTGGCGGGGATGATTCCCGGTATCGGCAAGGCCATCAAGGATGTGGACATTCCGGACGACGCCTTCAAGAGCACGGAGGCCATCATCCTGTCCATGACGCCCTACGAGCGCGAACATCCGGAAGCCATCAACGGCTCCCGCCGCAAGCGCATCGCGCTGGGCTCCGGCACCTCGCTTCCGGAGGTGAACCGCCTCCTGAAGCAGTTCGAGGGCACGCGCCGCATGATGAAGGGCGCCGTCACCGGCTCCCTGATGCAGCAGATGAAAAAGTTCAAGCGATAGCCATATGAAAACCAGCCATCTTGCCATTCCCGCCGTTTTGTTGATTCTGTTTTCCTGCAGCCATCGGCTCAAAGACGGCGAGTACACGCTCACCATCCTGTCCACCAACGACGTGCATGGTACCTGGTTCGACTCCACTTACGTAGACGGCCACCTCAGGAAATCGCTCTTTGCCATGAACTACTACATAGACAGCGTGCGCACGGCCGACGGCTTCGACAATGTGCTGCTCCTGGATGCCGGCGACTGTCTGCAGGGAGACAATGCACCGTACTATTTCAATTATATAGACACCATCACCCCGCACCTGTTCCCGCGCCTGCTGCAGTACATGAAATACGACGCCGTTGCCATGGGGAACCATGACATTGAGACGGGCCATCCGGTCTATGACCGCGTGGCGGCAGACCTGGAGAAGGCGGGAGCGCCTTTCCTCGCCGGCAACGCCATCCGCGACGACAACGGCAAAACCTATTTCCCGCTGTATAAGATGGTGGAAAAGGCTGGGCTCCGGATCGCGGTCATCGGCTACAACAACGCCAACATCGCCGCCTGGCTCAGCGAAGAAGTCTGGAGCGGCATGCACTTCGTGTCCATCGCCGGCATCATCCAGCGGGATGTAGACCGCGTACGGGCCAAGGAGCACCCGGACGTGGTGGTAGCCGCCATGCATTCGGCCTGCGGCCAGGGAGACGGCACCATCCTGGAGGCCGAAGCCCTGGATGTGTTCAACAGCGTGCAGGGAGTAGACTGGGTTGTCTGCGGCCACGACCACCGGCCTTACGTGGAAACCCGCGATACCATGGCCCTCCTGAATTCCGGCAGCCACAGCCGCTATGTGGCCCACGGGAAAATGCACCTGAAAGTGGAAGGCGGCCGGATCGTGGACAAATTCTTCGAAACGGACCTCATCCCCGTCGATGCCCGGAAAGCAGACCCGGCCATGCGCGCATTCTTCCAACGGGACTTCGAGGCCGTCAGGGCCTTCACCCTGCAGGAAGTGGGCGTCCTCAACAGCGAGCTGTACACCCGGGACGCCTACGTGGGCATGTGTGACTACATGAACCTGATCCACACCCTGGGCCTCACGCAGGTTCCCTGCGACATCTCCATCGCCGCCCCGCTCACCTACAACGGGCATGTGAAAAGCGGCATCCTGGTGTTCAACGACCTGTTCACCATCTATCCCTTTGAGAACCAGCTGTACGTGGTGCGCATGAGCGGTAAGGAGCTGAAAGATTTCCTGGAGGTGTCCTACGACAAGTGGATCAACACCCTCCCCGGAGACCATCTGCTGAAAATCCAGGGCCGGGACGACCCCCGCAACCAGCAGAAGGGCTGGTCCTTCGTGAACCGCTTCTACAACTTTGACTCCGCCGCCGGCATCAACTATACGGTGGATGTGACCCGGCCTTTCGGCAGCCGCATCAACATCTCTTCCATGGCCGACGGCAGTGCCTTCCAGCCGGAACGCGACTACCGGGTGGCCATGACCTCCTACCGCGCCAGCGGCGGCGGCAACCTCCTGAAGGAAGCCGGCGTAGACAGTGACAGGATTGAGGAGCGGGTAATTTCCCGCCATCCGGAAATCCGCAATATCCTGTACGATTACCTGCTCAAATACGGCAGCATAGACCCGGAAACCATCGGGGACCCTTCTGTCATAGGCGCATGGTCCTTTGTGCCGGAAAAGTTGGCCGCTCCGGCGCTGCAGGCCGATCTGGCCCTGCTATTCGGAAAGGAGTAAGCCGGGCACGCAGTTTTATTTGTGTTATTGCGGAAATCTTAATATATTTGAAACGGATTTGTATAATTACCAATGACATACGACGTCTTTATCAGTTACTCACGAAAGGACTCTGAGGTTGCGGGAAAGATTTATGATGCCTTGACTGCAGAGGGCATTTCGTGTTTTATAGACCTGGAGGGAATTTCCGGAGGAGCGGATTTTCCGACTGTTCTGTCGGAAGCTATCATGGGCGCGAAGGTATTCCTGCTGGTGGCCAGTGAGAATTCCTATGCTTCGGAGTTTACGCAGAAGGAAATCACTTTCGCCGTGAGCAATAAGGGAAGCCGTTTCATCTTTCCCCTGATCATCGACGGCAGCTCCCTTCCCAAGAATCTGGAGTTCCTGCTCAGCAACATCAACTGGCGCACGCTTTCCCATCATTACTGCATAGAAAAGGAACTGGTAGAAGACGTTCGGCAAAAATTGGCCAATCCCCATGCGGGAGAAACCCTCAAACAGCAGGAGAAGAATACCCTCAGGAGGGCTCTTATTATTGCCGCTGTTGTCATGGGGCTGGTTCTGTCGGGTGTCATCGCCCTGGTCGTCCAGGACCAGCGGGTAAAAGAAGCACAGAGACAAGCCGAGCAGCTGGCCATCCAGACCAGCCGGGCGTGTGACCGCCTGTTCCAGGAGGCCCGTGGCCAGATTACGCGCGCAGATACTTTGCGCTTTACCAAGAAAGCGGCGGAGTACGAAACCCTCGCAGAGGAAGTCACCAGCCTGCTGAAGGCCGACTCACTGCTCAATCGGGTAGATTCCCTGCGCGCATTGTATCAGGAACAACCTGTTTATGCCTATCTATTCCAGAATTATTCCACTTCCGCTTTACGCCGCGAGATCAGGCACCGGCAGGATTCCATGTTTTTCAAGTGGAACAATACGGCCATGGAAATGTATGGAGACTATGAAATGTTCAGTGACGATATCAATCGGCAAATCGCGGAAAAGTACGTAGATTTTGCCTTGATGGTACGTCCGCAGGACGGCTCCCTGCTCCGAATCAAAGAAAGCTTAAAATAATAACTGATAACTGATGAAACGCGTCTTCACTATTTTGTTTCTGTTTTTTGTCGCAGTTCCGCTGCTTGCCCAGAACCCGGATTTCGATTTAAAGTATAAGCAGGCCCAATCCCTGTTTGACAAAGGACAGTACGAGCAGGCCAGGACTTCTATCCGGAATGCCCTCAACAAGTATCCTTCCCTTTCTGCGGAACAGAAGGCCAAAGGAAACAAACTCGTGAGCCAGTGCAATGCCGCCATTGAAAACCGGGACAGGCTTCATCTTTCCGTAGACGAACTGACTATCGGGTACCAGAGTGCATTGGACAGCATCGGCTATGATGCAGGAAAGCCCAATCTGATTTCGGTTACATCCTCGGAACCGTCCTGGTGCAAAATCGAGCGTTTTGGCAATGGATATATTTATGTGAAGTCGGAACTGAATCCGGAAAAGACGGAACGGAGGGCCACCGTCACGGTCAAAATGGGAAAAATCAAGTCGGCGACAATCCAGATTATCCAGCAGGCCCGCCCCGATACGCAGAAACAACTGGTTATCCGGACCAACCCGGACCGCGCCCGCATCTCCGTTGACGGAGGAGATTACAGTACTGGCATCTGGGAGGGGACGCTGGCCTCCGGCAAACACCGCCTGCGTGTGGAAAAGAACGGTTTCGCTGTTAAGGATACGGTCATTACCATCCTGGACGATATGCGCACTGACCAGCAGGTAGGCATTTGCCTGAACCTTACGCCTCAGTTCGCAAAAATCCGGATGGACATACAGCCGGAGGAAGGCTTTTCCTTTGGCGGCAACATCCCGGTCATCACTTTTAACGGCGTTGTCGCCGATATGAATCCCCGGGAAATCTATTCTTATGGGGATGACCGGGACATCCAGCGTTACAGCATTTACGACGACGGCACCATTCCGGTTTCTTCCGGCCGCCTGGACATTGCTGTCGCTTCCCAGGGTTTTGAACCCCAGCAGTTCGAAATACAGGTCAGAAACGGGGAGGAATTTACCCTTTCCCGTGTACTGAAGGCTATCACGGGCTATCTTACCCTGGAAGATGTGGGAAATGCGCAGGATGCGCAGGTATTTGTTGATAACCGACCGGCGGGAATGGTCCGGGAATACATTCACAAGAGAACCATCATCGGAAACCATGTAATCACCTTGCAAAAAGATGGTTTCCTGTCTCCGCAGCAGGAGTATTCCGTCTCCATCAACGAAGGCGAGAACATTGCCATCCCGGTCAAAATGGCCCGTTATGTCCCTTATGTATTTACTTCCACCCCTGACAATGTTGTAGTGACGGTGGACGGCGTTTATGTTGGCAATACGCCTACGGCACCCTATAACCTCATTGAGAAGGATTCCGGAGGAAAATATCTGGTGGAATTCACCAAGGAGAATTATCTTACCGTCACACGCGAAATTTCTTCCAGTTTTACCAATCTGGAGCAGATGGAAGAACACGCAGATATGCTGGATACCAAACCGTTCCAACTGAAGGCCGACCGAACGGATGCCAAAGCCACCATCCTGAACCGTCGGAAGGGAGACACGGTATTCGTAAAAGAGGTGGCACTGCCGGCCGAAATCTCGCTCCCCGTGCGCAAAGCTCCGTACTATATTGAACTGCGGAATGTGGGGGAAACCAAGAAAGTCTACAAAAAGCGATTCCACTTCAATAATGCGCAGGAGAATACCCTGAATATGCAGACCTACTCCCGCCACAATGTCCATCTGCTCAGCGGCAACTATTATCTCGGCGGGATGCCGATGGTCACCATCGGCGGAGGAACTGCCCCGAAGGAATTCAAGAATATGGGCAATGTGAGCCTGATCAAATTCGGCGTGTTTCCCGGTTTCTCCACTTCCGCTGTCCGCAGCGGTCTGTTCATGGGCAGTGATAAAACGGCCCCTATCATTCCTTCCGGCGATCCCACCGATGGAAGCGGAGTCACCTGGGGCAACTTCAATTACCTGCCTGCAATCAGTGTCCTGTTTATCAACGGTGAATTCAGGGTGGGAGGTTATATCACTGACTATCTGCAGGTAGACGCAGTAGCTACTTATGCCTGGTACCCGGATGTCATCAAGAATCTGATCGGCTTCTCCCATGTCGTAGGCCATGACTTGTTCCTGGGAGGAGAAGTCTCCACCTGTATCAAAGCCATCAACATCAATTTCAAGATGGGTATGCAAATGTATCCCGGCGGTGGTCTCACGGCCAATATTTACAAGGGACACGGCAACACCGGCACTTTCGAGAGCACAAGTTACGTGAGTTTGCCCATTGCGGGTCTCCCGCCAAGCCAGTTTGTGATTTCAGTCGGGTTTACGTTGGGAAGCACTGATGCCAAGGGACAGAATATCCTTCGTCTGTTCCATATCTTCTAAGAAGGGCGCTCGTCAACGTTTCCCGTTGATGAAAGTTTTTCCTTCTTGAATGATGGTTGAGGAAATCGGGGTGGTCGCTTTGACCACCCATTTTCCGTCTTTGAAATCCTGGGAAACGGCATCGGCGACGTCAGTCCAGAAATGGCGTGTGCCTGGCCTTTGCCGGATGGTCTTCCATTCGGGCATCCACTTGTCTTTCTGCCATTTGCCGTTCTCGGTATAGTAGTCCGGGTTGATGGTGCAGGTTTCGAAGACGCGCATATCCACTTTATATTGTCCCATACCCCAGACATCGCAATCTTCCTTGCTGGCCACATAGGACCGGGGCACCAGAAAACAGTCGCCGCTGACGCTGACCAGTCTGTTGTCGGGATTACCCGGAGCATATTTATAGCGGAAGACTTGTGCACCGGTGCTGTCCGTCACCATCCGGGAGGGGTCTACTTTAACGGTGACGTTAAACCGTCCCAGTTCCTGGTCGCGGAAGATCTGGAGAACCTGGTTCATCCAGCTGGAGGAGACGGTGGCCTGGAGTTGCAGCTTAAGGTCCTTCCGACGTTCGAAATCGAAGGGGATGCGAAGGGCGACATTCTCCAGCGAGTCGTTGGGCAGGTCGCAGAGGAAGGGATTGAAAGACACTTCATCCACGTAAACCAAGAACTTGGAATCCGAGACGATGCTCTGCAGTCCCAGGGAGTCTGTCCGGACTTTGCACACCAGGTTGAAAACATTTACAATCTGATCGTCAATCCGGATGTCCTGCCGGCAGGAAAAACCGTCAAAAACCATTCCGGAAGGGTCCAGGGGGCCGATGGTGGAGGCCTGGTCGTAAAAGTGGTGCATTTCCGAAAGCATCTTCAGGTCTTTGCTGAAAGTGCATTCCTTCCGGATGGTACGTTCCCAATCTTTCTGGTGGCCTTGAATAGCCGATACGGCATAATTGACCGCCACATTGGCTACCTTTCCGGCAACATCTCCAAAAAGGGAGGACATGCTGGCCCGGTAGGTATTGAATACGGCTTCCGAGAAACCCCGGCTGTTACGTTGTTCCAGTTCTCCCCTCAGTTGTTCCGAGAAGGCATCCTGCCGGAGGGGGTCCCTTTCGGCAATGGTCATGGAATAAACCCGCTGCCCTTTGACAGAGGAAGGATGCTGGGCCAGGACCAGGGTGTATGAAAGAAGCAGGAAAAGAAGAGCAAATCGTTTCATATGCAATAACTTGTCAATCGTCAATCAAAATAAAAGCGTTCCGGTAGCGGGGGGCATCCCAGTTCCGGCTAATGCGGGCGGGGACACTGCGCATCTTCCGGGCATTGAAGCGCCGGATGGTTTTGTAGTAAGGCTCTTTCATCCGTTCCCTGGCGCGTTCAAAGGCTTCCCGCGTAGGCAGTCCCTCTTCCAAGCCGGCATAGAAATGCCGCATGAAGCAGGAGGTGGCTTCGTCATGGACATTCCACAGGCTCATAACCAATGTACGGGCGCCGGCGATTTTCCAGCCTTTCTGCATGCCGGAGATGCCGGTGGCCGTTACTGTTCCCAGTCCGCTCTGGCAGGCCGACAGGACCACCAGTTCAGTCGCATCCAACTGCAGCCTGCTGATTTCCCGGGCCGACAAGATGCCGTCCGTTTTCTGCTCCGGACTGAAATCCGGGTTGTGCAGATTCCGGTTCCCTCCGGTTAGGAGAAGGACGTTCCCCGATAGGGACGGATCCCTTCCCGCCGTTTTCCATCCGTCGTCTATGGGAATATCCTTGCTGGAGAAATACCCGTGGGTGGCCAGATGCACGACGTTATACTGTGCAAATAGGGATCGAAGCAAGTCTTCCCGGGCTTCATCGCCCCGGATCAAAGTCTTGTCCCCGGGGATGTGAACGGCGATGGAATCTATTTCATGGCCCGAATAAGGAAGATCGTGGAAGGATCCTTTTTGCCGGGCAAGGAGCCAGTAGGCATTTGGGTCATTGTCTTGTTCCTTCTCTGCAGAAGCGCCGTTGAAGCGGATGTCTCCGACCAGCAGTGTTCTTCCTCCGCTTTTTGACGCAGCATGACGGTCTGTCAGCTGACCGGTTCCTGTAACCCGGTGAAAGAGGGGCTGCCTTTGTGCTGCGGGAAAACAGTATTCAATGCCCACGATATGCTGGAATCCATCGGGAGAGAACCAGATTTCATCGCAGTCTGCGAGTTGAGAAACGAGGGCGGAAGGCCACAGGAGGTCTGCACTGGCCGGATTGTCATAGAAGGCATCGATGTCCGACAGGCCGGGATGTGTGAGCAGGGAGGATAGGGATAGTCCGGTCCGGATGGGTCTGGAGAGGAGTTCGCGAACTTCTCCGACAGGAATGAACACCGGCTCTCCTTGGGATTTCAGGATCAGTGCCGCCATTTTTTCTTCATTCTCTACCTCGTACTGGATAAACTCGACGGCGGCCTGTCCCGGCTGCAGGGCCGCTTGCACGGACTGCCAGGAATGATGATGGAAGTCTTCTCCCCGGCGCAACTGGAACAGGAGGTCTTTGCTGAGCAGGACTACATCGTACAGAAAACCGGGGTCCAGATGTTCCATGCGCATGCAATCTGTGGCAAAGGGCTTAAGCCACATCCAGATGGCTTCCCGGCCGTCCTGGTCAAGGGAAGCCAACGTGGCCGGAAGTGTTTCGAGAAGTTTCTTGAAATAGATTTTGTAAAGTTGGAGGGCGGCTTCGCTCCGCCGTCCCTGGCTTTCGGCTTCGAGGGCCAGAATCTTGGCGTTTTCCCGTTCATAGTCCTTGTCGGTGCGGGGAATCTGCCGGGCCATCTGCAGCGCCTGGTCAAATTTTCCGTTTCTGGCAAGGCAGAGTCCATAAGGGCCGATCGCTTCCAGGGCCAGTTGGCGGGAGAGGGAATGGAATACCAGTGGTTCCAGTTCTTTTTCTGCACGGGCGTAATCCTTTTCTTTGTAGTAGAGCTGTGCCAAATCCATTCCCAGCGTATGCCGGGCCCGGAGGCTGGCATCCAGAAGGTCGGGGTATAGACACCTGGCCTGCAAGTAGTGTTCTCGCGCTTTGGATAAATACTGCGAATGCTCATCGGCCAGGCAGAAGAAGAAATTGCCTTTGAGCTTTTCCAAATGCCCCCTTTCATAGCACAGAAGAAGGCTGTCGGATGGAGGAATGCGCCCGATCAGCCCTTCAAAAGTTTTCAGGAGAGGTTGCATGAGATCCGGCCGGTTGGCCAGATAGGCATTTTCGCAAAGGTCCGCGACAGCCTTGAGACTGTCGGGTAGCTGCATGGGAATCAGCAGGAGCAGTGCGAGCAAAAACTTCATCGGCGGGCATTGTAATTGAGGATGACGAGGGCCTCGGGCCGCTTTCCCGCGTTGCGGATGGCGATGTGTATTATCCCATCCTGGCCGCAAGGAAACTGTGCCCGGAAGCAATGTTCTTCGTCGGCCTCCAGGGAAATGCCTATCCCGTCGGTCCTGACTTCAATTTCCAGCTGCGTGTCCGGATAAAAGGGGACCAGGACCAGTTCCTGTCGCCCCTTCCTTTCGGGAAGGACATAATGCACTTGGGCTCCGGGACGAAGGTCTTTTTCTACGAAGGAATGATGGAAGGCGGGATCCAGCCCGTTGCAGAAAAGCCCGGCAGACCGGTTTTTGCCCATCCGCTGCTCGGCGATGCATACGGCAAAATCATTGATTGAAAAGACTTCGCAGTCTTCCCAGGGAGTACATTCCCCTTCTTGCATCCCGATCTCGCTCATCAAGGTCCAAGACTGGTCGGCCATCAGACTGGCTTTGACGCTTTCGTCGGTGCCGGCTTCCCGGAGACGGAGGACGCATTTAACCAGTTTTTCCAGTTCCCCGTCATACACGGGACCCTGGGGATTGGCAACGGTCAGCAGCATGCCGGCGATGAGACAGGTTATGGGACTCATAGCATCTCCTCCTTCCAGAACGAGAAAGAAAAGGAATCTTCTTGTAAATTACCTTTCAGCGCCCTTCTTTCCTTTCCTTTCTCCCGCTCCACGACGGCCCGGATTTCCTGCAGGGCAGGACGGTCTTCCGGGCAGAAGGCCAGGCAGTGCCGGATCAGGGTGTCCAACTCGCGGGAACAGCGCCTGGGCGGGATGGAGGGGATAGGGGAAGAAGCCGTCTGGATAGCGCTGTTCAAAGCGGGGATACCCATGATGAGGTAATAGGCCGATGCTCCAAGCGCCTGGATATTGTCTGCCAGGGATTGCTCCTTGCTTTTTTCGTTCTTGCAATGGAACTGGCCTGCCGCATCCAGAAACAGACAGGACGGAAGGAGGACGGCGTCGGGCAGGGAAGCCGTCATCTGGTCCAGGAAAGACCAGACCAAAGACTCCGGGCAGTATCCTGCCAGGGAAGAGGCGGGGATGGTCTCAAGGTTTCTCATGGGCAAGTTCTTTGATAGGGACAGACCAGCCCGAATACAGCTCTCTGTCCGGGTCTTTCCGGGAGATGATTCCCACAGCTACGATTCGTCCGCGAATCCGGGCAAGAACAGGACCGCCGGAATCTCCGTTGTCAAAATTGCTTTCGTGAAAAATGCAGCCTGGGGTCCATTCCGGAGCCTGCTTGAGCCGGCCGATGGTCGGGTTCAGTCCGAGGCGTCCGTCCCGCCCGGTGCGGCATCCGATGAACAAGAGGTCCTGGCCCCGTTTCATGGCAGAGAATTGGCGTTTGTCGGAGAGTTTGATCTGGCCTTTCCGCGGTATGGAAAACCAGGCGGCATCCCCCAACTCGCATTCGAAATTCCGGTATACGCCCACGATGGAGCGCCGCCAGCGAGGTGCCAGGCGGGTTCCGGCGTTGTACAGGCGGTCCCTGCTTCGGTTGATGTGGGCGGAGTCTGTCTGAAAAAAGAAGACCGTACCGTCCGGGCAGGATGCCGTGAGCCGGGTAATGAGCCGCAGGCTGTCTTTCTGCGCTTTCCGGTTGGTGTTTTCTACCAGGACGGCCCATTCCGTGAACAGGGTGTCGATGGGGTTCATCCAAGGCTCCGCCACATGACGAGCCGTGATGAAACGGCCGTCGGTGGAGAGAAAACCGGTTCCGACATACGACTCTGCAGGGAGAGAATCCAAAGTGACGAAGGTTTCCCCCTCCAGGGCTTGCAAAAGAACTTGCCGGCCCCTTACCTGGAAGATAGAAGAGGTCAGGGCATCGGCCTGCGCTTCGCTGATGCCGCGTTCCAGTTGTTTTTCTATCTTGAGTCCGACGAGGAAGACAAGGAGGATGGCAGCGCTGATGGCGGGTATCAGCCAGGGCTTCCGTTGTTGGCCGGAAGCCGCCTTCCTGCAGCGGATGGTCTCTCCGCCAATCTCGATAAGATCTCCCTCCTGCAGTTGCGAAAATGCTTGTACGGGATTCCCGTTGACGGAAATAGCCGTCTCCTTTTCCAGCCGGATCAGGTAGGGAAAGCCATTCACCTGGCGGATAATGGCCAGGAGCTGGTCTTTATACAGACCTTTGTTCGGAATGCGGATTTCCGCATCCTCACCCTGGCCTATCAGGATGCCGTCACCACTGAAGTGGCTCCCTTTGTACAAAAACTCAGTCATGGGCTTTCTTCAGCTTATAGATGGTGTTGGCAATCAGTGGAATGGCGCGGGTAAGGGCAACGTCGTAAAGGCTGACATCCAGGCCTTTCTCGTCAGTCCTGAGTTCAGAAAAAGCCCGGAGATCATAGTGCACGCCCCGGGCTTTGAAGCGGGGGCGTAATGAGGGATCCCGTTCAATCTGTCTTTTTTCGTCTTCTGTCGGCGGCCGCATGCCGGAAAGCAAGGTGGCGATGCTCCAGCGGTTGTGCTCAACTTCTGACAGCTGGCGGATGGAAGGGGCATCCATCCCGTACAACGTGTCCCAATCGTCTTCCTGCAGCCCCATGGAGCGCATTTTTACGCCGATACTGTCGGCAAAATCCATGCTGGCAAGCCTGTTGGCGCTGGAAATAACCTGCCAGCGATTGCGTGCATCGTCCCAGTCAATGGATGGAGGGACCGAACCGGACTCGGATGTGGATTCATAAACGGCATTGACGGCGATGCCCATGTCACGGCGGGTAAGGTCAAAATCGTGAAACCCGCCGGGCATCCCGAAAGGTATCACGGCCAGGCCGGCTGCCCGGATGAGAGTGTCGTCTTTTACTCGTACCAGTGCAGGGGTATCCTTGAGCGCATTTCCCAGAAACTTGAAGGCATCCAGGTTCTGCTCGTCGTTTGGATAGGCAAAGGCGGTGACGGTCCTCCACCGGGACGACTGGGCCCAGAAACCCAGTTTCGCCCTGATTTCGGCCGTCCAGGGATGGCCTTGTACGAATTCCCATTCCGTGTCGACGAACTCCTCCTGGTTTTCCAAGGCGGGCCTGTGGGTATGGATTTCTTCCCGTTCCAGGTCTACAAAGCGGTAATAGGAAGCGTCCATCAGGGCTGCGTGCCGGGCAACGAATTCTTTTCCCCGATTAAGCGCCTGCGAATCTACCCAAGTGATGCGCGTACGAAGGCTGTGGTCTCTGACATAATTGGGAAAATGGGCGGTACGGAGCGTTTGCATGGCAAGAGCCTCTGCCGCAGTGGTCATCCCGAAAAGGACCAGGTGAAGGCACCGGTTGTCGGAATAGCCGATGCCATTGCCGTCCAGATGCACGAGTCCCCCGGGACCAAAGAGTGTCCGTCCCCAGCCTTCTTCCAGGGAAAAGGGAATGAACTCATTTCCCGATTCACTTAGGCGGTTGTATAGGCGGGCAGAATGGCGGCTGTGAATCAGAACCTGGCACAGGAGATGCTTCCGACCTTCCAACAGGTTTTCCAGGCGGCGGAAACAGATTGTATCCTGCAGGAAAGGATTGTCTCCTTCCGGGCGGAAGGCAACGATGATTTCCTGTATTTCCGGTGCCAGAGTCTCCGGCCAGTCCGGGAGAACCGGCAGGCCGGAGAGTGACTCCAAAACGGGATGATTCCCTATGGCCAACTTATGTGGGGTCATTGCGATGCTCTTTCTTTGCCCTTAAGAAATCCAGCGTGGTTTTTACCACCACCCAGTCATAGTGTTTAACGTATTCTTCCAGTTGATAGTAGGGGCGTATGTCCGGGTGTGTCATCAGGTCTTCCCGTTTGAGTGGCCCGACCCGATAGCCGCTGGCCTCATGGGAAGATACCCATCGGATGTGCTCCCCGACTGCCAGGTAGTCCAGGATTTCTTCTGTCTCTTTGTCCGGCCCTAGATAATGGCGGTTGTCCTGCATTTGATAGGGGATCCCGGCGGCCACGGCAGGGTCTTCCCACAGATAGGCCGGGACAAGGGCTTGTTTGACATAAGCGTGGAAGCAATTGGCAAAATCCTGGCTTTTCTTTCTGCGGATTTCCAATTTGTGGGACAAATCCGAGGAATGGGGCTTGCCCATGATGGCGTTGTCCCTGTCTTCCCAAGTCTGGCTTTCTCCAGAGGAGATGGAGTAGGCCTTGTAAAACGACTGGGCGGCATTCATGTAGCTGCTGTCGGTAATATTGTCCCAAGTCCAGACCGAGTTGATGTCTCCAATGGTGTGGATGCATTTCGTTCCGCCCAAGCATTGGTTGTAGTAGTCGATAATAGGTTGGAAAGCAGCCGGCCGGTCCAGTTTGACCAGGATGACAAAGCGCTCCATTGTGTTCCTGTGCCGGCTGGCGTAGGTAAGGAGGTCCAGGGCAGCCTGGGTGTTCAGATTGTCTTCTCCCAGGGAGATATACACGTAGTTCAGGGTGGCGATGCGACTGGAAAGCGTTTCCCAGAATTCTTCCGAACCGAAGGCGCTTTGTCTGAAATGCACTTTCTGGGGGTCTATTCCGGGATGCCCGGTGCGGTAAGTGCCCGATATTGCATCCATGTCTTTATCAAAGACATCGCATGAAAAAGGACTCTGCTGCTTGTCTTTGCCGACA
Source organism: uncultured Bacteroidia bacterium (assembly GCA_902784435.1). Classification (GTDB taxonomy): domain Bacteria; phylum Bacteroidota; class Bacteroidia; order Bacteroidales; family UBA932; genus Cryptobacteroides. The sequence continues at coordinate 35,192 of CACZUR010000007.1, read as the reverse complement.
AAGGCTCCGAACTCGTACAGGAAAGCCAGGGCACCCTGGCCACTGGCCCCGAAACCGCAAATCAATGCATTGAAGGCGCTGTTTACATAGCCGCCGGGCTGGCCCTTTGCATCCCGGCCGACGTCTACCAGATGGACAGGATATAAGTCTGTCAGGGTCTTCAGGGTTTTGGTAACGAGGAATGAGGCGTCGATGATGTGGATATTACCATGGGGTGCAGCCAGTTCCATGCGCTGGGCCAGGCCTTCCCGGGGCGCGTTGCAATAGATGTGCGCAGGCCATCCCGACAATTTCTCCAGGGCGGACAGATTGTCCCGGAACCGTGAAGAAAGCAGGAATACATGGGTGTCTTTGCGCACCATCCATTTGTTCAGTTTCCGGAGACCGAGGTCCTTGAATAAATCGCTGGAAAGACAGCGGTTCAGGGGGGCGCGGGCTTTGATGACCAGGGCATCCGGAAGGATATCCTTGACCGTTTCCGTGAGGTCCGAGTTGTAGCGGAGTCCGCGGAGCAATTGGGCCACGGAGAGTTTGTTCATGGTGAAATCGGCGCTCGGAAGGTCTATGAATATAACGGAAAAACCCTTGGGCAGGCTGCGGGCGACGGCCAGGGATTCCGGGCTGATGCCGATGAACAGGCAGGTATTTCCCCATTGCTGGCGGAGGACTCTCCAGGACAGGATCGCCATGCTTTCCACACGTCTGGCCAGGAAGTGTACTACGAGAAGGATGGTGGTCCAGATGGCGCAAAGGTACAGCCCGGCGGCTGTAATCAGGTTGTTATGTGCGATAATCGCTTCCCGGGAATCGCCCAGTTGATAGAACAGGTTGGTGAAATTGCCGTATGTCGTGTTTAGCTTGAACAGAAAGAGATCGATGGTGGCGGAGACTGACAATACCAGCCGGGGGAAAGGGTCTACGGCGCCTCCTTTGCCATAGGCAACCCAATAAAAAAGGGTGCCGGAAACCAGGATGACCAGCGTCGGAATCCACAGGAGGCGGGCTTTTTTCCGGACCAGGAAGCCTGTAATGCAGAAATAGGCAAGTACAAGCGCAATAACGAGGACCGTGACGAACAGGCTGGATGCGATATTGACTGGTAGCATAGGCAAACTGGCATTATATTGTAGCAACGCGTAAATATACAAAATATCTTTCTAATAGCGAGCGTTTTACAATGCCATTAGAACGTCCATGTCTTTGTGTTCTCCCACCAGCCACAGGACATCGCCCTCCTCCAGGGGAAGGTTGGCCTCCGGGATGTGGAGCAGGCCGTCGGCCTTCTCGATGCCCGCTACAAGGCAGTGGTAACGGTTGCGGATGCCGCTGTCTTTGAGCGCCTTGCCCAGGAAAGGGGAGTTCTCCCGCAGGGGCAGGCGCCGGAGCACCATCTCTTCCTGGGCCGGATATTCATCCGCCTCCGTATGCTCACAGCGTTTGAGGGCTGCGCCGAAAGCCTCCAGCCCGGCATCGGCACCGATGACCTGAATGCGGTCCTGCGGGAAAAGCCGGTCTGTAGCCTTGGGGATGTTGATGCGCCGGTTACCGCGCAGGATGGATACCACGTGTATGCCGTAGCGCTGCCCGAAATTGAGGGTGTGCAGTTGCTCTCCGGCCCAGGGAACATCTGCGGGAATGTCAAAATCGGCCAGATGCAGGTCTTTGTCCAGCAGGTGGCTGGCGTATTCCGGGGTTTTCTCTCCCAGATATTCCGCCCGGCGTTCGCGGGAGCGCAGGTTGTCCATGAAGGTTTTCTCTATCCGGGACGCGTTGTGACGCGTGAAGCGGCTGAACAGCATATAGGCCACCAGCGCAAAGGCCATGAGCAGGATGAGCGGCACCGAAATGTGGAACAGGCGGGCCAGTACATAGAAGACGAAGCCCATGGCAATGGCCAGGCGGATGACGATGCCGGCCACCAGGGGCGCCCGGTTGGCCTTGTCCTCTTCCCAGAGCCGGTGGAATTCCTCGCTCTTGTTCATTTTGATGACCATCGTGCGCAGGAAGGGGGACATGCCGCCGATGGCGAATACGGCCGTGAGGATGCGGGCCCAGATGTCCGGAATCCAGCGGGAAACCAGCGGCAGCACCGCCCCGAAACTGATGGCGCAGATGGCGATGCACAGGATGCTGTAGATGGCCACCGTCCGGACGATGATGCCCAGATATTGGCGCCAGTGGTTGTCTTCTCCCGTCCGGGGGGTGGCCGATTCGGCATATTTGTCCAGCATGGCCAGCAGCCGTTTGGGGAGGCGTTTTTCCAGCAGGGCATAGGCCGGTGTGGCCAGCCGGATGGAATAGGGGGTAAGGAAGATGGTCACCACCGAAACCGCTACCACGATGGGGTAGAGGAAGTTGCTGGTGACCCCGAGGGAAACGCCCAGGGTGGCGATGATGAAGGAAAATTCGCCGATCTGCGACAGGGAGAAAGCGCTTTGGACCGCTGTTTTAAGGGGCTGCCCGGAAAGGAGTACGCCCACCAGGGCGAAGAAGGGCTGCCCGAGGATGACGGTAAGCGTAATGACCAGGATGGGCAGCCAGTACTGGCCGATCATGGCAGGGTCTACCATCATGCCCACGGACACGAAGAAGATGGCGCCGAACAGGTCTTTCACCGGCTTGACCAGCCGCTGGATATGTTCGGCCTCCAGCGTCTCTGCCAGGATGGAACCCATGATAAAGGCCCCGAAAGCGGCGGAGAAACCCGTTTTGGCCGCCACGACCACCATCATGAAACACAGGCCCAGGGACACCACCAGCAGGGTTTCGTCGTTCATCAGCGGCTTGAGCTTGCGCAGGATCAGGGGAATGAGGTAAATGCCCATCACCAGCCACAGGACCAGGTAGAAGACCAGTTTCAGGATGCTGCCCACCAGTTCGCCGCCCTCGAAATGGGCCGACACGGACACGGTGGAAAGCACAACCATCAGGACCACCGCCAGGATGTCTTCCAGGATGAGGACGCTCATCACCAGGGAGGCGAATTTCTTCTGGGCCAGGCCCAGGTCTTCGAAGGCTTTGTAGATGATGGTGGTGGAACTCATGCAGATCATCCCGCCCAGGAACAGGGCGTCCATCTTGCTCCAGCCGAAGGCCGACCCCACCACGAAGCCCAGGAACATCATTCCGAAGATGATGGTGAGGGTGGTAATGACGGCCGGAACGCCGGCCTTCATGATTTTCTTGAAGCTGAACTCCAGGCCCAGGGCAAAGAGCAGGAAGATGACCCCGATGTCGCTCCATACGTGGATGCTGGCCGTATCCATGACCGACGGGGTGAGGGCGAAATGCGGGCTGGCGATGAATCCGGCCACGAGATAGCCTAGCACCAGCGGCTGCTTCAATTTCTTGAATATCAGCGTCATGACGCCGGCACAGATGAGAATCAGCGCCAGGTCTGCGATCAGTGGGGCCAGCTCTCCCATTTATTTGGCGTAGGCTACGGAGCGGGTTTCCCGGATAACGGTGATCTTCACCTGACCGGGATAGGTCATTTCGTCCTGGATCTTTTTGGCAATCTCTCCGGAGAGGACCTCTGCGTCGTGGTCGCTTACCTGTTCCGCCCCTACGATGACGCGCAGTTCGCGGCCGGCCTGGATGGCATAGGCCTTGGTCACGCCCGGGTAGGCGCCGGCCAGGTTCTCCATGCCGCGGAGGCGTTTGATGTAGCTTTCAATCACTTCACGGCGGGCACCGGGACGGGCACCGGAGATGGCGTCGCCCACCAGCACCAGGGGTGCATACAGGGAGGTCATCTCGGTCTCTTCGTGGTGGGCGCCGATGGCGTTGCAGATTTCCGGTTTCTCCTTATACTGTTCCGCCAGCTTCATACCCAGCAGGGCGTGCGGCAGATCCGGATCTTCCTCGGAGACCTTGCCAATGTCGTGCAGCAGGCCGGCGCGCTTGGCGATCTTGGGGTTCAGGCCCAGTTCGCTGGCCAGGATGGCGCAGATGTTGGCCACCTCGCGGGAGTGCTGCAGCAGGTTCTGGCCATAGGAAGAACGGTATTTCATGCGGCCGATGAGCCGGACCAGTTCCATGGAAAGGCCGTGGATGCCCAGGTCTATGCAGGTGCGCTTGCCGGTTTCCAGGATTTCCTCCTCCAGCTGTTTCTGCACCTTGGCAACCACTTCTTCGATGCGGGCGGGATGGATGCGGCCGTCTACCACCAGCTGGTGCAGGGCCAGGCGGGCTACCTCCCTGCGAACCGGGTCGAAGGCGCTGAGCAGGATGGCGTCCGGAGTGTCGTCCACCACGATTTCTACGCCGGTGGCGGCTTCCAGGGCGCGGATATTACGGCCCTCACGGCCGATGATGCGGCCCTTGATGTCGTCGTTTTCGATGGGGAAGGTGGTTACCGCATTCTCGATGGCGGTTTCCGTGGCGGTGCGCTGGATGGTGTTGATCACGATGCGCTTGGCTTCCTTGGTGGCGTTCAGGCGGGCTTCGTCGATGCAGTCGTTGATATAGGCCTGGGCCTCGGTGCGGGCTTCGGCCTTCATGGATTCCACCAGCTGGTTTTTGGCATCCTGGGCGCTCATGCCGGCAATGGATTCAATCTGGCGGATGGCCTGGATGCGCAGTTCTTCGTATTCCTGCTCCTTCTTGTCCAGCAGGTCCTCGCGGGCCTTGAGGGCGTTTTTCTGGTTGTCCAGGTCCTTGTTCTTGCGGTCTGCCTCTCCCAGTTTCTGGTTCAGGTTGTTCTCCTTTTGCCGGATGCGGTTTTCCGCGTCCCGGAGCTGGGCGTTTTTCTCGTTCACGGCTTTTTCGTGTTCGCTCTTCAGGGACAGATACTTTTCCTTGGCCTGCAGGATGCGCTCGTTCTTGATTTTTTCGCCTTCAATCTCTGCTTTTTCCAGGATTTCATCCCGTTTGCCCTTGAGGAGGGCACGGCGGACCAGTATGTACACGGCCAGAGCCACAGCCGCTCCGGCCACAAATCCGATAACAATGCTTACGATATCCATAAAAGTGTATATATAGTGTTAAAAATGTCTGCTTTCCCTGAGGAAAACAGACATTGGAAAAAAGCCGTCAGCATCTAGTCAGAAAATCTTATGGGTATAAGATTTGGGTCCCGGGCGGTTGCTGGCTTCCCCCGTCCTGCCAAAGGCAGAATCCCCGTCAGGGTAAGCTGGGCCTGTCATCCCCGTCCTGAGTCAACCCGGTGCGAATAATCGTGTTGATTTCAGCTTTCGATGGTTGACGGCTATTATTTTAACGGACTCTTGAGATAGCCGGCCAGGTCTTGCTCCAGCACTTTTTCGGCTTCCTTGAACTGGTCCATTTCCCGTTGCAGGTTGATGCGCACCACCGTTTCGGTCAGGGCTACCATGGACATCAGGTCCTGGGCGCTTTGGCCGGGATTGCTGCGAAGGAAAGCGTTGTAACGCTTCTCTATCGATTCTGCGGCCAGGCGGTACACTTCCTCCTGCTCGGGGGAGTTGGCAGTCAAATTGAAGGTGCGGCTGGCAATCTTTATGCTGATTTTCTGTGCCATTACGCTTCCTCCAGACAGGAGATGCATCTATCGATCTCCTTGATTAAATTATCTACCTTGGCTTTTGCGTCGGCCGGGGCGCCGGCACTAAAGGCTTCGGCTAATTTCCGGGTCTCTATCTCAGACTCCAGTTCCGTAATCTGTTTTTTCAGGGCGGCTCCGGTTTCCTCACACGCACGTAACTCTTGACGGAGCCTTTCGTTCTCCGTTTTCTCAGCCTCATAGCGTGCAATCAGCTGCTCAATATAAGTTCTTACCTGATCCAGCATGGCCGGTTTTTGCCGTATTCGTGCAAATTTACAAAATTATTTTAATAAAAGCCATTCCCCTGTGATTTTTTGAAGCTAAAAAGAAGGCCGATGCTTCAAAAAATCACAGGGGAATGCTAAAAAAGAAAGAATTACAGCTTGGCGAGCATCTTTTTGAAGAGGGTGGTCATCTTGTCGGCGGCTGCATCGGCCGCTTTCACGATGGCTTCCCCGTCCGTGACATAGTCGTCGTCGTCCGTGGCGTGGGCCACGTCCGTGATCACGGACACGCCGAAGACGGGAATGCCGCTGTGGCGGGCCACAATCACTTCCGGCGTGGTGCTCATGCCCACGGCGTCGGCGCCGATGCCGCGGAAGTACCGGTATTCTGCCGGCGTCTCATAGCACGGGCCGGTGCAGGCCACGTACACACCCCTTTGCAGGGAAATGCCTTCCTTCTGGGCAATCTTCTGCGCCATTTTGATCAGGGAAGGATCGTAGGGGCGCGTCATGTCCGGGAAGCGGGGGCCGAATTCGTCCAGGTTGGGGCCGATGAGCGGATTGGGCAGCAGGTTGATGTGGTCTTTGATGATCATGAGGTCTCCCACGTGGAAGGCCAGGTTGGTGCCGCCCGCGGCGTTGGAGACAAAGAGGTATTTGATGCCCAGCAGCACCATCACGCGGATGGGCAGTACGCACTGCGGCATGCCGTAGCCTTCATAATAGTGGATGCGTCCCTGCATGGCGATGACGCATTTCCCGGAGAGGGTGCCCACGATGAAATTGCCCTTATGGCCGATGGCGGTGCTGACCGCGAAGCCGGGGATTTCCTTATAGGGGATGACGATGGGGTCCTGAATCTCGTCGGCCAGCTTTCCCAGGCCGCTGCCCAGGATGATGCCTGCGAGGGGTTCCCGGCCTTCCATCCGCTGCTTGACGCAGTCGGCGGCCAGGTGGATGGTTTCCAGATAAGTCATAAGCTAAAGTTTCTCAATCATTTTGGTTATGAGTGCGGTCATGCGCTCTGCGGCGGCATTGGCGGCAATGACTACGTCGTCGCCGTCGTTCTCGTAGTCGTCGGCATAGTCGTCGTGGGCTTCGTTGGTGATGACCGAGATGCCGAAGACGGGGATGCCTGCGTGGCGGGCCACGATGACTTCCGGGATGGTGGACATGCCCACTGCGTCGCCGCCGATGGTGCGGAAGTACTTGTATTCCGCCGGTGTTTCATAAGAGGGGCCGGTGCCGCCTACGTATACGCCGCGGTGCAGCTTGATGCCCAGCTTTTCTCCCAGCTGGACGGCCAGCTTGATCAGACGGGGGTCGTAGGGACGGGTCATGTCCGGGAAGCGGGGCCCGAAGTCGTCGAAATTGGGGCCGATGAGCGGGTTCGGGAGCAGGTTGATATGGTCCCGGATGATCATGAGGTCTCCCACGTGATAGGCCAGGTTGGTGCCGCCGGCCGCATTGGAGACGATGAGGGTCTTGATGCCCACCCCGATCATGACGCGGATGGGAAGGACCACTTTGTCCATGCCGTAGCCCTCGTAGTAGTGGATGCGGCCCTGCATGGCGATGACGTTTTTGCCGCCCAGCTTTCCTACGATGAAATTGCCTTTGTGGCCTACCGCCGTGGAGACGGGAAATCCGGGAAGTTCCCGGTAGGGGATGACGATGGGGTCCTGGATGGTGTTGGCCAGGCTGCCCAGGCCGCTGCCCAGGACGATACCCAGGACGGGCTGGATATCCCCGATGCGGCTTTTGATAAGGCTGGCAAGCCTGTTGATGGTTTCAATTCTGGGATCCATGGTATGTGTGGTTAGATTTGTGACAGTACGCTGCGGGCGCCGGAGAGGATTTCTTCCTCGCCGGGGATGACGTGCCCCCGCATGGCCCATTTTCCGGCCACCATGACGTCCGTGATGACTTCTGAACGGGCGGCATACACCAGGTTGGCGGCCATGGGGGCGGGCGAGAGGAAGGCGGTGCCGGTAATGTCCACCAGCGAAAGGTCTGCCAGGGCGCCCTCGCGGATGACGCCGCTGTCCAGGCCCAGGGCCCGGGCGCCGTGCTCCGTGGCGCAGTCAAACAGCTCTTTCAGGGGCATTTCGGCCGGGTTGCCCCGCCAGGCCTTCTGCAGCAGGGCTACGTTTTTCATGTGCGCGAGCATGTCCATGTCGTTGGCCGATGCGGCCCCGTCCGTGCCCAGGCACACATTGGCACCGGCATCCCTTAATTCATTGTAGCGGAAGCGGAAGCCGGAAGCGAGCTTGAGGTTGGAGTTGATGTTGTGCACGCAGTTCACCTTGTGCTCTCCCAGGATGAGGATGTCGTCGTCGTCCAGATGCAGGCTGTGGGCTGCAATCACGTGCGGCCCCAGGATGCCCAGGGAGTTGAAATAGGCGGTGGGGGACAGGCCGCCATGGGCCTTGCGGCAGTCGGTGTCTTCCTGGACGGTCTCTGCCAGGTGCAGGTGCACCCGGAGCCCGTGCTCCAGGGCGAAGCGGTTGGCCCAGACGATGTTTTCTTCCGACACGGTATACACCGAGTGGATGGAGATGGTGAAGAGCCCTTCCTCCCCCCATTCCAGGGTTCTGTCATACAGGCGCTGGCAGGCTTCCCGCTGGCGGCGGGCCAGCTCAGGGTCGTGCGAGTCCAGGAAAATGAAGGAGACCACCGGACGGATGCCCATTTCCAGGGCGGCGCGGCGGGCGTGCGGGCAATACCAGTATTGGTCGTTGAAAGTGGTGGTGCCGCTGCGGAGCATTTCCAGGCAGGCCACCTTGGTGCCCCAATAAATGAAGTCCCGGTCCAGGCCGGCTTCTATCTTCCAAATGCCGTTGAGCCAGTCGTACAGGGCCAGGTCTTCGTGGATGCCCCGGAGCAGCACCATGGCCGCGTGGGTGTGCATGTTCACGAAGCCGGGGATGACGGCCCTGCCCGAGCAGTCCACGACCTCTGCGCCCGGAACCTCCAGGGGTTCCCGGCTGATACGGGCGATGCGCTCTCCGCTCACCAGGATATGGGCGGGCTTGTCTTGGAAGCGTACGTTCTGTAAGAGAATCATAGACTGTTGGCGATGGTTCGAAAAAACCGGCATGGGCGTGCCGGTTTCCTGTTAGAATTCTTCCTCGGAGTTTTCTTCCTCTTCGCGGGAAGGATACTGGCGGATGGGGGCGTCGTGCAGCAAATTGTGCAGGATGTATTTCACGGCATCCTCCAGGCCCTCCTGAAACTTTTCGAAGTCTTCCTTATAAAGGAAAATCTTGTGTTTGTCGTATACGAAAGAACCGTCCCTTTCCTGGCGCCGCTTGCTTTCGGTGATGGTGAGGTAGAAGTCGTTGTTCCCCTTGGTAGATTTTACATCGAAAAAGTACGTGCGCTTACCGGCACGTACGGGCTTGGAATAAACGTCTTCCGTGTTGCGCTCCTGCGAGCGTCCGCGCTCAAAATCTTCGCTGTACATTCTTTGGTTCGTTTTTATTTCTTAGTCCGTTCTGTTTTCTGAATACAAATGTAGGCAAATTCTTGAAAAAACACTAACTTTGCACAAATTATTTTGTTCTATGTTAAACCGACGCATCTTACGGGTCAAAGCCTTCAAAGTCCTGTATTCCTACGCGGAAAATCCGGACCTCAGCCTCAAGGAAGTGCTCGCCGCCCTGGACGCTTCCTGCCAGGCAAGCCGGGACCTGTATCTTTATATGCTGGCGCTCATTCCCGCCCTTACCCGGGAAGCCTCCCGGCGCATCGAAGCCGCCCGCGGCAAATTCAATCCCACGGAGGAAGACCTGCATCCCAATCTCAAATTCGTCCGCAATTGCGTATCGGCCCTGCTGGAGCAGGATCCGGACTTCCAGCGCATCCTGGAGCAGAAGAAATTCTCCTGGGAGCAGAACGACGCCTTCATCCACAACCTGTACGAAACCCTGAAAACGCGGCCTTACTATACCGCGTATATGGCCGATGAAAAGCAGACGCTTCCGGCCGATGCCGCCCTCTGGAAGCAGGTTTTCCAGCAGGAATTCGAAGACGACGGGGCCCTGGCCGCCATCCTGGAGGACGCTTCCATCCTGTGGACGGACGAACTTCCGTACATCCTGAACGTGTGCATCGGCTCGCTGGAAGAGATGGCCCGCACGGGCCGATGGAATCTTCCGCCGCTGTATCAGAGCGAGGTCTTGAGCGCCCGCGGCAAAAAGGTGGACGACGACCGCGCTTTCGTACGTGCACTGGTCAGCGCCGCCTACGGCCGTTTTGCAGAATATGACGCCCTGGTGGCCGGTTCCGTGTCCAAGTGGGACCGCGACCGCCTGTACACCACGGACATCGTGCTCATCGCCCTGGGTCTCGCGGAGGCCGAAACTTTCCCGGAAATCCCCGTGAAGGTGAGCATCAACGAGTATGTGGAAATTTCCAAGTATTATTCAACGCCCAAGAGCCACGGCTTTGTGAACGGTCTGCTGGACCGTCTGGTCAAGGAAAGGATGGCCCAGGGCATAATCCAGAAAAGTTTATGACACTGACAACACTCTTCTTCTTCCTGATGGCACCCGCCGCCACCCCCGACGGCGCCGCGCCCGCCGGCAGCGCCTGGTCCACCATCATCATGTTCGGCGCCATCATCCTGGTGATGTGGCTGTTTATGATCCGTCCCCAGCGCAAGCAGCAGAAAGAACTGCAGAATTTCCGGAACGCCCTCAAGAAAGGGGACAAGGTGGTTACCGTGGGCGGCATCTATGGAGAGATCGTGGAAGTGAACGAAAAGACCGCCCTTATCAAAGTGGACGGTGACGTGAAACTCCGCGTAGACAAACAGGGTCTGGTCAAGGATTATTCAGAGGCCAACCAGCAGTAGCATACTTCCCGTATGTCACTGAAAGAGCGTTTATCCCTCCGGGCAGGGGCGGGCAGAGAATGGATTATCATGATTCTGTCCGTCCTGCTGGCTTTTCTGGTGTGGCTGCTCACCAATCTGTCCAAGGAATATTCCGGCACGGTGAGCGTTCCGGTGATGGCCCAGTGCAACATCGAGGGCCATGGCACGGAGTCTACCAATACGGTGCTGGTGAGCGCCCGCTGCCGGGCCGACGGCTACCGCCTCCTCCGGGAAAGCAGCCGCCGGGACCGCAAGGTGGTGAAGGTGCACTTCGACCGCGGAGACCTCCGCAGCGACGGTCCGGACAGCTATGTGGTGGTGGGCGGTACCAAAAATTCCTACACGCGTCAGTTTTTCGGAGAAAACGTTCAGGTAGAGGCCTTTATCACGGATACGCTCCGCTTTGTCTTCCCTGTGGAAAACCATAAGCGGGTGCCGGTAGAGGTCCCGCATTCGCTGTCGTTCCGTTCCCAGTACATGCTCAGTGCGGCCTTCAGCGTTTCGCCGGATTCCGTCACGGTCTATGGGGAAGAGTCCCGACTGCTCTCCATCGACAAGATTACCACCCCCCGCCTGGTGCTCACCGACGTGGACCAGTCCCGCCACGGCCTCCTGAAACTGAATGTGCCGGAGGGCGTGCGTCTGTCGGCAGAACAGGTGAGCTACGAAATCCCCGTCACCCGCTATGTAGAGCTGCAGACCACCGTTCCGGTAGAAGTCTGGAACGTGCCGGCCGGCCGCCAGCTGCAGGTGTATCCCGCCGTAGCCCGGGTGAAGTTCCGCTGCGCTTTCCCCCTGGCCAAGGACCCGCTCACGGATTTCAAGCTGTACGTGGACTGGAGAGACTTCAGCACTTCGCTCACCGGCCGCTGCGCCCCGCGAACCCTGCGTCTTCCCTACGGAGTATTGGATTACCGCGTGGAACCGGAGGTCTTCGACTGCGTGGAACTGCGATGAAAACCGTCATCGTCACCGGCCTCATCGGCAGCGGCAAGTCGGCCGTTTGCGTCCTGCTCCGGGAGCGGGGCATTCCTGTCTATAATTCCGATGAGCGAACCAAGCGCCTGTACGACCGGCGGCCTTCGCTGGTGCACCGGCTGGAGAAGTGCTTCCGGACGCGTCTGCGTGACAGGGACGGCAGACTGGACCGCCGGCGCCTGTCGGAAATCATCTTTGCCGATGACCGGGCGCGGGAACAGCTGGAAGCCATCGTGTTCCCGCAGGTTCTGGAAGACTTCAAACGCTGGCGCCGCCGGCAGAAAGGCTGCCCGTTTGTGGTGCTGGAGTCGGCCGTCATCCTTTCCAAACCCATTTTCCGGGGGCTGGCACAGGCCGTGGTCATCGTGGAAGCCCCCGAGGAAGTGCGTCTGCAGCGGGTGATGGCCCGCGAAAATGCCCCCGAGGCGGCCGTCCGTGCCCGCATGGTGGCGCAGCACATCCCGTCGGCCCCGGAATACATCCGGGTGGTGAACGATGGCTCCCGCGAAGCCCTGGCCTCGGCGGTAGAGCTGGTCTTTTTCGATAATAATTCGTATCTTTGCAAGAATTTGATAAGCAACCATCATTTATGAAAACCGATCTCGCAAAAACCCTTTCCATCCGTGGTCAGCACGGACTTTTCACCTATATCGCCCAGTCGCGCACCGGCGCCATCGTAGAGGCCTTTGAAGACAAGAAACGCTATAACTTCAGCGCCAACGCCGGCATTACCACCCTGGAAGACATCTCCATCTATACCACCGAGGGTGAAGTAAAACTCTCCGAGGTATTTACCCGTATGCACGAAGTATTGGCCGATGCCGACGCCCCCGGCGCCAAGTCTTCGGACAAGGAGCTGAAAGCCCTCTTCGAAAAAGCCCTTCCCAGCTACGACGCAGACCGCTTCTACGTGTCGCACATGAAGAAAGTGGTGGAATGGTACAACGCCCTGAAGAAGTACGCTTCCCTGGAGTTCGTGACCGAAGAGGAGCGCGAGGCCCAGGCAAAAGGGGAGGAGGCCTGATGCCCACCCTGCAGGTCATCACCCTGGGTTGTTCCAAGAACACCGTAGACACGGAACACCTGCTGTTCCAGGTACAGCATGCCTATGAGATTGTACCGGAAGCGCAGCAGGTTCCGGTAGATGTCCTGCTCATCAATACCTGTGGCTTCATCGGCGACGCCAAGGAGCAGTCCATAGACGTCATCCTGGCCGCCGCACAGAGGAAAAAGGCAGGGGAAGTGGGACGGCTGCTGGTTTTCGGCTGCCTTTCCCAGCGATACCCCGAGGACCTTCCGGCCCTTATTCCGGAGGTGGACGGCTGGTTCGGCGCCCGGGAACTGGATCCGCTGGTGCGGGCCCTGGGCTGCACGCCGGACGCTTCACGCGCATACTCCCGTGTGCGCACCGACGGCCGCCATCCCTATGCCTTCCTCAAAATCTCCGAAGGCTGCAACCGGCGCTGTTCCTACTGCGCCATCCCTTACATCCGCGGCGCCCACCGCTCCGTCCCCATGGAGCAGCTGGTACGGGAAGCGGAAGAACTGGCCGCCCAGGGCGTCCGGGAACTGGTCATCATCGCCCAGGATACCACCTATTACGGCCTGGACCTGTACGGAAAACGCTGTTTGGCGCAGCTCCTGAGGCGTTTGAGCCAGGTAGAAGGCATCGAGTGGATGCGCATCCACTATTCTTATCCGGCAGACTTCCCGGAAGATGTACTGGAAGAGATGGCCGTCAATCCCAAAGTCTGCCGTTATATGGACATCCCGCTGCAGCATGTGTCGGACAAAGTGCTGGACAAGATGCACCGGGGCGTAGACGGCGCCTGGACCCGGGAGCTCATCCGCCGGATGCGGGAGCGGGTTCCCGGCGTGGTCCTTCGCACCACCCTCATCGTAGGGCATCCCGGCGAAGGTCCGGCAGAATTCAAGGAATTGATGGATTTCGTGGCCGATGCCCGTTTCCAGCGCATGGGCGCTTTTACCTACTCGGAAGAGGAAGGGACCTATGGTGCGGAACACTTTCGGGACAGCATCCGGGAAACCACCAAAAAAAACCGCCTGAACCGCCTGATGGAGCTTCAGCGTGGCATATCCCTTGCATACAATCAGTCCCGGATCGGCTCCGAAGTCCGCGTGCTGGTAGACGATTTCTCGGACGGCGTCCTGGTATGCCGCAGCGAGTTCGAAAGTCCGGAAGTAGACGGAGAGATCCTGGTAAAATACTCGGAAGCGGCCTTTGACGGCATCGAGCCCAACTCCCTTGTCGGAGCGTTCCTCACGGTGCGCATCACGGCCGCGGACGAATACGACCTTACTGCAGAAGTGGTATGAAAAAACTCAGTTTCTTTGTGGCTGCCGCCCTCTTGGCGGCCGCCTGTTCCCCGCAGGTATTCCCCCTGTACCTGGAGGTTCGCCAGCCGTCGGCATCGGGCCTGGACTTGTCCCATAAGTCTTTTTCCATTGCCTATATGGAGGGCAAAGACTCCCTGTTCGACCGTTCGGCGGCATCGGCCATGGCCCGCAAACTGGAGGAAGATTACTTCGGCGGGGAAGAAGTGGTGGGCCTGTACAAGGTGCCCGCGGCCGATAGCGTGACGCTGGAGTTGATGCATTCGCTGGTGATGGATACCGAGGGCGACGTCATTTTCCTGCTGTCTACGCAGCTGGGAGAACCCGGCCCGGAAACCAACCAGGCGGTTTCGGGCGCCCGTTCGCTGGATTCGGCCTATGTGTGCCCGGTAGCGGTGCCCGTTTTAACCCATCTGGACATCTACGACAGCCTGGGAGAAGACAAAGTGCTTCCTTTCAAGGGTTCTACCGTGCTGCGTCCCCTGGTATACAACAATGGCGTGGTCACCGACGAGGGCCTTAAATCCCTGGCCCGGCAGGCGATGGCCTCCAACGAATCCGAAGAAGTGGGCCGCCGCCTCACGCGCCGCTTCCTGTCCCAGTGGCAGACCGAATCCTTCAGTTTTTATTACTTTGACAATTTCCAGGTGGATGTCTGGGTAGAGTCCCTGCAGTATATGAACGAAGGCCAGTTTGCCAAAGCCGTGGACATTTGGAAGGAACAGACCAAGCGGGGAAGTGCCCAGAAACGCGCCTGCGCCTCCTACAACATTGCCATGGCGTTTTACCTGATGGAGGATTACGAGATGTCGTCCCGCTGGCTCAGTTATGCCAGCAAACTGGAAAATCTTTCCCTGGCTCCCGGCCTGGCCAAAAGGCTGGCCGCCCGTTTGGAAAAGAAGTAAAAAATGGGTAAATTTGCAGAATTGAAAAAACATTTTAACACACAATATCATTTATGGCTAACATCGATCTCAAAAAGTACGGTATCAGCGGTGTAAAGGAAATCCTTTATAACCCCACGTACGAGGTTCTTTACAACGAAGAGACCAAACCCGGTCTCGAGGGCTTTGACAAGGGTCAGGTAACGGAGCTTGGCGCCATCAACGTAATGACCGGCGTTTATACGGGCCGTTCCCCCAAAGACAAGTACATCGTTTACGACAACACCACCAAGGAAGGCAAACCCGGCGAAATCTGGTGGACCACCGAGGGTTATCCCAACGACAACCACAAGATGAGCGTAGCCACCTGGAAGGCTGTCAAAAAACTGGCCCAGAAGCAGCTCAGCGGCAAGCGCCTGTTCGTGGTGGATGGCTTCTGCGGCACCCACGCCGACACCCGCATGAAAGTGCGCTTCATCATGGAAGTCGCCTGGCAGGCTCACTTCGTGACCAACATGTTCATCCGTCCCAAGAACCAGAAAGAGTTTGATCAGGAACCCGATTTCGTGGTATACTGCGCCGCCAAGGCCAAAGTGGACAACTACCAGGAACTGGGCCTGCGCTCGGAAACCTGCGTCGCCTTCAACGTCACCTCCCGCGAGCAGGTGATCCTGAACACCTGGTACGGTGGTGAGATGAAGAAGGGTATGTTCTCCATGATGAACTACTACCTTCCCCTGAAGGGCATCGCCGCCATGCACTGCTCGGCCAACACGGATATGAACGGTGAGAACACCGCCATCTTCTTCGGCCTGTCCGGCACCGGCAAAACCACCCTTTCCACAGACCCGAAGCGTCTCCTGATCGGTGACGACGAGCACGGCTGGGACAACAAGGGCGTGTTCAACTTCGAGGGCGGCTGCTACGCCAAGGTCATCAAGCTGGACAAGGAGTCCGAACCCGATATCTACAACGCCATCCGCCGCGACGCCCTCCTGGAGAACGTGACCGTAGATGCCGCCGGCAAGATTGACTTCAACGACAAGTCCGTCACCGAGAACACCCGTGTGAGCTATCCTATCTACCACATCGAGAAGATCGTGCGTCCGGAAAGCCACGGACCGGCAGCCAAGCAGGTCATCTTCCTGAGCGCCGATGCCTTCGGCGTCCTGCCTCCGGTTTCCATCCTTACCCCGGAACAGACCAAGTACTACTTCCTCTCCGGCTTCACCGCCAAGCTCGCCGGCACGGAGCGCGGCATCACCGAGCCCACGCCTACCTTCAGCGCCTGCTTCGGCCAGGCTTTCCTGGAACTGCATCCTACCAAGTATGCAGAGGAACTGGTGAAGAAGATGAAGAAGAGCGGTGCCAAGGCCTACCTGGTGAACACCGGCTGGAACGGTACCGGCAAGCGCATCAGCATCCGCGACACCCGCGGCATCATCGACGCTATCCTTAATGGAGCCATCGACAAGGCTCCCACCAAGGTCATCCCTTACTTCAATTTCACAGTGCCTACCAAGCTGGAAGGTGTAGACACCGGCATCCTGGATCCTCGTGACACCTATGCCAAGCCTGAGGAATGGGAAGTGAAAGCCAAAGACCTGGCTGCCCGCTTCATCAAGAACTTCCACAAGTACGAAAGCAACAAGGCTGGCAAGGCACTGGTAAAGGCCGGACCCAAGCTGTAGTTTTGAGCCTGGCGGCTAAAGTGCTGCTACTCAACTTTTTACGTAAAATCGGGTGCACAAAAAAGTGCACCCGATTTTCTGTATTTATCTGAACGACAGCTACTTACGCAGCAGGTTAAGACCGTCGTAGAAGAGGGGAAAGGCCGCAGGAGTGGATGCCAGGAGGGAGAGCGTGGCATACCAGGGAAGGGTGAGGCCGAAGAGGACCCCCCAGAGAATGAGGGTAAGCGGCAGCAGGAACAGATGGCACAGATAGCGGATGCTGTTGCACCAGGCCTTGTCCTTGACCTTTCGGCACAGGATCTCTGCCGTGAGCCAGGCCGGAAAGCTGAGCAGGGCGGCGAAGGGCCAGATGAGCAGCAGGAGGGAATGGGGCTTTTCCGCTGCGGGTCCTTCCGGCTGCACCAGGGCGGCCATCTGCTCTTCCAGCTGGCTTCGGAGGGCTTGCAGCAGCTGGGCTTCCTGCAGGTCTGCGTGCTCCCGGACAAAGGCATTGACATCGATGGGTGCTCCGTAACGGACTTCGCAGCCCTTGCGGAAGCGGAAGAAATCCGTATAATTGATGCCGGTGGGAACCAGCCAGGTCTGGCGGCTCCGGGCACTCCGGACGGCTATCCGGGCAATGCCCTTCTTGATGGGCTGGAGGCTGCGCTGGGGCTGATGGGTCCCTTCGGCAAACAGGCAGAACGGAACTCCGTGCTCCAGCGCCTGGTCAATCTGGTCGAAGCTCTCGTAGTTTTCGCTTACGTGGCTGAGCCCGTCCCTTTCCCGGACCATGGGCAGGATGCGCAGGAAGTGCAGGATCCGGGCGATGGCCGGTTTCCGGAAAATGTCGGCCCGGGCCCCGAAAGCGGTGGCTTCCTTCCGGCCGGCGAGGATGACCATCGCGTCCATGAGGGTATTGGTATGGTTGGGCGCCAGGATGACAGCGCCGTCTTCGGGCAAATCGGCACCCCGGTAGCGCAGATAGCGGTAGCTGTTCTCCGTGCACCAGTCTGTATAATGCCGGAGGAGGGAATACAGTCTGTTCTGTTCCCAGATTTTACGCATCGCGGCGGGTCCGGTTGAAGATGGTGGCTACCGTGAGGCCCGAAATGATGTGCCAGATGCCCCACCAGGCCGTGATGACCAGCATGCCGCCGTGCGGCGGGAAGCCGGCAAAGAGGGTGGTGCCCAGCATCAGGGCCAGGCCCAGGCCGGAATTCTGGATGCCGGTTTCGATGGTGAGGGTACGGCGGTCGCGGAAAGGCACTTTGCCGATGGTTCCCACCGTGAAGCCGATGGTCAGCGCCAGCAGGTTGTGGATGAGCACTACCAGGAAGATGTATTTGACGCTGAGGAGGAAGGCATCTATGTTGCTGCTGAACGACAGCACCACCATGGCGACGAAAATGATGATGGACAGCCACTGGAGGGGCTTCTTGAGCGCCTGGGCCACTTTGGGAAGATAGCGGCTGGTGAGGATGCCCAGCACCAGCGGGACACCCAGCAGGATGAAAATGGTCTTGAATACATCCCACAGCGGAATGACCAGCGTGGGAATGCTGCCGGCCACCTTGGCAGCGTGCAGGTATACGGTGCCCCAGGCCCAGAAGTTAAATGGTGTAAGCAGTACGGCCAGTGCAGTGGAAATGGCCGTAAGGCTTACCGACAGCTCGATGTTGGCCTTGGCCAGCGAACTCATGAAGTTGGAGATATTGCCGCCGGGGCAGGCCGCCACCAGGATCATGCCCAGGCCCATCATGGGGGAAATCCAGCCGGTGAGCAGGATGGCCAGCAGACAGGTGAAAGCCGGAAGCAGGATGAGCTGGCAAAGCATGCCCAGCAGTACGCTCTTGGGTTTTTTGAACACCTCTACGAAGATCTGGGGCTTGATGCCCAGCGCCACGCCGTACATCACGAAGGCCAGGATGATGTTGATGGTATTCATGCCGCCGGCATTCAGGCTTACCTGTATGCTGTCGATGGTGTTGATAACTTCTTGTGTCATATGGGGATAGGTTTTAGTCGGTGATGGTGAGTCCGTCGTAGGCGGGAAGGACTTCGGAGCGGATGCCCTTTTCCCGGCACAGGGCGCGCAGCTGCTCGCAGAACGCCTGGTGACGGGGGAATGCATGGCTCAGATGGGTGAGCCAGGTATGCCGTGCGCCGATGACATGGGCCAGGTCCAGGGCCTCGTACAGGGAGAAATGCGAATGGTGCGGGTGATATCCTACGGTGTTCAGGGTCAGGTGCTCCAGGCCCTGCAACTTGGCCAGTTCCTCTTCCGGAAGGCGGCTCATGTCCGTCAGGTAGGCGATATTCCCGAAGCGGAAGCCCAGGACGGGCATCTGGTCGTGGAATCCGCGGATGGGAATGACGTTGGGGTTTTCGCGCGGGGCTTCCACGACGGCGTTGTCCGAGGGCTGCAGGGAACCGTCGGCCTGCCGATAAAAATACCCCACATCGTGCACCCACTCCAGCTGGCCGGTGCCTTGCAGCGAGTCTACGCGGAAAGGCTGGTCGTCGATGAGGTGTACGTGCCACTCCGGAGCGCCGGGGTATTTGTGCTCCTCGAAAGCGTAGGCATAGTCGTTTTTCAGGGTTTTGAGCACCCGCGCCTCGCAGTAGATTTCCGCGGCCTTTTTGTCTATATAATTGAAAGAGCGTACGTCGTCCAGCCCGCCCGTATGGTCTTTGTGATTGTGCGTGAGCAGGATGGCGTCCAGGTGACGGATGCGGGCCGCCAGCATCTGGGAACGAAAGTCCGGGCCGGCATCTACCAGGATATTCAGCCCCCCGTATTCCACGAAGGCCGATGCCCGGAAGCGTTTGTCTTCCCGGCAGGGCGACTGGCACACCCCGCATTCACAGGCGATGATGGGCACCCCCTGCGAAGTCCCGGTTCCCAAAAATGTCAGTTTGGCGCTCATAATCCCCAAAGATACAAAAAAAACGGGAAAAAGCGCTTGTACTAGCCGGTATACTCCGACGGGGGAACGCCGAACTGCTTCTTGAAGGAGGTGGAGAAGTGGGACAGGGTGTTGAAACCCGTCATCCAGGCAATCTCGCTCATGTTGTATTTTCCTTCCTTCAGGAGGTCTGCGGCGCGGTTTAGCTTGTACCGCTTGAAGAAGACGGAAGGGTTCTCGCCGGTGAGGCCTTTTACCTTATAATAGAATTTGGTGCGGGACATTTTCATCATTTCCGTCATGCGCACGATGTCCAGGTCTGCGTTGGCCAGCTCCTTTTCCATGAGTTCGTACAGCTCTTTCATGAAAGCTGCATCGCGCGGGGAAAGGGCTTCGGACTCGATTTCTTCGGTGGTGGTGGCCGATGCCAGCTGCCGGCGCAGTTTCTCGCGGTTTTCCAGCAGCGACTTCACCAGGGCCTGCAGATAGGCCGGTTGGAAGGGTTTGGTCACGTAGGCATCGGCCCCCTTGTCCAGGCCTTCTACCTGGTTTTCCACGGCCACCTTTGCCGTGACCAGTACCACGGGAATGTGCGACAGCTGCAGGTCTCCTTTGATGCGGGCGCACAGCTCGTAACCGTCCATGCCGGGCATGACCACATCGGAGATGATCAGGTCCGGCACGTCTTCCTCCATGCCCTTGAGGGCACTCTCGGCATCGTAGTACACGGAAACCTTGTACTGGGGTTTCAGCATCACCTTCAGGTAGTTGGCAATGTCGATGTCGTCGTCGATGACGGCGATGTGCTTTTTGTCGGCTTCCTCTTCCGGATTGTCGGGGCCGATATCCCCGGCCAGCTGATGGGACGGAAGCTCGGGCACCACGGACGTGCGTTCGTCCTCTGAATAGGCCGTTTCGCTCACCGGCAGCACCAGGCTGAACAGGGCGCCGCCTTCGGGCCGATTCCAGGCCTTGATATAGCCGTGGTGAAGGCTGCACAGCGCGCGTGCATAGTACAGGCCGATGCCGGAACCATAGGACTTTTTCCCGGCTTCCGACTGGTAAAAGCGTTCGAAAATCTTCTCCAGCTGGTCTTCCGGGATGCCGGGTCCGTTGTCGCTGACGCTGATGCAGGCCCACTGGCTGTCTTGGTCGGCCCCGGTGAGCGGGAAGCGGGCGGCGGCTTCTTCCCGTCCGATGACATCGAAGCCCAGCGATACCTTGCCGCCGGAAGGGGTGAATTTCAGTGCATTGGACAGCAGGTTCATCACCACCTTCTGTACTTTGTCGGCGTCTACCCACATCTCACAGGGGTCTTCCAGCCCATAGGTGTTCAGCTCGATCTTCTTGGAATGGGCGTTGAAGCCAAACAGCTCGGCCGTGTCCCGGAGGGGGCCTACCAGGTCCATCCGGGCAACTCTCAGCTGCAATTTGCTGTTGCCGATCCGGTTGAAATCCAGCAGCTGATTCACCAGCGACAGCATCCAGGTGGCGTTGCGCCGGATGATGTCCACCAGCTTGCGGTCCGTGCCCTGGAGGTTCTCCGACAGGGACAGTTGCTGCGCCGGCCCGGCAATCATGGTAAGCGGAGTACGGAACTCGTGCGCCACGTTGGAGAAGTAGTTCATCTGGATGCGGTTGAGCTCTTTTTCGGCCTCGCGGGCTTCCTCGGCTTTTTCCCGCTGCTTGCGCACCTGATAGATGCGCCGGGCCGCTTCTTTCCGAACCTGCGTGACATGGAGGCCCAGCCGGTACAGGCCCGTGAGGACAGCCAGGCCCAGGAGGGCCCACAGGATCCAGGCCCACCAGCTGCACTGCCAGGGCGGCAGTACGCGGATATCCAGGCTCTCCTCCGTTTCCGTGATGGTGTGGCTGCCGTTGGCAATGGTCACCCGCAGTTTGTATCGTCCGGGCGGAATCTGGGAAAAATAGGCATTGTGGCGGGTATTGATGCGAACCCAGTCTTTGTCAAAGCCTTCCAGTTTGTAGGCATAGCGGATTTGCTCGAACTCGCTGTAGTCCAGGGCTGCAAAAGTGATGTCAAAGGCATTGTGGTTGTGCCGGATGAGCACCTGAGGCTTTTCGTTCAGCAGCTTGCCGATGGGCCCGTCTTCCGAAGGCCGCACCAGCTGGTTGTGTACGGTAAGGTATTCGAAGACGATGGGGACGGTGCGCCTGGCCGGCGCATCCAGGGGATTGAAACAGGTGAGTCCATGGGTGCCGCCGAAAACGAGCGTACCGTCTTCCAGCAGGCAGGAGGCCCGTTCCGAATACTGGTTGCCTCCCGTGCCGTCGGCCTCCATATAATGGATGAAATGGCCGGTGGTGCGGTCATATTTGCACAGGCCGTCCATGGTGGAAATCCAGATGTTGCCCTGGCGGTCTTCCTGGATGGAACTGATATCCAGGCAGGAAAGGCCGTCCATGGACGTGTGCTTCCCCGTTTTTCCGTCACAGAAGATGAGCCCGTTGGTCAGGGTGCCCACCCAAAGGTCTCCGGCGCTGTCCTGAAAAAGGCGGGTGGGAATGACCACGGAACGGCGGATGGTGGCCTCGTACTCTTCGGCGGGAATGCTCACCTCCCGGGTTTCCAGCGTGTAGGTATTCACTTCTACCGGGAAGTGGTTGAAACAGGCGGCTTCCAGCCGGCCGGCCTCCTTGAGGATGAGATCGGGCACGTATGTCCACTGGCCCTGGGGCAACAGGTCGATGCCGCGGGTCGTGCGCGTAGCTTTGTCATAGCGGATGAGGCTGGCGCCCATGCCGCCTACCCAGATATAGCCCTGGTCATCCTCGGCGATGGAAAGGGGATTGAGGCAGTAGAAGAAATCCAGTTGCCGCAGCTGTTTTCCGTCCCAGCTGCAGCGGACTGCCCGCATTTTGTCTCCGAACAGCAGCCAGACCTCGCCGGTGCTGTCACAGAAAACCTTGTTGGCGCGGATGTAGCCCACATTGCTGTCCGGAATCAGGAAGCCGATGTCTACCGGCTGCAGCCGCTTTTCGGCCACATGGTAGTACCATAGGCCACCTGAGGGCGTATTGATCCACAAATTGCCGGACTGGTCCGTGCAGAGGGAATTCACGGTTTTTCCCTTGAAAGCGTTCACCAGGGATTTCTGGCCGCCGAACAGCCCCTTGTCGTGATAGGAAACACTGTATCCTTTATCCGTCGTGCCCACCCACAGGTTGTGGTGGCTGTCCTGGAAAAGGGTGCTCACTTCGGCTTCCGGAATCTGATAGGGGAAACTGTCGTGGGTTTGGAAGAGCACCTGCCCGCGGTTTTTCTGATACAGGAAGAATCCCTTGCCGATGACGTTCAGGAGCATGCGCTCCCCGTCCAGGGGGAAGAGGATGTCGATGTCGCCTTCCGTCAGGCGTTTTTCGGCCTGGATGGCGGCGGGGAGGGGCAGCCACTGCCCTGAGGCCGTGTCCAGGATGGCCAGCCTGCCCATGCCGGAGAGCCAAATGGTGCCGTCTTCCGAAAAGGCGATGTGATAGGCCTGGAAGCCGGTTGGTACGCTGGAAAGGAGGCTCCAGTCTGCGGTGCTGTAACAGTTGAGGACGAATCCGCCGCTGCCAATGGCCCACAGCCGGTCTTCGCGGTCCAGGACCATGGCCTGGGCACCGAAGGCGTTCAGTTCCCGGATAACGGGTAAGATGGCATCCTGTTCAGGCTGATAGGCATACAGGGTGGTATTGTTGGAAAAAAGAAGCTTTCCGCTGCGGGTTTCCAGAGCAGTTCCCAGCGTCCGCTCTCCGCCTTCTACCGGAATGCGGTGAAAATTGCCCTGGTCGGTGGCCGTGGCCACTCCGTTGGCGGTGGTTACCCACAGGCGGCCGTTCTGGGCGGTATGTACCGCATAAATCTGGTTGTCCGGCAGGCCCCATTCGTCGTCGGTGGAAAAGAACTGCGTGTATTCGTGGCTGTCAAAGCGGTTCACACCGCGCTGGGTGGCAATCCAGATGTGTCCCTGCCGGTCCTCGGCAAAGGCGTTTACGCGCTGGTTGGACAGGCTGGAGGCAATGACGACGCTTCCTTCTGCGGGGCTGGGGACTTCCAAACCGTTATAGTGGCAGGCGCTCAGGCTTAGCAAGGCCAGGCCTAGGGTTAAAGTTTTCAGATTCATATGGCAAATATAATCATTTTGAACACCGAAAAAAACATTTGAATCTGCGGAAAAGACTGTCTTTTTACTTTTCTGCAACTTTGCATGGGAAAACTACGGAAATCATGACACTGAAACCTATCCTGTCCATCCTTTCGGCCTGTCTGCTGGCTGCCTCCTGCGGCCAGCCGGTCTGGCGCGGCTCCCAGGATTGCATCGGCTCCCTGGAGACATCGGCCAAAGCTTCTACCGTCCAAACCCATAGCGGTCCTGTCTGCGGCTATATCGACGACGGCGTATTTGTATACAAGGGCATCCCTTATGGCCAGGCCGCCCGCTTCATGCCTCCCACGGACCCGGAACCGTGGAAGGAGGTCCGTGCCAGCCGGGCCTATGGCCCCGTTTCACCCCACGGCCCCCGGATGGGCTGGACAGATGACAACCAGGCTTTTGCCATGCACTGGGACGACGGTTATCCCGGCGAGGACTGCCTGCGGGTGAACGTCTGGACTTCCAGCATCAAGGGCAACAGCAAGCTTCCTGTGATGGTATGGCTGCATGGCGGCGGTTTTTCCGAAGGCTCTTCCCAGGAGCAGGCCGGCTACGACGGTACCAACCTGGCCCGCGACCACGGGGTGGTGGTGGTTTCCCTGAACCATCGGCTCAATGCCCTGGGCTTCCTGGATCTGAGTGCCTACGGGGCCAAATACGCCCACAGCGGCAATGTGGGCATGATGGATATCGTCAAGGCGCTGGAATGGGTCAAAACCAATATTTCTGCCTTTGGTGGAGACCCTTCCAACGTCACTGTTTTCGGCCAGAGCGGCGGTGGCGGCAAGGTGAGCACCCTGATGGCCATGCCGTCGGCCCGGGGCCTTTTCCACAAGGCCATCGTCCAGAGCGGTTCCATCACGCACCTGATGGACCCCAAATACTCCCGCCGCATCGGCGCCGCCACGGTGTCCCGGCTGGGCATCAGGCCGGCCGAGGTGGACAAGATGGCGGAAGTCCCTTATGAGCAACTGCTGGCCGCTTACCGTGAGGCCGTCCAGCAGGTGACCGAAGAAGCCCGTCAGGACGGCGCCCTGCCCGCCAACTTTCTGGACAGGATTCTCTTTGGCCAGCTTCCCGTTGCAGACGGTGAGGTGATTCCCTTCCAGCCTGCCGCGCCCGAGGCCCTGGCCTTCTCCAAAGATATTCCCGTAATCATCGGAACGGTATACAATGAATTCACCCCCGGGCAGGAAGACCCCATCTTCCGTCCGCTGGCCATCCGGCAGGCCGAAGACCGCATGGCCGCGGGATGTGCTCCCGTCTATTTCTACCGTTTCGACTGGGCCACGCCCGTACTGGACGGGTCCATGGGCAGCACGCACTGCATCGAGATTCCATTCGTGTTCGACAATGTGCTCCGCCACCGGACATTCACCGGCGGGGGAGAGGATGCCGTGCAACTGGGTCATCGCGTGAGCAACCTCTGGGCCGCTTTTGCCAGGACCGGCAAACCCGCCGCCGACGGCATGCCCGAATGGGAGCCCTGGCCGGCACACCTTATCATCAATATAAATAGCAAACTGGAAAAATGAAAAACGCGTTTTTGTTTACCGCTGCGCTGGCTTTGCTGGTGAGTTGCGGAACCTCTCAGACCAAAGACAACGATCCCTGGGGAAAACTGGATCCGGCCCAGGCTGCCAAGCAGTCGTCCGTTTCGGAAGGAGTGGTGAAAAGCAAGGCCATGAACCGCGACATGACCTATTCCGTATGGCTGCCGGCCAATTACGACAAAACCCGGTCTTACCCTTTCCTGTATCTGCTGCATGGCTATGAAGACAACAACCAGAACGCCCGCCACGACCGCTGCTGGCTGGAAAAGGGCAATGCCGCCAAAATCGCTTCGGACTACCAGAAGTCCAGCGGGGTGGATATGGTCATCATCATGCCCAACGGTCTGGACAAGTTTTACTCCGGGGACGGATACGAGCAGTATTTCGAAGAGGAACTGATGGCCGATGTGGAAAAACAGTACAACTGCAATGGGAAAAGGGCCATCGCAGGTTTGTCCATGGGCGGCTATGGAACGCTGTATCACGCCCTGAAGTATCCGGAGAAATTCCTCTGCGCCTACGCCATGAGCCCGGCGGCCGACGCTTCCATGTCGGCCTATATCGGCCAGCAATCCGACAAATCCGTCTTTCCGGCCTTTACCATCGAAGTGGGGCTCCAGGATTTTACGGTAGACAACAGCAAAGCCAAGTCCCTGTACAATTCCATGATAAAAAACGGACTGTCCTGCGATTGGATCGAGCGCGAAGGAACTCACGACTGGGCTTTTTGGAAGGTTTGTCTGCCCAAGGCCCTGGCCAAGGCGGGCGCTTCGTTCAAATAGAAAAACATTTGAACAGGCGAGAATGTCATTCGCTGGAATAGATTATACATTTGCATCGTAATAAAAGACACTGAACAACCAAACAATAAAACGCAATGAAACGCATTCTTTCTACCCTTGCCCTTTGCCTGGCCGTCGCCGGCGCAATGAACGCACAGGAACTGACCAACTTCGCCTTCTTCGGCGGTCAGAAACCCATCGTTTCCCCGGAAATCCAGAACGACAGCGTGACCTTCCGCCTCAAGGCCGATTATGCCACGGTGGTCAAGCTCAGCGGTTCCTGGATGCCCAACCCCTGGGGCGGAACCATCGACATGACCCGCGGAGAGAACAACGTCTGGTCCGTAAAGATTCCGCTTCCCGCTCCGGAAATCTACACCTACAACTTCGTGGTGGACGGCGTTGCCGTGAACGATCCCCAGAACGTGCTGGTCCAGCGTGACGGCACCCGTTACCTGCCCATGCTCACCGTTCCCGGAGAACGTACGGAGAACTACGGTGAAGCACACCAGCACGGAACGGTGAGCCACCCCTGGTACGACAGCAAAATCCTGGGCATGAGCCGCCGCCTTACCGTGTACACTCCTTACGGCTACGAGAACAATCCCAAAAAGAAGTATCCCGTCCTTTACCTCCTGCATGGTGCCGGCGGTGACGAGGAAGCCTGGAGCTCCATGGGCCGTGCCGCCCAGATCCTGGACAACCTCATCGAGAAAGGCCTGGCCGAACCCATGATCGTGGTCATGCCCAACGGCAATCCCGGACAGGCTGCCGCCCGCACCCTGAACATCCCCGAAAAGCCCTTCGACTGGCGGGATCCCGCCATGCGTGACAGCTATGTGAAGAGCCTGTGCACGGAGATCGTCCCGTTCATCGAAAAGAACTTCCGCGCCATCGCCAAGCCTGCATCCCGCGCCATCGCAGGCCTTTCCATGGGCGGCGGACACACCATCAGCGCTTCCATCCTGTATCCGGAGATGTTCGACTACATCTGCCCCCTGTCTGCGGCCGGCAGCGCCACTCCCGAACAGATTGCCACCCTCAAGAAGGCCGGCGTCAAGCTGTACTTCCTGGCCTGCGGCAATACCGACTTCCTGTTCCAGGGCGCCGAGGAAATGCATGCCAAGCTTAACGAGCAGGGCCTGGAGCACGAGTACTTCGTATCCGACGGCGGTCACGTATGGGCCAACTGGCGCCTGTATCTGAACACCTTCGCCCGGAAGCTCTTCAAATAGGAAACTACCTATTATAAATAACCAACCAATATGAGAAAACAAAACTTGCTTGGGCGGGTAATCTCCGTAGCCCTGGGATTTTTCCTGGGGGCTTCGGCGTTGCTGGCCCAGAACATCACGGTGACCGGTACGGTCACGGATGCACTGAAGGAACCGATCATCGGTGCGGCAGTCATGCAGAAGGGTACCACTACCGGTACCGCCACCGACCTGGACGGTAACTTCGAACTCACCGTTCCCTCGGGTGCCATCCTCGAATTCTCTTCCATCGGCTTCGTAACCGTCACCCTGAAGGCCCAGGCCAAGATGGATGTGATCCTGCGCGAGGACTCGGAGATGCTGAACGAAACCGTGGTCGTGGGTTACGGTGTCCAGAAGAGGGAATCCCTCACCGGCGCCATCACCCAGATCCGTTCCGAGGACATCGCCGCCACCAAGACGGCCGACGGCGTGGCTGCCCTGCAGGGCAAGATTCCCGGCCTGATGATTACCCAGAACAGCGGTAAGCCCGGTGCTTTCGCTTCCGAAATCAACCTCCGTGGCTTCGGTACCCCGATGGTGGTGGTGGACGGTGTCGTCCGCAGCACCACCCGTACCCGTAAATCCACCACCTACAACACCAACCCCAATGCCCTGGAAAGCTATACGGACCTCTCCGTCCTCCAGGAACTGAACCCGGACGACATCGAGAGCATTTCCGTGCTGAAGGACGCTTCCGCCACCATTTACGGTCTGGGCGCCCAGAACGGTGTGATCCTGATCACCACCAAGAAGGGCCAGGTGAAAAAGCCCAGCGTGAACTTCTCGGCCAATGTGTCCCTCACGTCCCCGGTCGTTCCCCGCGACGTGGAGAACTGGACCTCCTTCATGAAGTGGGACAACGCCATGTCCGA
This sequence comes from uncultured Bacteroidia bacterium, assembly GCA_902784435.1. Taxonomy (GTDB): domain Bacteria; phylum Bacteroidota; class Bacteroidia; order Bacteroidales; family UBA932; genus Cryptobacteroides. Next base: position 7,146 of record CACZUR010000007.1, on the reverse strand, counting down.
CGTGGGCAAGATGGGACACCGCTGGTCCGATGAACTCATCGCCAAGTACGAGAACAACGACCCCAGCGTGGTCTATACCGACTGGTACGACCAGGTGTACAAGAAGGTCGCCGTGAACCAGCAGTACAACATCTCCATCATGGGTGGCGACGAAAAGGTGAATTACTACTTCGGCGGCAACTATGCCGACGATAACCCCATCCTGAAGGGAAATGCCTATGGTTACAAGCGTTATGGTTTCAACGGTAACATTTCCGTGAAACTCCTTCCGGAACTCACCATGCGCTATACCACCAACTTCCGCCAGAGCTCCAACCTGGGTCTGGGCGACTTCGACATGGACTGGAACATCTTCTTCTATATCTATCAGTCCAATCCTACCGTGGGTGTCCATCCCCTGAACAACCCCAACCACTATACGGATGTGGAGGAGCACGCCAACCCGGTGGCCCTGCTGGATACCGAATTCTCCGGTTATACCAAGACCGACCGCAAGGATTTCTCCAATACCATCGACTTCACTTATGACGCTCCTTTCCTGAAGGGCCTCAAATTCCAGGCTACCGGTGCCTACGACTTCGGCCGCAACAAGCAGCGCACCCTGGTGAAGAAGGGCTTCCTGTATGACTATTATACGGATGTGTCCGGTCAGGGCATGGAAACCCGTCAGGAAACCCAGTACGCCGAGATGTGGAACGACAACACCCGTGTCTATGGCCGTCTCCAGGCCCTGTATGACACCCAGATTGCCGGTGCACACAATATTTCCGCCATGCTGGGCGCCGAACTCACCAGCATCACCAATGCCATGGTGGGCGCCTCCCGTTACTACGGTCCGGATGCTTCCCAGTTCCTGTATACGCACGACGTCATCAACCAGGGGCTGGATTCCCGCGCAGAGAACCAGGGTACCCGCAGCAGCGTCCGTACTGCCGGTTTCATCGGCCGTCTGAACTATAATTATAAGGGTAAATACCTGGTGGAACTGATGGGCCGCTACGATGGTAACTACCAGTTCCAGAGCGGTCACCGTTGGGGCCTGTTCCCGTCCTATTCCCTGGGTTGGCGCATCTCCGAAGAGAAATTCTTCAAGGATTTCGCCCCCATGGTGAACAACCTGAAATTCCGCTGGTCCGACGGTTTCACCGGCTCTGTACAAGGCTCTCCCTATGCCTATGTCCTGGGTTACAAGGCCAGCAACTCCTGGGTATTTGCCGACGGCAAGACCACTACCGGTTATGCCAACAATGAAGTGGCCAACACCGTTCTCACCTGGGCCAAGGTCCGTATGATGGACTTCGGCGTGGACTGGGAACTGTGGCAGGGCAAGTTCGGCGGTACCTTCGACTGGTTCAAGCGCCAGATGATCGGCACGGCCGCCCAGCGCAGCGTTTCCCTCCCGGACTTCTATGCGGTGAGCATCCCCTCCGAGAACCTGAACCGCAGCGAGAACGTAGGTCTGGAACTGAGTCTGTACCACCGCAACAGCATCGGTAACTTCTCTTACCGCGTGCAGGGTACGGCCACGTTCTCCCGTTATCGCAATACCTACATCGAGAGCGAGAATGACCGGATTTACTCTTCCCAGATGGATTACTGGAAGAAGAGCAACCTGAACCGCTGGAACGGTTACATGGGCGGCAATACCTACCGCTGGACCGGCGAACGTTTCACTTCCGTCAACGACGCCAACTCCAGCCAGGTTCTCTATTCCTCCCTTACTACCAATGAAGGCAACCGTGCCCTCATCGTGGGCCAGTACAAGATGGTAGACCGCAACGGCAACGGTTACATCGACACCGATGACGTTTACTATACCTGGGGTGGCGGCAACCCTCCGCTCCAGTTCGGCCTCACCTTCAGCGGCAGCTACAAGAACTTTGACTTCAGCCTCATCTTCAACGGCGCCAGCATGAAGTACAAAGGGTACGGCCTCAGCGCCTATGCCGGTTATGGTGTGCTCAACTACCTGCCTTCTCATTACACCGACGCTTATCACGTGGCCCAATATGGTGCCGATCCCTGGGATCCCGCCACGCAGTGGGTGCCCGGTTACTGGCCGGCCCTGGTCCGCCTGACCCAGGTGGGCTCCTACAACAGCCCTACCTATGGTGCCAACCAGCCCTACGATTACGTGGATGCTACCTATCTCCGTCTGAAGACCATCGAGCTGGGCTATCGTTTCAGCCCCAACTTCCTCAAGAAGGCCGGCATCAAGAGCGCCCGCGTATTCTTCAACGGCGGTAACCTCCTTACCTTCTGCTCCAAGTTCCTGAAGTATGTAGACCCGGAATCCAATGACAGCGGCCGCGCCGGTGGTGAGTTCCAGATCAACAAGACCTACAGCTTCGGTTTCAACCTCAACTTCTAATCCTGCATGAAAATGAAAAAGATATTTGCATATATCCTCATTGCCGGACTTACCCTTGGTTTGTCTTCCTGCGACAAGTTCTTCGATTCCATGGAAGGCGACCTGAGCAAGGTGGACGCCGATGCTCTGCTGAATTCAGAGAATGGTCTGCTGGCCCTGCTGGCCGACCTCTATGCTCAGTTACCGGGCGTGAGCCTTAACGACAGTGACAAGAACCAGATGTTCGGCAACGGTGCCCGTGATGTTCCGTCTTATGGAAGCACGGTTTCTGGTTTCTGGAACTACACGGCTGTCCGTGCCGTGAACAACTTCCTCCAGGCTGTGGAGAATTGCCGTGCTAACGGCGTCCTGGACAACGAAACGGCCGATAAATACAAGGGCGAAGCCCTGTTCATCCGCGCCTGCTACTACTTCGGCAGTGTCCGTGTCTATGGTGGTGTTCCCATCGTGGAAGAACCGCTGGACAAGTACTATGGTACCGAAGAAGAGGACAAACTCTATGTTCCCCGTTCCACGGAAAAAGAGACCTGGGACTGGGTGCTGGACCAGTTTGAACAGGCCGCGAACCTCCTTCCTGAATCCCAGGCCCAGGAGATGCGTGCCAATCGGTATTCGGCCTATGGCATGCTGGCCCGTGCCGCCCTGTGGGCAGCTTCCGAGAGTAAGTACTGGAGCCGTTCCGCCCTCAACCCTTCCTGGGTGGCTGTCCAGAAGAAACTCACCTATATGGAGGCCAGCTATGCCAATGATTACTACCAGAAGGCCATCGACGCTGCCAAGAAGGTGATTGACGCCAAGGATTATGATCTCTATGAGCCCAATCCCTCCAGTGTGAGTGCCGCCAAGGAAAACCTCACCGAACTGTTCCAGAACTATAAGAAGGTGGAAGGCCTGCTGGGACGTTCCTACAAGACCGGCGATGCCAGCACCACCAATGGTACGGACAAGTGGATTCCCAACCAGTGGGCTTTCGGTTACACCGGTACCGGTGCCGCCAATTACGCCGTTACCCTGAATCTGGCCGACGAGTACGACTACTACAACGCCGACCGTTCCCGCAAGAACGGTAAGATCCAGACCCTGAACAATGGAGACGAGAACGCTTATATGAATGACCCCGAGACGGAGATGACCGACGCCAAGGTGGCCGATTACAAGCACTACGACAATGTGACGGATCCTTTCACTGACAAGGATGCCCGTTTCCAGGCCTGGGTACTCTATCCCGGTGCCGAATTCCGTGGAGGTACCGTCAATATCCAGGGCGGTTATGTGGGTACCGACGGCGCTGTGCACGTCTATCCCGAGGCCACGTCCAACGGCGTCGGCAACGATGCCATCATGTTCAAAGGTGAAGCCTTCTATCCGTATGGTGGCGTAGGCATTGAAAACTCCGCTTTCATGGGCCTGACCAACGACAAGAACGCCAACAACCGCAACTCCTACAGCTTCAGCCCTCGCAAGTATGTAGACCTCAAGTCCAACAACGACTATGTGCAGTCTCCGTACTACGATCTCCGTTATGCCGAAGTCCTGCTTACCTACGCCGAGGCCGTGGCCGAGAGCAACCTGGGTGACAAAGTCCTGGCCGCCAAGAGCCTGAATGCCGTGCGCCGCCGCGCCGGTTTCACCGACGACGTGGCCCTGACCATTGACAATATCCTCCATGAGTGGAAGGTGGAATTCCCCTTCGAGAACAAATGGACCAATGTACTGTACCGCCGCCGCGGTTTCTATAACCCCAACAACACGGTAAACCAGGAAGAGGGCAACGTGGGCAAGAAGCTCACCCTCATCCCGCTGGTAGACCTTTCCGGCGCCAAGGCCCAGTACATTTTCCTGCGTGCCATCCCCGTTACGGCTACTTCCAAGTATTGGGGATACAGCGGCACCCTTTCGTACAACGGAACCTACTACAGCGGTATTCCCAACAACGAAAAGAACCACATTGAGGATAACAATAAATAGTTTTGACAGAAATGAAAAAGTTAATTATATCTGCAGCCCTTCTGCTTCCCCTGCTGTCTGCTGTCTCCTGCAGCATGTTCCAGCTGGATAACTACGACGGCCCCAATGCCCAGGTGAGCGGCAAGCTGCTGGATGTGGTAACCGGAGAACTGGTGGGTATCGAGGCAGGTTCCAGCTCGGCCTTCGACTGGAGCACCTGGTCCATGGTCACTTCCGTGGAATATGGCGCACTCTATGTGTCCGAGCAGGGGTATATCTCCCCGAACTATACCGGAGACCCGGCCAACTACATTACCGACGACAAGCAGTACTGGATGGTCCGCTTCGACGGCAGCTTTGCCAATAAACTGGTTTTTGCCGGTACGTACAAATTCTCTACCCAGCTTCTTCCCTGCTATGAGCCGGAAGAGGGACACGACACCTTCGTGATCCAGAAAGGCCGTAACCAGATGAACGTGGGCGTGCTTCCTTTCTGCCGCATCAAGGATCCCAAGATTACCTATGATGCCGCCGGCAAGAAGATGGTCGCCACTTTCTACGTGGAGCTCACCGACCCTACCCGGGCCAACACCATCGCCAACGTGGCCTTCTGCGCCAACACGCAGTTGTTCGTGGGTGCGAAGAACATGAATCTGGCCAAGGACTACAAGCCTTCCAAAGCCCAGAACGTGAACCCCGGTGAACTGATCACCCTGGAAATCGCCACCGACGCCCCGGAAACGGCCGACCTGTTCAAATACGCAACCCAGGACCGCTATTTCCGCATCGCAGCCCAGGCCGAAGGCAACGGCTTCAACGCTTCTTCCAAGACCAAGTTCTACAACTTCTCTCCCGTGTACAAGGTATCGGCCGACTTCTCCACCATCGAGGAAGTCCAGTGGGATGAAATGACGCTGTAATGCCTAAAGATTGTTTGAATTATGAAAAGAATAACTAGTATTTTCGCATTGGGCCTGGTGCTGATGATGGTCTCCTGCCTCAAGGACGACGCTCCCATGACCGGCCCCATCAACGAGATCAACGATCTGTATACCGTTCCGGCCGACGCAGTAGAATTGCCCGCCCTTTCCACGGCCAAGTCTACCTGGTCCACCGACCGCCGTTACTTCGACCTGTCCTTCGGCAGCGCCCTTACCACCACGCTGGTGGGTTACGATGCCTTCCTCACGCCCGGACAGTATCTTCTGGGGGCCGATGAGATCGGCAAGGCCATCCTGGCCAAGACTACGGTGAACGGCGCTCCTGCCAAGGACGGATTCATTACGGTGGGCAAGCGTGACAACCAGTACATCATCACGGCCCAGGTAAACGGTTCCGTACTCACCTGGAAGGGCACCCTTCCCTTCGTGGAAGACCCTGCTCCGCTTTCCCTGACCGTGGTTCAGAGCACTTCTGCCAACAAGGAGAGCCAGCTGGTAACCCTGCAGCTCGCAACGGAGGGCATCTCCCAGGAACTGGACATGACCACCTACCAGACGGTCTGGACGGGCGAGGGAAAATACCTTGCCATAGACCTGTACAGCACGGATGGCTATCTGCATGACGGCGCTTACAAGGCTTGCGCCGAAGGTGGCGTAGTGAACGCCGGCGAATTCGGTATTGGCTATGACACGACCGTAGACTGGGGCTGGGGTCCCATGGAAATGAAAGACTGGGGCACTTGCCTCTGGACCGTTTCCGGCGGCGCCGCTACTGCCGAGAAAATCACGGATGGCCTTGTGACCGTGACCAGCCGTGAAGAAAAGGTGGACGACAAGGATGTGACCATCTGGACCATCTTCTGGGGCAAGGATTATCCCAAGGAGATTCTCTTTGAAGGTGCCATCCCTGCCCTGACCAAGCCCAAGAAACCCGCAGGTTCCGTTACGCCTACGCACAAGTACGAGATTGGCGAACCGCAGCCTTGCGCTACGAGTGACAATAACGTCGTCGCGGGTGTCAAGAAGTATCCGATCACCATCAAGGATTCCAATGACGAGGAAGTGGCTTATCTGGAATTCGTCCTGGCCGAAGGCTCCGAGGACCTGGTGGAAGGCGAATATGTCTCCACCGAGTATGCCCATGAGGTGGGTCAGCTGGCCAACGGCTACTTCATGGACTTTGGTGAATGGGGCACTTTCGCAGGAGGTTCTTACTACATTGACGGTGGTGAGAAGGTGTATATCAATCCCGGCGTGACGGTCATCGTTACCCAGATCGGTACCGGTGCCTTCAGCTTCACCGGCCCTGGCTTCGACTATCCTGCCGCCGGTCCCAACTATGTGCCGGGCGGCGATGTCGCCGATGCCATTCCTGCCAAGGATGTCATTTCCGACAATGGCAATGGAGTGGACAAGCACTCCATCACCATCGGTGAGGGAGAGGAAATCGTTGCCTATTTCGAGCTCCTGACCGCTACGGGCGCCGATATCGAAGGCTCTTTCGTGAGCACCGAATATGCGGCCGAGCCCGGCATGCTGTGCAATGGCTGGGAGTTCCCCGACTGGGGCATTGCAGGTGGCTCATACGTGATGAAGGGTGATGTGAAAGAGTATGTGGCTCCCGGTGTGACGGTAGAGGTGACCAAGCTGGCCGACAGCGTGTACAAGTTCGTGGGACCTGACTACGAGTTTGTCGCCAACATTTCCAAATAAATAAAGGAAAAGAATTGAACAGAGGGGAAGCAAATTTCCCCTCTGTTTTTTAATTATGTGACCGATAACACTTTCAACGAGTTCCTATGTTTGTAACCCAAATAAAAATGGAGTGAGCTTTTGAGAAGCTCATGAGGAACGCTCTCAGGGGTTCCGACCCCTGCCGCTAAGGCA
>CACZUR010000006.1 GCA_902784435.1 uncultured Bacteroidia bacterium | reverse complement strand
GACTTGCATGTGTTAAGCCTGCCGCTAGCGTTCATCCTGAGCCAGGATCAAACTCTTCATTGTATATTCTATAATTCTTAGCTTGTTCCCGACGCTCTTGGTTTCCTAGTTTCCTAAAGAAACTGACGCTCGTTTGTACTTGCTTCTTGTACTTTCCTTTCAGTCTTTTCAATGAACTTTTTATTGCCCCGGCCTTTCGGCTTTTGGGCGTAAAAACCCGCTCGTTTCCGAACGGGACTGCAAAGGTACTACCTTTTTTTGATTCTGCAAATTTTTCAGGAGAAAATTTTCAAGAAATTTTTAAAAATTTTATAAACCGCTAAAAATCACTGTTTTAGCTTTTCAATAAATTTTTGGGCATTTTTGGAGCGCGGCAGAAACTGTTTTACAGCCCGGCTCCAGGCATCTTCGTCATTGTCCCCGACCCCCTTGATCGGGAAAACCTCATCGGCCTCTCCCAGGGCGGTCTTGAGCTCGATTTCCAGGGCCACCTGGCCTCCGGGGGTTTCTACCCGTTTCATAATGCACGCGCTCACGCGCAGACTGTCATCTCCGGAGAGCGTAATGCCGCCGGCTTCCAGCATCTGGGCCAGGCGGGGCCGCAGGATATCGGCCGCAGCGGCGGGGATATCTTCGGCCATCCGGATGTTCTGGGCGCCGGCGCAAAGGGCCGCTACCAGCAGGGCAAAGGTCAAAAGGATTTTTTTCATAAGGCTTCTATCACTTCACGGTTAATCTTGTATAGTTCATCGGCAGGCATCTTGGTGACCTCGCGGTCGTAGGTCATGAGGCCGTTCACCTCGATTTCCACGTCGGTGGTCTGGGTGTATACGGCGGCGCTCACGCCACTGGCGATGGTCTCCTTCAGCTGCAAGGCATACGTGCGGTACTGCTCCAGGACTTCCAGGCCGCTTTTGAACTGCACGTAGCCCCAGTTGCGGTCCGGCTGCCACAGATGGCCTTCCACAGGCCAGCCGATGCCTCCGTACTCGCCTAAAACATCAATTTGCATGCCGCCGGAGCGGAATTTCATGTGGGGATCCGGATAATTGTGGCTGTCGAAGATGTCCCCGGCGCCGGGATAGGAATTGCCGCCCGAGGCCGCATTCACCAGGCGTGTCGGGTCCTTCGCCTTGGTGAAAGCCACTACGTCATAGGTGTCGAACTGCGCCCAGGCCTCGTTGAAGGGCACCCATACCACAATGCAAGGGAACACCTGCTGCTGGTCCAGGATTTCTCCCCATTCCTTATAATAGGTGGTCTTGGCGGTGTCAGTGAGGCGGGAGTCGTCCCGGGCCGATGCCCATTTCCACTGCTCCCACCCGCCATGGCGGCTGTCGGTGACGCTGGGCATGTCCTGCCACACCAGGACGCCCAGGCGGTCGCACCAGTAGTACCAGCGGGCGGGTTCTACCTTGATGTGCTTACGGATCATGTTATAGCCGAAGGCCTTGGTCTGCTCGATATCGTAACGCAGGGCTTCGTCCGTGGGGGCGGTGTACAGGCCGTCCGGCCACCAGCCCTGGTCCAGCGGACCAAACTGAAAGTACGGTTTCCCATTGAGGGACAGGCGTTTGTGGCCTGCATCATCCGTGATTTCCTTTACCTCGCGGAGGGCGGCATACCCCTGCACCCGGTCAATCACCTTGCCGCCGCGCTCCAGGCAGAACTCCAGCCCGTAAAGGAAAGGATGCTCCGGAGACCACAGCTGCGGGACTTCCGGAACCAGGTCGGCGCTCTCCCCGGGGGCAAGCCGATGCCCGGCCAGCTGTTTTTCACCTTCCAGCAGACGGACCAGCACCCGGTCCCCTTCCCCGGCGCCTTCCAGAAGGGGCGTTACCTGCAGGGATTTGCCATCGGCCCGGGTAACGGCCTTATAGTTTACCAGACGGGCCTCCGTGGGCGTAGGCTCCAGCCACACACTTTGCCAGATGCCGCTGACGGGCGTGTACCAGATGCCTTCCGGATGGGAAACCTGCTTGCCGCGGGGCTGCTCGTCGTTGTCCGTGGCATCCAGGACTTTTACCACCAGCTGCTGGCTGCCCTTTTTCAGGAGCGGCGTAATATTGAAAGAGAAAGCGGTGTAGCCGCCCGTATGTGCACCGGCCTTTTGGGCGTTCACCCACACTTCCGCGCTCCAGTCCACGGCCTGGAAGTTGAGCCACACCTGCTGCCCCTTCCACCGGCGGGGTACCGTGAACGTGGTGCTGTACCACAGGGCTTCATCGGCCGTAATGTGCTTCCCTACGCCGGAAAGGGCGCTCTCCAGGGGATACGGTACCAGGATCTTGCCTTCCGCCGCGGGCTGCTCCGCGTCCTTGGGGCCGATGGCATAGTCCCAAAGCCCATTGAGCGAAAGCCACGCTTCCCGCTGCAGCTGCGGCCGGGGATACTCCGGCAGCGGATTCTCCGGATCCACATCCTGCGCCCAGCGCGTGAGGATATGGTCCCGCAGCGGGGCCCATCCGGGCTGTCTTTGACCGCAGGAGACCGCTGTGAGCACCAGCAATAATACCAGAATCTTTCTCATAACTATTCAATTTTTTCCAAAAATAGGCATAATTCGGCCATTTTGCAAAAGGAGGCTGCCCCCGCTTTGGGAACAGCCTCCTGAGAGTGATATATGCCTGCTATTACATCATGCCGCCGGCGGGCATGGCGGGAGCGGCCGGAGCGGGCTCCGGGATGTCCACGATACCGCATTCGGTGGTGAGGAACATGCCGGCGACGGAAGCGGCGTTCTCAAGAGCCACGCGGGCTACCTTGGTGGGGTCGATGACACCGGCCTCGAACATGTTCACATACTCGTCCGTACGGGCATTGTAGCCGAAGTCGCCCTTGCCTTCACGGATCTTGTTGATGATGACGGAGGCTTCCACACCGGCGTTGGCGGCTATCTGGCGCAGCGGCTCTTCGATGGCGCGCTCGATGATGTGGATACCGGTGGTCTCGTCGTCGTTCTCACCCTTGAGACCCTTCAGGGCCTCGGCGGCGCGGATGTAAGCTACACCGCCACCCGGCAGGTAACCTTCTTCCACGGCGGCGCGGGTTGCGTTCAGGGCATCGTCCACGCGGTCTTTCTTTTCCTTCATCTCCACTTCGGTGGTGGCACCTACGTAGATCACGGCCACACCGCCGGCCAGTTTTCCGAGGCGCTCCTGCAGTTTCTCGCGGTCGTAGTCGGACTTGGTGGTCTCGATCTGGGCGCGGATCTGGTCTGCGCGGTCTTTGATATCGGCCTGGAGGCCCGCACCGCCCACGATGGTGGTATTTTCCTTGGTGATGGTCACTTTCTCTGCCTTGCCCAGCATCTGGACGTTGGCGTTCTGGAGGGTGAAGCCGCGCTCCTCGGAGATGACCACGGCGCCGGTGAGAACGGCGATGTCCTGCAGCATTTCCTTGCGGCGGTCGCCGAAGCCGGGGGCCTTCACGGCGGCCACCTTCAGGGTGCCGCGCAGGCGGTTCACCACGAGGGTTGTCAGAGCCTGGCCCTCAACATCCTCGGCAATGATCAGGAGGCTGCGGCCTTCGCGGGCCACGGGCTCCAGCACGGGCATCAGGTCCTCCATGTTGGAGATTTTCTTGTCCGTGAGGAGGATGTAGGCGTCGTCCAGGACAGCTTCCATCTTGTCGCCGTTGGTCATGAAATAGGGGCTGATGTAGCCGCGGTCGAACTGCATGCCTTCCACCACTTTCACCTCCGTCTCGGTGCCCTTGGCTTCCTCCACGGTGATGACGCCGTCCTTCTTCACTTTGGCCATGGCGTCGGCGATGAGCTTGCCGATGTGGGCGTCATTGTTGGCACTCACGGTACCCACCTGCTCCACCTTGGAATAGTCTTCCCCGACGGGCTGGCTCTGGGCCTTGAGTTCCTTCACCACGGTGGCGACGGCCTTGTCGATGCCCTTCTTCAGGTCCATGGGATTGGCACCGGCGGCCACATTCTTGAGGCCGACGTTGATGATGGCCTGGGCCAGCACGGTAGCGGTGGTGGTACCGTCACCGGCCTGGTCGTTGGTCTTGGAGGCCACCTCTTTCACCATTTGGGCACCCATGTTCTGGAACTGGTCTTCCAGTTCTACCTCTTTGGCTACGGTAACACCGTCCTTGGTAATCTGGGGTGCACCGAACTTCTTGGAAATAACCACGTTGCGGCCTTTGGGGCCCAGGGTTACCTTCACGGCGTTAGCCAATGCATCTGCGCCTTCCTTCATGGCGGCGCGGACGTCTGTATTGAATTTGATTTCCTTTGCCATAATTAAAGAATTGCTAAGATGTCGGACTGTTTGACAATGAGGTATTTTTTGCCTTCCACGGTAACCTCGGTGCCGGCGTACTTTCCGTACAGGACCACATCGCCCACTTTCACTTCCATGGGTTCATCCTTGCTGCCGGGGCCTACGGCCACGATAGCGCCCTGCTGCGGTTTTTCCTTTGCATTGTCCGGGATGTAAAGGCCCCCGGCGGTCATGGTTTCGGCCTCTTTGGGCTCTACCACTACTCTGGTTCCTAAAGGTTTAAGCATAATATTGTGTTTTGGTTTAAAGCGGTTGTTTAAAGTGTTTGCTCAAAGCGTTTGGTTAAAGCGTTTGGTTTAAGCGTTTGCCCTGCCGGATCCTTCGCTTTGCCCGGAATAACTGGCGGCTCAGAATGGCAGGCGTCTGAAAACAATCAACACATGTGCCATTCGATTCAAACTGACAATTTGGCAGAACCGGCCGGAAAAACGGATCGATCGGCCGGGAAAACGGATCGCGTTCCATCCAGCGCGCCTGGAGAGACCCGCATTCCGGGGGGCGTTCATTCCACTCCTAAACTCGTCCCTGGCATGTTCTGGTTCCGTCCTGGTCATCCTGGCATGTTCTGGTTCCGTCCGTCCCCGTCCAATCCCGTCCAGGCCACTGCACATACCAGGTATGTACACGAAAACGGCCTCCCAGCGCCTTCCGGCTGTACATACCTCCGCCGGAACCCCGTCCTGGCCGCTGCACATACCAGGTATGTACACAGAAACAGCCTCCCAGCGCGTTCCAGCTGTACATACCTCTGCCGGAACCCCATCCTGGGTGCTGCACATACCAGGTATGTACACGAAAACGGCCCTCCAGCGCCTTCCAGCTGTACATACCTCCCCCGAAACCCCGGCCCAGCCGCTGCACATACCAGGTATGTACACGAAAACGGCCTCCCAGCGCCTTCCAGCTGTACATACCTCCCCCGAAACCCCGGCCAGCCCTCTCCAGGCTACTGCACATACCAGGTATGTACATAGAAGCGGACTCTCTGACGCTAAACCTTGCCGCGTTGACATGCAGAATGCACAGAAAGCCGTTTTCGCGTCAACGTGGCAACGAAATCGGCCTTTTTGCCGGAAAACCTTGCCGCGTTGACATGTAGAACGCACAGAATGCCGTTTTCGCGTCAACGTGGCTCGCAGAGATTGCCATAGGTTCGCAGAGATTGCCATGCGGCTTGCAGAAATTACCCAAGGCGGTTGCGCAGACGTTGCCTTTGGCCCTGCGATCCCGTCCTGCCCGCCGTACCGCCCTGCCCGATGCACATACCTCCGCTGCCGAACCCCGGCGGCCGGTGCTAGTTCCCTTCCACGGTGAACGCTACGCTGGCGGTATGGCCATCCTCGTCCACAACGGTCAGGTGGTGTTTCCCCGGGGCGGGGGCCAGGCGCAGCTCGTGCAGCAGGTGGGTCTCTCCCACATAGGTGTTGTCCAGGTGCCACCACAGGGTGGCGTCGGAGCGATGGTGCGCCACGCGGAATACGGCGCCTTCTACCTGGCCGCTCAGCTGCCGCGGCAGGTGCAGGATGCTCCCGGATGCGGGGTAGATGAATTCCATCGGCTGGCTTCCGCCCCCGGCTGTTTGCGTGGCGCCACGGTATTCGGGGTGATGCGGCTTGTAGTACCACTCCATGGCCGGCGTGAGCACGAATTCGCCGCTGCGGTGGTACTTGCAGGGTTTGCTGTCCAGCCCGGCCACTGGAATGAGCTGTTGTTCTGCCGGACACTCCGGACCTGCCAGCATCCCGGAATCCGTGCACACCGCCGCCACACCCGTCGCACCCGCCGCGCTCCCGGCATCGGGCTCCGGGAACCAGGCGCCGGAGTAGGGAAGGAGGTTCAGGATGTCGAAGAGCACGGGGCCGGCGGTGCGGGCGCCGGTGAGGCCCGGTACGCCCTGGCCCTGGGCGTTGCCGGCCCAAACACCTATAGTATATTCCGGGGTCATGCCCACGGCCCAGGCGTCGCGGAATCCGTAGCTGGTGCCGGTCTTCCAGGCGGCCTTCCTGACGGAATGGATGAGCCGCCAGTCCAGTTCGTCGGGCCGATTCACCTCCTTCAGCGCCTCGAACGTATACCACAACGCCAGCGGCTCCGTGATGGGACAGGCCGATGCCACCGCGCTCCAGGAATCAGGCAAAGGACGGGAGGTGCCGGAGACGGCGTCGCCATACGCCCGCACCATCGCCGCGTACGCCGCCGTGATTTCGTCCAGGCGGCCCTCGCCGCCGCCCAGGATCAGGGACAGGCCGTAGTGGTGGGGCTCCCGGGGCAGGGTGGTGAGCCCGGCGGCCTGCAGCAGGGCGTGGAATTTGGGCACGCCGTAGGCCCGCAGGAGGAACACTGACGGCACGTTCAGGGAACGGGCCAGGGCCTCGTTGGCGGGGACGGCGCCGTAGAACTGCCGGTCGAAGTTCTGGGGCGCAAAGCCGCCCAGATTCACCGGAATGTCCGGCAGCAGCGTCCGGGGCAGGATAACGCCCTCCTGCAGGGCGGCGGCATACAGGAACGGCTTCAGGATGCTGCCGGTACTGCGCGGGGCCGATGCAATATCCACCTGCCGCCCGGGCCTTTCCCGCTCGGGGGAGGCATTCCCCACATAGGCCAGCACCGTACCGCTGGCGTTGTCGATGACCACCGCGGCCATGTCGGCAATGCCTTCCAGGGCCAGGGCGTCGGAGCGCCGGTTCACCGCCTCTTCCACGGCTTTCTGTACAGGGAAGGACAGCGAAGAACGCGTCCGCACGCCCCTGGGGCAGCGCTCCACATAGTGCGATGCCCAGGACGGCAGGGGCAGCGGTGCCTCCGGCAGGGGTTCTTCCAAGGCCGCTTCAAAGCTTTCGGCCGACAGGTCCCCGTGCTCCAGCAACCGCCTGAGCAGCCGGTTGCGTTTGGCCAGCAGCTGGTCCCGGCCCCGGCTCAGATGCAGGGACGCCGGCGCATTGGGAAGAACGGCCAGGGTGGCGGCCTCACCCCAGGACAGCTCCGAAGCCGGCCGGCCGAAGTACCGCCACGCAGCGGCCTCCAACCCCACCACATTGCCCCCGAAGGGCGCGTGGGAGGCATACAGGGCCAAAATCTGTTTTTTGCTATACCGCAGTTCCAGGCGCGTGGCCTGCACCGCTTCGATCATTTTCTGCCACAGGTTGCGTTCCCGCTGGCGGGACAGGCGCATCACCTGCATGGTGAGGGTGCTGCCGCCGCTCACCACATGGCCGCTCCGCAGATTGTCTACAGTGGCCCGCACCAGCGCCCCCGGGTCCACGCCGGGGTGCCACCAGAAATGCCGGTCCTCAAACTGCACCAGCGCCGTGGCAAAACGCTCCGGCACGGTGTCGGAGGGCGGAAAGCGCCACTGGCCGTCGGCCGCGATGCGTGCGCCCAGGAGCTCTCCCTCGGCGCTTTCCACCACCGTAGAATAGGATACGCCCTTGAACAGTTGCCGGGGCAGACAGCACAGCCATGCCAGCAGCAGCGCCGCCAGCCCCCACAGCCACCACCGCCGTGCACTCAAAAGCCCAAATCCGCGCACCGCACGGCCCAGGCGGGCCCCCAGTGCACGGATTCGGGCAGTCATGTGCATGGCACGGCTCATCGAGCCGCTACCACAGCCTTGCCGGTGGCGGTGCTGGCGTTCACGGCCGGATCGTACATGTTCTCACACACGGCCGCAGGCAGTACGTAGGTGCCGGGATAGGCGGCCCTCAGCTGCACGGTGAACGTCTTGGAGCGTCCGGCGGGCAGGCCGAAGAACCAGTCCACCCGTTTGTCCCGGATGTCCTTGTGGTCGTAGCCGTCTTCCGCGGCACCGCCCAGCAGGCGCTCGTTCAGGATTTCCCAGCCGGAAGGGATGGCCATGGACAGGGCCAGGTTGGCGAAGGACCGCGTAGCATGTCCGGTGACCTTCAGGCGGGCGGTAAAGCGCGTTCCCTGCTCCAGGGAGGCGGGATTCACCGGTGCGCCCTTCTCGTCCAGGTAACTCACGGACAGTTGCAGCCCGTTGGCGGCCGCAGCCCGTGCGCCCTCGCGGGATTCGCTGAGTACCGTGGCGTACAGCGGCCCGTCAGAGAGGTTCTGCACCTTCACGCTGCCCGTCAGCGGCACGGCCACCATGGAGGCTGCCGAGGCAATATCGGCCGTACCCACCTTGGCGTGAACGGCCTGTCCGGTCTTGCCGGCCAGCCGTCCCAGGGCCAGGGCCGTAAAGGCCGTTTCCTGTGTGGAATAGATTCTGGACGGGAGGTCCTGGGCCAGGGCGATGGCATCGGCCACGCGTCCGTTCAGGGCCATGGCTTCCACGGCCAGGGCCAGGTCACGGGTCGAAGTGCCGTACGTGAGCATGTCGGGCTCGTATTCCGGGAATTCGCGGGCGGCGCCGTCCAGCAGGCTCTGGGCCAGGGAGGCCTTGCCGCTCAGGGCATAGGCGCTGGAGAGCATCCAGCGGGCCTGCTGCCCCAGCGAAGCGGCTTCCTTCAGGCGGTTCATACCCGAGAGGTTGGCGTTGCCGTCCATGGCCTGCACATACAGGCGGAAGGCCTCGTCCAGCTGCGGGAAGAAGTTGTCGCCGGCCACGCGGAACACCTGGCTCATCTTTTTCTGGTAGTCCCTCCAGCGTTTGAGCACGCCGGCATTCACCTCGAAACCGGATTTGGAAGCCTGCGTGAGGAAGAGGCCGGCCATCGAGGAAACCCAGGTATCCGACTTGCCGCCTTCCCAATAGGCGAAGCCGCCGTCGGCCCCCTGCCGGGAGTACAGTTTATTGATCAGATCCGGAATCAGGGCCCTGGCATCGGCGGCATCGGCCTCCGGCAGCAGCGGCAGCAGGTTCAGGAAGGTGATGCCGCGGGCGCTCAGCTGCTCGCCGCAGTTGTAGGGGTAGTTCTTCATCTGGAGGAACATCTGCCGCACATCCACGGCCGGGAAGGCCGCCAGCTGCAGCGTATGGCCCTTCACCTCCTGCGCGGCGCCCTTCACCAGGGTGAGGCGCTCTACATTGGTAATGGCAGGGTTGGGGTTCACCACTTCCAGGGCGATGGTTTCGCCGGCCTTGTGTCCGCCGCCGCTCGCCGATATGGTCACGTGCGCAACACCCTCTGCGTCAGATGCTTTCAGCGGGAAGCGAAGCACGCCGCTCTCGCCGTCCAGTTTCAGGGTCTGGGTGCCGCCGCCGCTCAGGGGGCCGTCGGCCTTGACCGTCACGGAAGCCTGTCCCAGGCCTTTCTCCATGGCGAATACGTTCACCACGGCCGATGTCTCCTCTCCGCAGCCCAGCACCCGCGGCAGGGTGGTCACCACCATGAGCGGATTCTGCACGGGGACGGTTTTCTCTGCGTTGCCGTAGGCGCCTTCGTGGCCGGCGATGAGCATCAGGCGCACGCTGCCCACGTACATGGGAAGCTGCAGCTTGAGGATGTCGGTGCCCTTTTCCAGCGTCTTGGGCGCACGGAACAGCACCACGGGATTGAAGCGGTTGTCCTTGCGCGCGCTGCGCAGGGCATCTTCGTCACCGCCGATGGCTGCCAGCGGCGACAGCACGCCGCCATAGGCCCCGATCACCTGGTCGTACAGGTCCCAGGTGGTCACGCCCAGGGCCTCGTCGCGGTACATCTTGCTCCAGGGATCCGGCGTCTTGAAGGCCGTGAGGTCCAGCAGGCCCTCGTCCACGATGGCCAGCGTATAGGTCATGGGCTTGCCGTTTTTCTCCGAAATCTTCACCAGGAACGGTTCTTCGGGATGAATCACATCCGGCAGCTGCACCACGGGTTCCAGGTGCGAGCCGGGGTTCTCCACTTTCACCTTCTGCACGCCGAACAGGCGCAGCGGGAGGTCGTTCTTCACGGCGCCGTAAGGCTGCACCAGCGTCAGGTGCACATACACATTGGGCGCCATTTCCTCGCCGATGGTAAACTGCCAGGGCGTATCCTTGTCCGAGGTGCTCACCCACTCGCGGGACAGCACGCCGCCGGCGTTCTCCACGGAAACCAGGGCCTGGCCGCCGGGAGCGGCGGGGATGTACACGGTGGCTTTGTCGCCCACCCGGTAGGAAGGCTTGTCGGTGGAGAAACTGAGCATGGTCAGGGCTTCCGGGTCCCGCCGGCCCGCACGGCCCGCGTAATCCGGCCAGTCTATGGTGAAGGAGGCGCCGCTCACGTGGCCGCTCTGGCGGTCCCGGGCCAGCACCAGGTAGTTGCCCCAGTTGGGATACGTTTCTTTGAAGCTGAACGTGGCATCGGCCTTGCCGGGGGTGAGCGTTCCGCTCTTCACCTGCTGCACGTTGGAGCCGTTCACATAGGCGGCCAGGTCTTCGCCGCTGCTGTCCAGCCACCAGTTCCAACCGGTCTTGAACACGATGTAGTCCACTTTGTGGCCGCTCAGGCGCTTGCCGTCCGGGCCCACCACCGCAATCTGGAAGCTGTGTTCCTTGTCCGTTTCCAGATAGTCGCCTTCCGGTACGCGGACGCCCACGTAGGCGCTGTAGGGCGAATAGGGAAGGGTCTGGGTGGTGAAGCTTTCGTCACCGCCGGGTTCCTCTACGGAGGTGACCACGAAGGCCTGCAGCATGCCGGGGGCCTGGTCCGTCTCCGGCAGCTGGAACTGGGCGTTCAGTTCTCCGTTGCCGTCCAGGCGGCCGCTGAAGAGTTCCTGTTCCTGGGAGGAGAACTGGCTCTGGGGCTGGTAGAAGCTATACTGCTCGAAGCCCTTGAAGGGGCTGCCGCCGGCTTTGCGGATGGTAATCTGGGCCCGCACCGGGAAGTTGGAGGCGGGACCGCCGGACAGCCAGGTGGCGCTGTTGTACACCTTTACGGTCTGGCCGGCCTGCAGGAGCGGAAGGTCTGCGAGGGAGGTCTGGATCTTGAGCCGGTTGGGCTTCACGGTTTCCACATGCAGGGTCTTGTGGAAGCTGCTGCCGCCCACTTTCAGGTAGGCGTTCCAGTAGCCGGTGGGGTCATCGGCCCGGGTGGGGATGTCGTACTGATAGAAGCCGTCCACGCCCTTGCGGGTGAGTTTGCTGTAGAACTGGCCTTCCGGGGTGTACACTTCCAGCGTGGCGGGATGGGCGGCCGGGAGGTTCTTGCTGCGGTCTGC
Organism: uncultured Bacteroidia bacterium; assembly: GCA_902784435.1. GTDB lineage: Bacteria > Bacteroidota > Bacteroidia > Bacteroidales > UBA932 > Cryptobacteroides. Next base: position 81,345 of record CACZUR010000006.1, on the reverse strand, counting down.
CACCAGGGCGGTCACGTGCAGGGTATCGCCGGGGCGCCACACGCCGCGCTCGCCGTAGATGAAGGCTTTCACGCCCTGCTGCAGCACCTCGCCGCCCACATCGAAGCGGCTCAGGGAACGCTCATTACCGCTGGTCACTTTCAGGTAAGAGGTGCTTCCGCCGGCCTTGGCCACCACGGCGAAAGGCTTGCGGGACACTTCCAGCGTGGCCATGCCGTTGCTGCCGGTCTTGCCCTTGCCGATGCTTTGCAGCTGGTAGTCAAATACTTCCAGGCTGGCGCCGGAGAGGGGTTTGGCGGTAATGAGGTCTGTGGCCGCCACCCAGAGGTCCTTGCCGCCGGCATATTCGGCCAGAAGGCCGATGTCGCTGCTCATGAGCTGGATGGCCGGGAAGCGCTCGCTCTCCATATAATAAGAAGGTTTGGAAGGGTCATCGGTCTCCTCCCAGTCGTAGTTTTCCCAGTCTATGTAGCTTTCCCACCAGTAGGAGTCCGGGGTGTCCCACATGGCGTCATCGGCCTTGGAGGGCTTTCCGGACGGGCTCTGGAGCACCTGACGGGGCTGTTTGCCGCCCCAAAGGCTCTGGTCCTGCCGGAAGTTGATGCGGATGCGGTAGATGGCGCCGGGCTCCTGCTTGAACAGGCCGCTCAGGTCTACGCTGTGGGTGTTCCACTGGTGCAGGTCCTTGCTGCTGTCCAGGGGAATGTCGCCTTTGTACACCAGGCGGCCGCTGCGCTTGAGGCTTACGTCGCCGCCCAGGTCGTTGTCCTGCAGGTACATCAGGATGTTGTTCTCATAGATCTTGATAATCCGCAGTTCCACGGCGTCCAGGTTCACGGCCCGGAAGGGAAGGATGAGGGCCTGCTTGTCCGGGAGGATGTTGCCCTTGATGGGAATCTCCACGGCCGGCTTCTCTTCTTCCTCTGCAAATACTTTGCAGAAGCTTTCTCCCAGGGCAAGGCCTTCCACGCTCTTGAGGCCGCTGTCCAGGGTCAGGGTCATGTCACCCTTCCGGCCTTCAAAGTGCACTTTCACGTTTTTGTCCTGCACCTGGACATAGCTCCGGGACACGCCGCTGAGTTCGATCATGCCCTTGTTGGCGGCGTTGGACGGGGCCTGGCTCAGTTCCAGGTCAATGCAGTCTCCCTGCAGGCTGGCCGATACCACCCGGAACGGCTGGCCGTTGTCCGGCTCAGGTTCCACGGCGGCCTGGGCTTCCTGCCGGCCCTTCACGGTGATGCTGAAGGGGAACTGGGCGGGGGCGTCCGGCAGCACCTTGTTCAGGGCGAAGGTCACCTGGTACACCAGGCCGGGCCTGAGCTGGCCCTCTTCCGGGACAAAGGACACGGACTGGGTGTTGTTCCACTGGATGCTGCCCTTCACGGCCGGCTTGAAGCTGAACAGGCCCTCGGCGGGCTGCTCCAGGGCGTCTTCGGCCAGTTCTATGCGGATAGGCGTATCGTCGGTGACGATTCCTCCGGTGTAAGCCTTCACATAGTTGGCATAATCCTGGGCCGACGGCGTGACGGCCTTCTTTTTGGGCCCGCAGGCGGTGATGAGCAGTGCGCCGGCGGCCATAAGCAGGATGGCCTGTGCCGACAGGCTCCTTAAGCGTGAAAGTAAGTGTTTCATAACTTATGACTTATATGTTTATCGTCAGTTGTTTTACTCTACGGCTTGAAAGCTGTTCCACCCCTCCTGGAACCGCTGCAGGGCGTCCAGCAGGCGGGTCCGGGGGCAGGCGATGTTCAGCCGCATGAAACCTTCGCCGGCGGCGCCGTAAATGCTGCCGTCGCTCAGGGTGAGGCCGTGCTTTTCCCTCAGGTGCCGGCCGAAGCGCTCGCTCAGGCCCTCCAGCGGCTGGTCCGGCCCTGCCAGGGCGCGGCAGTCCAGCCACATCAGGTAGGTGCCTTCCAGCGGGGGTACGTTCACCTGGGGCATTTCGTCCTCCAGGAAACAGGACACCGTACGGGCGTTGTGATACAGGTATTGCCGCAGGGCGTCCAGCCAGGGTCCGCCCTGGCTGTAGGCGGCTTTCAGGGCCGCGACGCCGAACACGTTCACGTCGCAGCATTCGTTGTCGTTGATGGCCCGGTCCATCTTGGCCAGGACATCCGGATCGGCCGCATAGATGTTGGCTATCTGGATGCCGGCCAGGTTGAAGCTCTTGGTGGGGGAGAAGCAGGTGACCGAGCGCCTGACAAAGGCTTCCGGGAGCGTGGCCCAGGGCGTGTAGTCGTGGCCCGGGTAAGTGAGTTCGCAGTGGATTTCGTCCGAAACCACGAACACGCCGTTGCGCTCGCAGATGGTGGCCATCAGCAGCAGTTCCTCCCGCGTCCAGACACGTCCCACGGGGTTGTGGGGGTTGCACAGCAGGAAGACATCGGCCTCCCGGCACTTGCGCTCGAAGTCGTCCCAGTCCACGATGTACTGCTTGCCGTCAAATTTCAGGGGGCTTTCCAGCTGCTCGCACTTGTTGTTGCGGATGGCGGGGAAGAAGGCGTTGTAGCAGGGGGTCATCACCAGCACCTTGCCGCCGGGCCGGGTGGTGGCCTTGATGGCGGCGGAATAGGCGGCAATGACGCCGGTGGTGGGCACGATGGTGCTTCGGCCTATCCCTTTCCACCCATGCCTTTGAGTGAACCAGCGGTCCATGCAGGTGTAGTAATCGTCCGGAATGAGTTCATAGCCAAAGACACCGTGGTCCAGGCGCCGGCGAAGGGCTTCCAGAATTTCCGGGGCGGCGGGGAAGTCCATGTCGGCCACCCACAGGGGAAGGGTTCCGGGATACAGGTCCCACTTTACGCTTTCGGTGCCCCTGCGGTCGGGGGCTGTTTCAAAGTTATATTCCATGAATAATGCAGTTGTCGGGGTCGTTACATTCCATGAATGATGCAGTTGCCGGGTTCTTTGATGTTCTGGTCCAGGATGACCTGGCCGATAGAATCCGCCTTGATGTGGCCGGAGCGGGGGTTCTTCACGGAGACGATGTGGCCTTTCACCGTGGCTTCCACGCTGCTGTATTCGAAGGCCAGGTCTGCGTCGGGCTCGAAGGTGCAGTCTTCCAGCACCAGGTTTTCGCAGTAGCACAGGGGCTGCGTGCCGCCGATGTGGCAGCGCACCAGGCGCAGGTTCCTGGCATACCAGCCCAGGAATTCCCCCTGGATGCGGGAATCGTACACCGTAACGTTCTCGCTTTCCCAGAAGGCGTCCTTGGTGTCCATGTCCGCGTTCCGGATAACCACGTTCCGGGAGTACTGGAAGGAATAGTTGCCCTGCAGCCGGAAATGGTCTATGTCTATGTTGTCCGTGTGCATGAAGATGTAGTTGGCATTCGCGGCCTCTACGTTTTTCATGACCACTTTGTCACAGTCCCAGAAAGTTTCCTGGGCGTTGGGCAGTTTCACGTTCTCCAGGTAGGTATCCGTAATGCGGCGGAACATCTTGGGCGCCTCCACAAGGGTATTGTACATTTTGCAGCCGCGGGTGTACCACAGCGCGGCACGGGCCCCTTCCCGGAAGACACAGTCCCGGATCACAAAGCCGTCGCACTCCCAGAAGGGGTATTTCCCCTGAAATTCGCACCGGACAGCTTCTACGTTTGCGCATTCCTTGATGGACGATTCTCCGGGGCCGATGGTAACCCCCTCCAGGTACAGCCCCTCCCTGCTGCAGTACAGGGGCCGTTCACCTTCGAAATATTGGTTTTTGATGATGGTTTGCATAATGCACAAATATAATAAAAAAAGGTGTATGTTGGTGCCCCCAGGGCCGGGATTTGGACCAATTTCGTTGCTGTACGTTGCTGTACATACCTGGTATGTGCAGCGAGCGAGGTGGTGTTGGGCAGCATTTTCGGGGAGGAGTGTACACATTGACCGACCTAGGAGTCACCCTGTAACGCACTTTCGGGCGTTTTCCGCGTTACACGTCGCATGGGGGTGCAACCTGTAACGCACTTTTGGGCGTTTTCCGCGTTACACGTTGGATGGGGGTGCACCCTATTACGCACTTTTGGGCGTTTTTCGCGTTATACGTCGCATGGGGGCACACCCTGTAACGCACTTTTGGGCGTTTTCCGCGTTACACGTCGCATGGGGGTGCACCCTATTACGCACTTTTGGGCGTTTTTCGCGTTACACATCGCATGGGGGCGTGTACATACCTGGTATGTGCAGCGGCCGGGATGGGGCCGGACAGGGGTTTCGGCGGAGAGGATGGAAACTGCTAAAAGGCGCTAAAAAGTTTGGCACGATTATAGCAAAATAACGAAGCAAACAATAACTCACAAGCGTATAACGCCAAAATGACTTGCAATAAATGCAAAACCGCATAATGCAAAAGAGGAAAAACTGGCCGATAGAAAAAAGAAGCAAATTAAACAAACTTGCAAATAGTTAAAAATCCGTTGCAACCACCCAAAAGGTGGGTAACAAATGTGGGAGAAAGACCGATAATTGGAGAAACGCACAGAAAATGGGGAGGGGAACGGAGGATTTTAGAACAAGGAAAAGGAGTATTTTTGTGCAGCGACATAGAATACAACTAAAAAAACAACAGCATTCTGGGCCTAATCTTAACCAAATTCCCTCATTAAATATGCTTAAAAATGCTGTGGCAAAAGACAAATAGCATGTTGAAGAATAAAAAATCAAATTTACGAATCAACAAAAGTTCTGAAACCACAAATTATTTTTACGAATCGCGAAATCCCCCCCCCTATGCACAAAATCGGGTCAAAAAGCGTAAAAAGTGCATCATCACAAAATGGAACAACACCAAAAATCGGCAATTGAAGCATGTGGGGACACGATTTTAGTTAAAAACGGCAATCTGGAAGAAAAATCCGAAATAATCCATAATTTTTACGGAAAAAGTAGAAAATATTTTGAAAAGTAAAAAAAATGTCTTATCTTTGCCTCAATTTGAGCGGGTGGGAAATGTGAGGAGCTGCTTAAAAGGCCATTAAAAGGCATTTTTAAAAGATAAAAGTCGTTATCAATAACGGGGAAACCCGATAGACGGACGAAAAAGAAGTGAGCATCTTTACTCATCAGCACGTAATCTTCATGGCGATCGGAAAACGAATTGCCATTTCCGTCGTTTTTGGGTTCGTTTGCTCCATCGCAATGGCAGCCTCAAGCACCGCTGGCAGCAGCAACACCTCCAGCGCCGCCAACACCGCTGCGGCCAGTGGCATGGCAGAGGCGGATTCCGCCAAAGTCACTTTCCACTTTGTTGTAAACAAGACAGACTTCACCCTGGATGTTCCGCACAGCTCCCTTCCTTCCAACAAAGAAGCGCTGGCAATCGTGCACACATATATGGATTCCTTCCGGAGCGAGGGCATGCTACGGCTGCGCCAGATCCGCATCCAGGGCGTTTCTTCCCCGGACGGTCTGCGCGCACGCAACCAGATCCTCGCCCAGGGCCGCCACGACAGCGTGCTGGGCTTCCTGCGCAGCGAGTTCCCGGAGATTCCCGCCTCCCTTTACCTGGAAGACATCGTCGTGGAAGACTGGGATGGTGCCGCCCGCCTGCTGGAGCAGTCCGATATCATCGGCAAGGAAGAAGCCCTCTCCATCATCGAAAACACCCCGCTGCACATATATAATAATGGCGGGAAACTGGTGGACAGCCGCAAGCGTCAGCTCATGCAGCTGAACCGCGGCGAAACCTGGCGCCAGATGCAAAGCCAGATTTTCCCGAAACTCCGCAAGGCCGATATCTGGTTCTACTACGAACCCGTCACCCGGAGCAACGACAACAACAACGATACCGACAAGCAGAACGGCATTGGTGCCAACCTTGGCATCGCCGGTCTCATGAGCAGCCTGGTCGTACTCCCTGAGAGCCTCCGCCCCACCCTTTCGGGCATTCCTGCACTGGTGGCATCGGCCCGGGAAATCGAGCGCCCGCTCTTCGCCGTGGGCACCAACCTGCTGTACGACGCCCTCATCACGCCCAACATCTCCGTGGAAGTGCCCCTGGGCCACCACTGGAGCATCCAGGCGGCCTATACCTTCCCCTGGTGGGTGAACCGTGCCAACGACATGGCCTGGCAAATCCTCAAGTGGGATCTGGGCGCCCGCTATTGGTTCTCGCCCAAGAACCTGTTCAACCCCATGGACGTGCTCCGCGGCCATTTCGTGGGTCTGGAACTGAGCGCCGGCTACTACGATGTGGAGCCCAAGCACAGCGGCTGGCAGGGAGAGGCCGTGGTGGCCACCCTGGAATACGGCTATTCCTGGCGTCTGGGCAAGAACTGGCGCCTGAGCGCCTGCATCGGCGCCGGCTGGCTGTACTCCCCGCAGTACCGCGCCTACCAGGGCACCCAGGACGACCAGCACCTGATTTATCAGCACAACGGCAACCTGAACTGGATCGGCCCCACCAAAGCCAGCGTGGGCATCCAGTATCTGTTCCATTATACCAAAAAACACAAGCGGAAGTAATGCGTCACACTAGAGTCATATGGTTTGCCGCGCTGCTTCTGGCCGTGTCTGCCCTCTCCTGCCAGAGAAGGCCGCTGGAACTCATGTACCAGCCCACCGTGCGCACCATCGTCAAGTGCGTCTGGAAAATCAATGCCCAGACAGACATCGACGTGCACAACAAGCCCACGGGTATCACGCTGTACTTCTTCCGCGACGGACAGTTCTACAATTCGTTCACTACCGCCAACGTAGACTCCTGCGAAGTGCAGCTGGAGAAAGGCCGTTACAAGATGTACATGATTTCCCAGAGCCCGGAAGAGTTCTGGAAGATGGAATTCGACCACATGACGGACTTCCAGGGCGCCGAAACCATCCTGCGCCGCAACGACGTAGCCTGGACCCGCTCGGAACCGGACATGACGGTGGAGAATCCGGAAATCCTCTTCGCCGGCGTGGCCGACGAATTCGAGGTCACGGAAGAAATGACCGAGGAATTCCAATACTACTATACGCGCTTGAAGCGCCTGCGTTCCAACGCCGCCACCAAGGCCGACAATAACAACGAAGAAGTTTACTACGAGGAGCAGGTGCGCTACCACACACTCACCATCCCCGTGTATCCCCATAACATCGTATCCCAGCTGTGGATCACCATTTATTCCGGCAATGCCGATGTACTGAAATCCGTGCGCGCCTCCACTTCGGGCATGGCACGTACCTTCGAGCTCACCCAGAACACCACCGGTAAAGAAAAGGCCACGCAGGTTATGAGCGAATGGCGCCTGACCATGGACGATGCGGCACGCCGCGTAGGCCACATCGACGGCATCATCACCACCTTCGGCCTTCCTAACGGCGAAGTCCCCACCGTCCAGCGCGACTCCTCCCTGAACGTGAGCGCCCTGCTGGTAGACAACGCCACCATCGCCAACTACAAGTTCGAGGTGGGTGATAAAATCCAGGTGCTTACCCCCAACCCGGGCTACAGGAATCTGTACCGGCTCATCTTCGGTTCGGTGGAGGAGCCTTCCATTACACCGCCGGACGTTGCGCCGGAAGGCGGGTCCGCCTCCGGCATGGATGCCACGGTGAGCGACTGGGAAAACGGCGAAACCGTGGAAGTTCCCCTATAAGATAATTCACAACATCATATAGTAAAACAAACAAATTTAACAAACAACCAAATTCATTAAAGCTTTATGAAAAAATTAGTTTTCCTCGCGGCTTGCGCCGCCCTCGTCCTGGCCGGTTGCGCCAAGAACGACGTCATCCAGAACACCAATGACGAGAACGCTGTCAGTTTTGGTGTCTATGCTGGCAACACTGCCACCAAGGCCACCTATGGCGACCTCACTACTGAAAACATCAAAGGGTCCACGGATGGCTTTGGTGTATTTGCTTACTACACGCAGAGTACTGCCTGGGCCTCAGCTGCCACAACAGCGACGCCTAACTTTATGTACAACCAGCAGGTCAAGTATAACGCGTCTGCCGATCCTGCTAAGTACCCGTCCAAATGGGAGTACACTCCTCTGAAATATTGGCCTAATGGCACCAATAACACGGAAGTCACTTCTGGAACATTTGGAGATTACGTCAGTTTCTTCGCTTATGCTCCGCACACGGCTGTTACCCCTGAAGATGGCGAAACTGTTGCTGCGACTGCATATCCCGCTGCCGGCGAGGGTATCACTGCTGTATCTACCAACGCAGCCACAAATGTTCCTACCGTTACGTTTACTGTTCCGGCCAATGCTAAAGAGCAAATTGACCTTCTTTGGGCAACTCCCATGAAAGATCAGCAGCACAAGAATCTTAACGGAAGAGTCGCTTTTACTTTCAATCACGCTCTGGCCAAACTGAATGTACAGGTACGTAACGTTGTCGACGCCGTCTCTGGTCCCACCACAAATATTACCGATGACAAAGATGCCACTCTTGAAAATAATGAAACCTGGGTCATCCTTCAGTCCCTCACCGTTAAAGCTAACGGAACAAAAACCGGCACCCTTAACTTGAATGATGGGACCTGGACAAGGCCAAGCACCCCTGGTAACTCCATTATCACTTATGACAAAGCTGCCTTTAACTTCGGAAAAAGCGGTGCCACATGGAATTACGATGCAAACGATAACACAATTACCGTATCGGAAGACAGTAAGGAAGGCTTCAAAGTTATCGAGACCGCTCTTGATCTCAACAGCAATATCTCTCCCATGATTATCCCCATCACCGAGGATGGCGGTATTGCCATTGGTGATTTCATTATTACCGCAGACTACTGGGTAATTACCAAGGATCCTGCTTTGAAATCTGGTTACAGCACTGTACATCAGGTTATTACTAAGAGTAACGCTGCTAAAATCTCTTTTGCAGCAGGCAAAAAGCATAATATCCTCGTAGACCTCGGTCTTAATAGCGTTGACTTCGATGTGACCGCAGTCACTCCTTGGGATGCCGCGACCCCGAACCCTTATAACGAGGTTGAACTCCCTGCAAATGCTTCCTAATCCACACTCTTTTATCCATACGGCCCCGACCGGCCGTATGGGTACAATAATTGATATAAAACAACCGACATAAATGATTAGCCTTATGAAAAAGACTGTGATTCTGGCTGCAGCGGCAGCGATGGTCCTGGCGGGTTGCGCCAAGGTAGACACCGTGCCCACCAGCACCCCGGCCAACCAGAAAGACCTGGCCATGGACTTCGGCGTATATGTGGCCCAGACCAAGGCCGGCAGCGCCGGTGAAATGAACGATGCCAAGCTCAAAGCCACCGGTTTCGGCGTCATCGCCTTCGAGCAGGCCGGCGGATACGACAAGAGCATCAAGCCCAATTTCATGTACAACCAGGAAGTGGCCTACAATACCACCGCCTCCAAGTGGGAGTACCATCCCATCAAATACTGGCCTAACCAGCTCACGGACAACGGCGCCACGGACGGCAGCGGCGCTTTGTCGGCCGATGCCCACAAAGTAAGCTTCTTTGCCTACGCTCCCTACTGCGAGCCCGGTGCTTCCGAGACCGCAGGCATTACCGCCATCAGCCCGGCTTCCACCGCCGGCGACCCCACCGTCACCTACGCCGTCTCCGACGATCTGGACAAGAACGTAGACCTGGTATGGGGCACCTCCAACGGCGCCACTTGGAATAACGTGGCCGGCGGCACCAACACCTGCGCTGAGGGTCTCCCTTACATCGACCTGCAGAAGCCCGCCATCAACACCAAGGTGAACTTCAAGTTCTACCATGCCCTGGCCCAGCTGAACCTGACCGCCCAGATGTCTTATAATATTATAGGTGCAGGCGGCACTGCCCAGGACGGCGTGAAAATCACCATCGCCCAGGTGGAACTCCTGGTTCCCGGCATGTACGACAAAGGTGTGCTCAACCTGAACAACACCGAGGCCAAGAAGCCCCTCTGGGACTTTGACGATGCCACCGACACAGACCTGGACCTGGTTGTGAACGGCACCAAACTGCACGAGAACGTGCTGGATGCCGGTGCCGGTAAAGTGGCCACCCAGCCCGCCGGTGTCATCGCCACCGAAGGCCCCGTACTGGCCACCAACAAGTACTTCACCCTGCTGCCGCGCGAGGTAAGCACGGATGTCACCGTGAAGGTTACCTACTATGTCACCACGGACGACGACCATCTGGACGACGGCTACAGCCGCGTGGAGAACATCATCAGCAAGACCATCAACTTCCCCAACGGCTTCAAGGCCGGCACCAAGAACAACATCAAGATGATCCTGGGCCTGAGCGAAGTAGCCCTGTCCGGAGAAGTCGTGGACTGGGAAACCGGTACCAACCTGGAAAACTATTGGCCCAAGAACGTAGAATAACACAAATATATAGCTATATAAAACAAACATGAAAAAGATTATCCTTTTTGCTGCCTTTGCAGCTGTGATGGCCGGATGCGCCAAGAACGAAGTGAAGACCTTCGTTCCGGAAAACGCCGTTTCCTTCGGCGCCTACACCGGACGCGTCCAGACCAAAGCCGGCGTTACGGATGACATCAATCTGGACGCCCTGAAAGAGCACGGCTTCGGTGTGTTCGCCACCTTCACCGGTACGGACGAGTATGAAGCCTCCGACAACAACTTCATGTACAACCAGAAGGTGGCCTATGGCACCAGCGCCTGGGAATACAGCCCCATCCGCTACTGGCCCAACCCCACCAACGGACAGGAAGCCAAAGACCAGTATGTGAGCTTCTTTGCCTATGCTCCGTATGCCGAACCCGGTACCACCGAGACCACCGGCATCAAGGGCTTCGACATTGACGCCACCTCCAAGCACAACCTGGTGAACTACGCCTTTGCTCCCGACGCTCCCAACGTAGACCTCCTGTGGGGCTACAAGACCGGTGCAAACCTGACCGACGCCAACAAGGATGAAGACGTCAACATCGACCTCACCCGCACCGCCGAAACCATCAAGTTCACCTTCCGTCACCTGCTGTCCAAGCTGGCCGGCTCCCAGGAAGGCATCACCGACCCCGATGATCCCGCCTACAAGGCCAACGGCCTGATCATTGTGGCCAACCCCACCGCCGGTCCCACCGACGACTACATTGCCGGCACCATCGACGACTTCGGCACCGCCACCGGTACCAAAATCACCGTTTCCAAGATTATCCTGGAGAGCGCTCCGGCCGACGGCGTCCTGACGGACATCAACGGCAACATCGTGTCCTACGCCACCGAGCCCCAGACCGCTACGCTGGACCTGTACACCGGCAAATTCACGCTGGATTCCGACACCCCCAAGGCCCTCCAGTTCCGTCAGGAGATTTCCGCCGATGCCACTGAGGTGGCCGCCGGCGCCAGCGAATTGGCCGAATGGCTGAAGGAAGTTCCCGGTGTAACCGAGTTCTCCGCCGTGAACAAGGGTGTTACCAAGCAGCCCGTGAACGCCTATAAGGACGAGGCCAACCCCATCATCCTCATCCCCGGCACCGCTCCCGTCCTCAACGTGACCATCACCTACACGGTGCGCACCTACGACGCCAAGTTGCCCAAGACCTTCACCGAGGTTCCCCAGACCGTGTTCAAGCAGATCAAGTTCCCCACCATCGAGGAGAACAAGAAATACAACCTGAAGATGATCCTGGGCCTGAACGATGCCGCCTTCGAAGCCACCGTAGAAGACTGGACGCTGGGCAGAGCTGACATCAGCGGCCCCGCCGGTGTTCCCGACGGTGTCATCGACGACTACGATGACGTTACCGTTGACCTCCCGGCCAACCTGTAGTAACGTGCTTTTTATCCCGGCGGGCCTGACCGCCCTCCGGGGTACCATATGAAAAAGACAACTCATATATATATATTAAGGTACCTGACGGTCCTCCTTACCGGAGCGGTTCTGGCGGGGTGCGGGAAAATAGACCTGGTGGGCGACACCGCCAGGGAGAATGTTCCCGTAACCTTCTCCACCTATGCAGCCCGTGCCACCAAGGCGGACGGGAGCTTCGTGGCTCCGGGCGTTACGCAGTTCGCCACAGATGCGCAGATTGGCGTGTTCGGGTTCTACCACGACGGGAATGGCAATACCGATGGTTCCTGGGCGGCAGACGGCGCCTCCAATATTCCTGACTTCATGTACAATCAGGCTGTAACCAAACAGAGCGACGGCTCCTGGACCTACAGTCCCATCAAATACTGGCCCAACGAAACCCGCACGGACGGAAACGGCGCCACCAGCGCACACGCCGACAAACTGAGTTTCTGGGGCTACTATCCCCACACCAGCCATACGGGTGACGGCGCAGCCATGTACACCGGTACGGACGCAGTACTCCAGTTCTGGCAGTCCGGCAGTACATCTGTCCCGTATGCCAACACCACGTCCGGCCTGCCCGCGGCGACCTTCACCCAGAGTACAGACCCCGAAAAGATGGTGGACCTGATGTTTGCCAGCCCCATCAAGGACCTCACTAAGCCCAGTCTGGACGGAAACGTCCTGCTCAATTTCCGCCACGCCCTGTCGCTGGTGGAATTCCGGCTGAAGGAGGACTCCGAAGTGCGTATCAAGGACATTTCCATCTCCCAGCTCAAGAAATCGGGAACCTGCGCAGATCCGACGGCTGCTCCCCTCAGCTGGAGCGTCCCGGACACGCCGGCCAACCTTTTCACCTACGACCCCGTGATTACGGAGCCCATTGCCATCGACCGTCATGAACCGCTGGTAGCATTCATCCTGATGCCGCAGGAAATCCGTGCCGATGCCACCATCGACATCACCTACGACATTTTCTTCGCATCCCAGGAGCCTTACGCAGACCCTGTCGCAGACGCCATCCTGTACAGCGACAACCATGCCGAGAAACGTCTGTTCAAGACCGGCGCAGACGGATATGGCGTAACCAGCTGGGAACCCGGCCACCGATACATCTACTACATCCAGGCCGGCTTGGACCGGATAGAATTCACCGCAACCGTGGTGGAAGAATGGACTGTTGACGTAACAACCGATTTGAGCAACTAGCCATGCACGTAAAGCAAATCTTCATATTGACCCTTGCCACTCTGGCTGCACTGTCCTGCGCCAGGATCAGTGTGGACGAGGTATCCCAGGAAGAACCCATCGGCTTCTCCTGGTACACCCCCCGTCCCACTACCACCAAGGCAGACACCGACCTGTTCGTGGGCGGCCACGATTTGTCCACAGGCACCAGCATGGGTGTGTTCGGCTATTTCCATCCGCTGTACGAAGACGGCGGCGGCACTACGCAGCACGGCAGCTGGGAGGACGGCGTAAACGCCAACCGGCCCAACCTCTTCTATAACGAGCAGGTGACGGTGGGTACCCCTGACTACACCTACGACCGTTCCCGCTACTGGCCCAGCAACGTGAACGACCGCATCTCCTTCATTGCCTATTATCCTTACAGCGAGAATGTTTCGCGCACCGGAGAAGATGCTTCTACCGATACCGGATTCAGCGTGGAGCCCTTCCTGGACAGCGACGGCAGCCGCAACGGTCTGGTAGGCTTCAAATACATTGTGCCGGAAGATGTCTCGGAGCATGTAGACTTCATGGTTTCCGACCTGTGCATGGATCAGAGCCGGGCGCTCTGGAAAGAGAGCAGCCATACCCAGGGGCTCACCGGACTGGAAAACGGGAAGGTGAAATTCTACTTCCACCATGCCCTCAGCCAGGTTCGAATAGAATCGGTTAACACTTCTACCGTGAACAACGACAACATCACCGTGGACGTGCGCTCTATCCGTTTCACCGGCGTGGCGGTGCGTGCGCGCTGCATTCCCGTTCCGGCGGCTGCACACGCAGAGAACAACACCGACACCGGCCGCAAACATGTAAACCTGACCTGGTCCCAGCATTCCCGCTACCGTACCAGCAGCGACGTCGAAGAAGCCAGCATTGTCACGGACCGCACCGGAGACGATCCCGAGGATGTGCTCCTGATGATTCCCCAGTCTTTCCCGGCCGACGGCGACGCAGAAATCGAAGTCACATTTGACATCACTCGCTGGAAAGATAAAAACAACAAGGTTTACCTGGCCGACGGCACCCCCGACCCGGCCTACTATGAATACAGATACGCCGACAACGTCCTGTCCGCTCCGCTTCATTCCGACGATTTGGACGAATGGCTGCCCGGCAAGATTTACACTTACCGGATTAACCTCACCCTCCATGCCATCCGGGTGCAGGCCGTATCGGTAACAGACTGGGAGACCGGCATCGAAGATGTCTTCCTTCACCACACCTCCAATGAGCCATGATGACCAAAAGAGTTTTACATATTCCGTCTTGTCTTTTCCTGCTGGCAGCCCTGCTTGTGACCGCCTGCGGGAAACGGACGCTTGAGCCGGAACTTCCCCTTGCGGGAACGGGCCGGATTCACATCTCCCCTTTCCTGGACGAGGACTGGATTCCGGTTACCAAGGGCAGCAACATAGACGGTCTGGAAGACCTTAAGGACGGACAGTCCGGCGCCAACGGCGGATTCGGGGTATATGCCCTGTACACCGGGGCCGAGGATTTCCAGAACGGGAAGACGGATTATACAGACTTTGGCGTGGTACTGGACAAGCGCCAGTTTTACTGGGATGCCTCCCAGTGGAAATACCTAACGCCGGAAGAGTACTGGCCCACGGCCGAAGGCCACCGGCTCTCCTTCTTCGCCTTTGCACCGTACGCGCCGTTCCAGGCCGCCGCCAGTTACACGAAAGGTGGCGTGCCGCAGATTCCCTACACCATGGCTGCCGACCTTACCGAGGCCAGCCTGGAGGCCCAGAACGACCTTCTCTGGGGCACCAATGCCGACGGCCTCCCGCACAAGGACGTAAAGGAAACGGACTTCCCCAGCGGCTTCGTGGACATGCACTTCCACCATGCCCTGGCTAAGGTTGATTTCACCATTTCCGGAGACTTGGATGGTATGGGTGAGCCGGGTAACCCTGAGACGCGTGTCGAAAGAGTTGAAGAAGACTGGCCGGATGATGATAATTACGAGACCGAAGCGGAATATAGTATTACATACACGAGTGGTAGTTATGGAGAGTTTGTTCAACACGGAGCGGATTTAAGTTGGCGCCCGACACGAGATTACTACCACCATTGGACACTCACACTAACTAAAACAACACAGGAGACCCAGACCCGTACTGTGGATCAGTCCAGTACAACCACGACCACAGCCAGTGGCAAACGCTACTTACTGTCTGACATCCGTTTTCAGCATTTCAACCGTGGTGGAACGCTCTTGCTGGATAACGCCTCCGCTGGTGTTCCTTCCTGGACTAATACTACGCCAGGTGATTATGCCTTGCCGCAGGCGGCGGACTTCGGGGCGCTCACACCTTCACTCCGCTACGACTTTAACCCGGCGCCAACAGAAATCACCCAGGCTCAGTATGAAGCTCATTCCGGTATATCGGTTACCCCCACTACTCTGCTCTCGGATCATTCGTTGTACGTCATTCCCCGGGCGCAGGATGGAGATGCGGTTTCGGTGAATCTGACCTACCAAACCCTCGACCTTTCGGGCAAATACCAGACCACCGATACCCGTACCATTACGGAAACACGCACCCGTACCCGCACGGAAACGTGGACGCAAGATGTAACAACAATGGTCACAGTTACGAGGTTTATAGGATGGGACACGCCTAACGAAAACGATTATCCACGTCCGAACGTAAATAATTACGTAAAGGATGAACATGACCCAAGTTGGGGAAACCGGATTACCAATCAGGCCCCAGACTGGCCTAATGTTCCCATCTCAGACAACGGAGATTCCGTACCCTGGACTTCCGGCGGTACGCCGACCCTCTCGTCCATTACCGTGAACAGCATCACTGAAACCGAGCTGGAAGGCGAAATTACATCGCCCTTCCAGGGCGGGCACGCCTACACGGTGAATCTCCTGATCAACAGCGATGCTCTCACACTGAATGTCATTCCCAAACCCTGGGATCTGGCCAATCAGGATTTTGACTTCACCAATGTCAAAAACCAGTTCATCCAGCACCTGACCTACGACGGAACAACCGTGGAAAGCGCCGATGCCCTGGGTAACATCAACATCGGCGGACGCGTGGCCCGTTTCTACTTCACCCTGGGCGCAGGACGCTATGTCCGCTGGCAGGCTTCGCTGGTGGGAGACCCGGCCTTCGCCTTCACCGATGCAAGCGGCAACATCCTCCTGGATGCCGAGAATACGCCCGTTTCGGCCGTGGGCGGTCCCATCGAACCGGGCGTAGAAACCAGCATTTATGTCCGGGCACGAAACGATGCCGCCGACGTGAGCAGCCGTGCCAAACTGCGTATGTACTACGTGGACATCAACGGCGACGTGATTGTGGCGCTGGATATGGTGGACAAAGCCGGTGTAACGGAATGGACCCTGATTCAGAATGCGAACTGACACAATATGAAAACAAGATACCTGGCATATTTCCTTTTCCTGCTGCTTCCGGTCGCCTGCAAGGACGGCCTGGAGCCGTCGGACAGCGCCATCCCGGACCACTGCATCGAGCTCACCATCTCCAATCTGGCTCCGGTGATGCAAACGAAGGCGGATACCGAAGCCGGTGACGACGCCCTCCACGAGAATACGGTCCATACGGTAGACTGTTTCTTCTTCCCGGCGGGCGCCAACGAAAACACCCCTGCCGTTTTCCAGGTAAAGGGACGCAGTGCCGAGGCCATCACCGGGGGCTATCGTGTAAGGGTGGCCTTCCCCAACAGCGTGGGCGAAAGCATGTTCGGAAGCATCGCGGACGGCAACACCTGCAAGGTCTATGTCATCTGCAATGCCTCGCTGGACTATGGCGCTTCCCCCACCATGGCACAGCTCAAAGCCAAAGTGCTTACCACGGACTTCGCCGTACAGGGCGTACAGAACAGTTTTGTGATGTCCGCAGTAGAGGCCGGCACCGTGACGCTCCACGTAGACGCCGAGGACATTGTCACAGCTACCGGTTCCGTAGATGTACGGCGCTCGGCGGCCAGGATTCAGCTTTATTTCCGTATTGCCACGGAAACCACGGACGAACTCAACCAGAAATGGGAACGTCCCGCCGGTGCCCCGATGTACATCCGGATGGCCAACGCTGCCAAGCGCGGCGCCGTAGACGGAAACTATACCCTGCAGGATGCCGACTACTTCACCACGGCCGAACGACTCCTGACGGAACTGCCGGAAGAAAACCGGATAACGGGCAAGACAGACTATATCTACAGCCATATTCCCTTCTATACCTACCCGCTGGATTTTTCCGGTTCCGGTGCCAAGGTTCCCGAAATCCGCATCCGCATCCCCTGGCGTATCAAGGCAGGCGGACAGAATGTGGAGTACAGGACCTACCGTTTGAGCCCCACCCTGGACGATACACAGATAGAAGGCAACCACTACTATCGCATCCTTGTGAACATTAACACTCTGGGGGCCCGGGAGGAGGAAGATCCCGTCTGGGTAAACGAGTGCTCTTATTCGGTAATGAACTGGATTAATTTCTCCATCAGCGCCGGCGGACAGGGAGACATTCCGGCAGACCTTCATACCTACCAGTATCTGGTGGTAGATGAGCCGGAGCAGACCATCGACAATGAGACGACGGCCCGCTATTACTATATCTCGTCCTCCCCGCTGGTAGAAACGGGTGTATCCCGCAGCAAAATTACCAAGGTACAGTATATCCGAAGGACTGCCGCAGGAACTGACATGGAAACCTACACGGCCACATCGGACGACGCCATCAGCGCCCTGGGCATTACCACAAGCTGGAATGAATGGGACGACGACGGCAATTCGTACCTGAAGATTGAGCATTCCCTGAGCGACATGTACGTAGCCTGGGACATAGAGGCCGTTATCCAAAACGCCGATGGGAAAACGGAGACCATCAAACTCACGCAGCGACCGCCTATCTATATTGATACGAAGGACGGTGGAAATGCTTTTGTAGACGGCTATTTCAGGCTTGTTGCGCCGGCTCCTTTTGCCAACGCCTACGCACACACGGCTGCTGGATGGACAGGCTATTACAGAAGCGCTTCTTATTATAGGGGGGCTAACTATACGACGCCTGCCGCGGGATATGGCTTTGTAGGTACAAGGAATCGTATGGAACAGAACCGTGATCTCCAAAATGGAGAAAGTTCTTACATGGTATACACCCCCTATGGAAATATGTATAGTACTCCTACCGGGGCGAATCTGACGATGAATAAACTGACGGCCGTCCATTTGTCCTCTTTCCATGAAAACAACGACAGTTATTCGGTCAATGTCGTGGAGGGCGCATCGACAACCGCCACAAACCCGAAGTATCGCATTGGCGACCCCAGGGTTGATAACGATTTTACCGGAACGCCCAAATTGGTGGATTACCTTACCGGGATGGGTGCTTATACTACACCTTACACGGAGGTCAGGCGGTATGCAATTACCACAGCAGCCTGGGGCGAAATGGCAAACCAGATAAAAATCGGGCAGACGGACCATAGTAAAAACAATATCATTGCCCCCTACTATCTAGTTAATTCCGCCCATGCTTCCCAATATGGTGCAGATGGTTTCGGACTCTCATTTGAGGAAGCCAAAAAGAAGTGTGCCACTTACCAGGAAGGCGGATATCCGGCCGGCCGGTGGAGACTGCCGACAGAAGCGGAGATTATGTTTATTATTTCCAGACAGGCGGACGAAACTATCCCAGTTCTCTTTAACACCACTGACGCAAGCGCGTGCTACTGGGCGGCAAGCGGCTACTATTATAATCAGGGTAAAATTATTAAAAACACGACGAATTACTCTGACGGCGCATGCCGTTGTGTCTACGACGCCTGGTACTGGGGCGATACGCCCCCGCTTGGGGATAATTCCTACAAATTCACTCCGATGCTATAACTGCCTCTTGGGATATGACGAACACACTAGGATATTTACGATACGCTTTCCTGCTCCTGGCCCTGACGCTCGTTTCCTGCATCAGGGAGGAAATCGAAGAGCCTGACAACGGCCCCGTAGACGGGAAAGTGTTCATCAGCGGCTCGCTGGACCTTCCCGAAGGGGAAACCGGCTGGGCCACCAAGGCCTTCGGCGAGGTAGGTGACGTAACCATCGCCAAACTCTATGTTGCCGTCTTCGACGACAGCGACATCCTCCGTGAGGTGGCCGCTGCCCGTCCTGGCCCGTCCGAGGCTGATACGGACCCCACATTCACCTACGATCCCGGCGTAAGCGGCTATCCCTTCCACGTGCAGCTCACCGGAGAAGCACAGCGGGACTGCTACATCCAGTTCATTGCCCTCAGTGCAGCCGACGACGGTCTGGAACGTGCCATCAATGGGGACTTCGCGAGGGTGGACGAAGCCTCTTTCGTCCACGATCTGGTAACGGAAAACACCAATGTAGCCTACTGGGGCCGCATGTATGTGAACACCATTACCCGCAACACCCATTTCAGCAACATCCAGATGATCCGCAATTTTGCCAAGGTGCTGGTAAAACTGCCCGATGGCGGCATTCCCAACTTCACGTTGCTGGGATTCAAGGTATTCGACGCGCCCAGCAAAGGCACTGTCGCCCCCTTCAACAACAACGCCGACGACTATATTACCGGAGACTTGATCCGCATCAAATACGACCGTTTCGCAGATTATGCATCGGCCTCCGGACAGGCCAACCCCTATACCTGGCTCACCGAAAGCAAAGGATATCACGGGTACATGCCAGCCGATTTTGAGTACGACGCCCTGACGTCTTATTACAATGAGTCCTCTTCGGCCGGAATGGAATCTCTCTGGATTTCGCCAAGCGGCGCGGACTACCTGTATGAATGCTCTTACCGTCCCAAGCGTAATCCTTTTATCATCATGAAGGCCCAGTATGGCTCCGGGACCTACTACTATAAGGCAGACTTCGTTTTCAATAACGAAGAATTTGGGATTACGGAGTATTACGACATCCTTCGCAACTTCCAATACGTATTCACGATTTCTAAGGTCACCGGGCCGGGCAAGAATACGGTTTATGAAGCCGTGCACAGCATCGCCCTGAATAACTTCCATGGCTCCACCCTGGCACAGGAACTGACCAACATCTCTTCCGGCGACAGCCATCTGTTTGTGAGTACTACGGATGCGCTCATCACCGGCGGAACGGAATTCGTTTTTTACTACAAGAACCTGAGCGGCAGCACTCCCGCCAACGGCGATGTGACCATCAAGCCGCGCGATCCCTCGGACGGCAACTGGGTTGTGAAGCGGAATTCGGTAGTGGTAGAAGAGGTGGAAACCCTGCGGCCGGACATCGTCATTTCTGATGCAGACGAAACTTCGGCCACGTGGGAGGATTGGCGCAAGGTTACGGTAAGGCTGACCGACCTCTCCTCGCTCAAGAAAGGCGATGTTTACAAGCAGGATCTCGTTATCAAAAACAACGACGGGCTTTCGCGTGTGCTCACCCTGACTCTCCGTCATCCTTTCGCGCTTAAGGTGGATGCCGACGATATCGTGGCCAAGACGGAAGATACGGACTTCAATGTCCGCTTCACCATCCCCGCCGGTCTGACGGAGCATCGGTTCCCGCTGGTTTTCTATGTGGAACAAGAGAATAATACACTTTATCCCAAGGCTCTCCCGGCAGCGGACAAGGACAAGGCTCTTGTGGCGGCGTACGGTTATTCCCATATTCCGGGCAATACGTCCAACCGCGGGTATTACTTCCGCCGGACTGTGACCTGGAATGAGTACAACCGGGCGGCAACCGATTCCGAAGGTAACAAGACCTTCGTATGTCAATTCCGGACTCTTCAGGCCAACAGCGCCACTACGGTCTGGGTGTTCCCGACAGAAGACGCTCCCTACTTCGTTGTCTTCGACGATGTGGAGAATGACTATATCAACAAGGATACCTTCACCAACGACTTTATCACTCCGGAGGTGAAATTCCCGTTCAAGGGGCTGCAGCTTGCCGTGGGAGGCAGCGCAACAGTAAAGGCCACAACCACTTCCAGTGGTGCCATTACCTATTCTGTTTCTCCCTCGGGCGTTGTAACGGTGAATCCGACGACGGGCCTGGTCACGGCTGTCGCAGCCGGCACCGCCACGGTCACGGCCTCCGTTGCCGCTACGGGCGCCTATGCATCGGCCTCGGATTCCTATACCGTCAACGTAACAAGCGGCACCCCGAGCGAACTGTCCGTCCAGTGGGACTACGAGCCGCCGCACGTTATCCGCGTCGACCAGATCGTGCAGGGACCGCTGGCCGTTGCAAGCACAAAGGACGGCTATACCGGAACGGTGACATTCACTTATTCGACTGCTAGCAGCGATGGAGGAGCGGTAGCCGTTTTGAACGAATCTACGGCAGATTCTGACGGATATGTACAGCTGCGAGGCACCACGGCCGGAACGGTCCGTGTCACCGCTACCGCATCGGCTTCCGGCGGAGACTGCGCCGCCACAAGCCAGTCCATCTCGTTTGACATCCAGGTGGTGGCCAATCATCCGGAACCGGGTACGGTCTATCACAGCGAAACCTTCCTGGGTCCGACGCTGGGAGACTATACATACACCGAAACGGTGACCGTCCAAGGCGTTGACCGTCACGAAGACTTTGACACCTACACTACATACAATGCCGGCAACAGCTACGAGCCGCGCGGTGTATGGTATGCCTACTATAACAAGCAGCAAAACTCCGGTAACGGAGCTGCCGCATCGGCATACGGTTCTGTCGAAGCTCCCACCAGCCGATGGGATCCGGAAAATGCAAAGACTGTTACGGACTATCACAACAAGAGTCTTGCGTCCCATGCACAATTGATTTCCAAGGAGATTGATCTTTCGTCCTCGGCAGGTGCAACGCTCATTTTCGAGCACACCGGCGAATACTTCTACAACTCCGTAACGTTCTCCGACATGCAAGAGGCCGGAACCCATATGAGGAATGACGTTAAAGTGATGATCTCCAAGGACGGCGGTGCCAACTGGGCAGACGCTACCATCAAGCACTATCCGGACGGTTACAACTGGGTCTTTGTACGTACTTCCGTAGACATTCCGGCAGACTATCTGACCGAACACTTCCGTCTGCTCTTCGACTACACGAGCGTAGGCGGTACCGAAGTCCAAAAAGAGGACGCGGAAGGCCATCCGCTGTATTATGCTGTGGATAACGGTGGAGAAGGAGGGACCGAACGCATCCTGACTACGGAGACTACGGAGAATACCGGATATCCCGTCATGGTTATAGACAAGGAGAATCCCGGCCGAGCCGGCACCTGGGAAATCCGGAATGTGGAAATCAAGGAGCGGGTGCAGTACTAAGGTATCAAGCCTTGCCGTAGCGTTTCTGCCAAGTCTTTGATTATAAGACTTTTACGAATTTTCCTCCCGGCAGTTTTGCCGGGAGGAAAATTCGTAAATAACAGTAATTCAGTCGTTTAAGAAAAACGGCTACATCCACTTTTGGCCGATATCCCAATGGACGGCGTACTTAACCACCGTCTTTTCTTCAGGAAGGTTGAACTCCTCCATTATCAGTTGCTTCGCCTCCGGGTAATCATTAAACCACTGACCTACGGCAATCTCAAACCTATCTTGATCCGGTAGATAAAAGACCCTTCCACGGGGCTTATTTTCATAGGCTCCAATAAAAGGGCCTTTCCCATCTCCGTGGAATCTTTGTCGGTTATACTCTTTGCGCCAGATATCTTCATGCATCTCCGAACAGGTAATACGTCCATCGGAGGCGTTGGCTCTTGTATAGTCCCTTACTGGATGGGAAACCACTCCAAAGAGCTCTTTCCAGGCTACATTATACCAGAATATTCCCACTTTGGGATCGTCTCCATGGTGCCGGTTGGCTTCCATCAACCTGATGACTGCAGCATAATCCTGTTTTGAATATGCCTGTAGCTTTACCGGCAATTCTTCATGGGAAGGCAGAAGATCGTTGATGACAGAGATGACCACTACAAAATCTTCCCCTTCCTCATAACAATACAGCAGCATACCGCTTCCATTGAAGCGGCGTTCCCAGTAATTGGGAATGGAGGGATTTACCGGGGCAGGAGATCCGAGGCCGGAGAGCGGATGCGCCTGAATATCCTTCAGAAGTGACTTTACCTGCTCTGCATACGGCACACTCCGGCCTTTCAGACACTGATACTGGTATTGGGCTTTGGGGCTCAGGTACAGTTTCATAGCGCGTCAATGTCCGTTACCTCTATCATTTGCCCCGCAGCCATCTGAAGGATACCTTCCCGGATATCCTTCATTACGGAGCTGTTACTAAGGATTTCCAGCCGGCGCTGCATGGCATTGTATTCCGGAAGCGGGATGAGTACAGCTCCTGTCTCTCCCTTGGTAATGATGAGAGGCTCCTCTGTGAGGAGCACATTGTCGTAGTACTGCTTAATATTGGCCCGAAAACTCGAAATGGTAGTTACTTGCATCGTTCAAAATTTTGTACAAATTTATGTACGATTTTTGAAAAATGCAAAAAAAAAGAGGCATCCCCCCCTTCAAACGGCCGTCCTAATTACGCACATGGCTGGCCATCCACATACGCGGGGTCATGCCGGTAATACGCTTGAAGGCCACATTGAAAGACGAAGCACTGAGGAAGCCGCAGGCCTTGGCTACATCGGCCTGGCTCATTTCCGGATGGGAAAGCAGGAATTCCTCTGCATAATCTATCCTTAGCTGATTCAGGAATTCCGGGAATCCCATCTCGTAGGAGGTGTTTACCAGTTTGGAAATATAGGTGCGGTTGGTATGCAGTTTCTCTGAGACTTCATCCAGGCTGAGGCCGGGTACCAGGAACAATTTTTCTTCCACGATAAGCCGTTGGAAACGCGCCAGCAGGCTTTTTTCGTCCCAGGATGTGGTCATGGCCGACAGAATGGCTTTAGCTACTTTTCCATCCTGGTTGCCGGAAACACCGCTCACCTTGGGTTTGAGGCTTTCCAGGGTGTCTTCTTCCGCCTCAGAGAGCAAGTCTTCCATCTGGCGCCCCACGACATTGGCCTTGGTTTCCCGGTTATAGTTGTAACGCATGACGCTAAGGATTTCTTCCAGCGAAATGGTTTCACGGGCACTGAACAGGGCTATAAAGGCAAACAGGAACAGGAACACAAAGACCAGCACACTTTCCAGGAGAGGAATCCAGGGATGCAGGTTCAGATAAGACTTGAAAAAAGATACTTTTATCAGCAGCGGAAAAAGGAAGAAGCATGACAGGGCAAACTGTACATGCGCCACCTGGATTCGGCCTCCCTTGACAAAAAACGCCCGGACGGCAAGGAATTTCCATCCGGCTTTGGCCGCCACGCGGATAAAATAGACCAGAAATATCAGGAACTCCAACAGCAGTGAACCCCGGAAAACCCATTCTGTCCAGATATAGTAGGAATACACGGGCTTGCCTATATAAGAAGCGGCGGCGGCAGGGCCTTCCGTGTTCAGGCGCTGCAGGAATTCTTCCAGCACTGCATCTCCCGACACAAAGTTCAGGAGAATGCTGGCCGCGAGAAGGGCGGCCGGGAAAATGAGCCAGGCCATCCAGAGAGGATCGTACACGCTGTCTTTACGCTGTTTGTCCAGATACAGCCAGAGAAAGGGGATGACACAGGGCGCCGTGCCCATTTCCAGGATGGCCACACGGGACTGTGCATGCAGGGAAAGCCCCTCTGCAGTATAACAGGCGTCCGTAAAAAGGAAGCCGCCCAGAAAGAAAAGGAGTATAAGAACCAGGAAAAAAGTGCCCGTCCTGGATGCCAGAAAGCCATGCAAAATGGCCCAGAACAGGCAGGTGAACGCGGGCAGGAAGATGACCAGGTTATACAGCATCAGAATTCGTCATTGTTCTCGTAGATCTTGGTTTCCCAATCACTAACACTGGCGGAAAACGCGATTTGACTGTAAAGTTTGCCGGTGTCCAGTCCCAGGTGGAAGGTGTACTGTTTCCCGTATTCGAACAGGTTGTCCGGCAGTACGCCATACAGCATGTAGCGGGCAACCTGGTTTTTCATGGCCGGATAGGTAAAACCGCCCACCGTGAAGGCATCTACATCGTAGAGAAGCTCTACGCACTGCTTGCCCACTTCTATCTCGTCCGGAATGGAATAATAACGGTTGCTGTCTGCCATCCGGTCCGTCAGGGAGTCTGCGCCCACGAATTTCTCGTTCTGGGAGCCCACGCCCAGCACGGCGTCTCCCTCGAACAGGACAATATCCCGGTAATAACCCTGCCGATGCCAGATGCCGCGACTGAGCGTGATATCGTTCACGAAGATACCGGCCGACGCCACGTTGGTGGCGGTGAGCTTACGCAGGTGGATGAGCCCCTGCAGCTGGGAATCCGTGGTGACGTCGCAGATCTTATAGCCGATGTCGTTGGTAATGTGCCGGAACTCCAACGGGAGCATATTGAGCTGGTTGATGGCGCGTTCCACTGTCTTGGACACCAACGGACCGGCCTGGGTTTCATTGCCGGTAAAAGGAATGGAGTAGGATGTGAGTTCGTCGTCATACTCCACATTGTGTACATAAGGGTAATACGCACTGAACGCCACCGTAGCAGGAAGCTCCCAAAGCCCCCCATCCAGCAGACCGGTGTAGCCGGAACCGTGGTTGAAAACGGACTTGTTGTCGATTAAGAGGGTATTGGTTTCCAGGTCTATGCCCACCAGACCGAAGGGAATGTCCGCGTTCATGGTGGCCAATTTCTCTTCCTCGGAGACATTGCCCTTGGTAGCGGCCCTGCCGGCAATGGACTTGGCCTGGACAGCCTTTCCTTCACGTGTTACAGTGATGTCGAAGCCCATTTTCCGCTGGTCATTGTCATTGCGCTGCGAAGGAAGGTCCTCCTTCTGAGAACAGGAGGTGACACCTGAAAGGATTAAGAGGGCCAAACAAAAAAAGGACTGTGCTTTCATATTTCGTAAAAAAATGACATGCGGGGAACGCCCCGACACAAAGGTATGCATAATATTTTTCAAATCAAAATAATCTGTTAAAAATTTTGAATTCTTAAAGAGAAAAGCCGCCGGAAAAGCCCGTCATGAAGGCCCGAAATTCAATCAAATACAGGCTTATAGGGCCAATATTATACGTTTCAAAAACAAAATTTAACAAATGCACAATTATTATCAATTATTGTCTAAATTATAATTGCACGAGTAAAAATCTTGCCCTACCTTTACCCCCGAAAACCTGGCAAGATGAATAACGCCCTGTCCCCCATATTCCTCATGCCCGCGGTGATGTGCATCTCCGGCATCATTTATCATGCCCTGCTGGCCAAACGCCCGCGCACACATCGCAATTTCATGTGGCTGCTGGTCATTGCGCTGCTCACCTGCATCGCAGACGACATCATCGGCAAGGTTTATGGACAGTATGCCCTGTCGGTGCTCCTGATGCAGCTGTGCGCCCTTTCCCTGCTGCCGGTAGCGGCCATGTACCTGATTCACCTGAAACCCGGCTATGTGCACAAGCCGCAGTACATGCTGTGGATCATCATCCCGGCCAGTCTGTTCTGCTGCAGCTTCATCCTTACCAACATGATGGGGCTGGAGCGTACCAACCTGTTTCTGACCAATCTATATAAATATGGTCACCGGGACCCGCTGCTGTTTCCTTCCAGCCTGGAGCGCATTTACTATCTGTGCTCGGTGGAATTCTACCGTATCGCGCTCCTTTCGGAACTGCTGTTCTTCTACGGACTGTGCATCTATAACTGGATTTCCGAGAATCTGAGCCTGAAGGTGCTGCGGGATTATTTCCGTCACAAAGGCCGCGTCCGGGTGCTGGAGCTCCAGATCATTATCATCGCCCTGTCGGCCACCGTCGTGGTCCTCAAGAGCGCCCTGCAGGAAATCGTTCCCTACGCAACTGCAGACTGGGTGCCCGCCATTTTATCGGCCATCTTTGGCGTCAATGTGGCCTGGGCGTCGTTCTGGGCCCTGTTCAGCTCCAAGATGGACGTCAGCCGGGAAGAGGCCTATTCCGCCTTCCGTTACAATTATTCTTCCGTAGACAAGAACGAAGTCATCCAGCAGATGATTTTGGACATGGCCGGTGAACTGGATGCCCCGTCCCTGTCCAAGGTACTGGCCAAACTGGGCACGCAGGGCGACATCGACACCCTGCACGCCAGCACCAAAGTACCGGGGGCGCCCCAGTTGGCATCGGCCATCTTCAACGCCGTGAGCAAATCCTGGGACGATGGAAGCCTGGTATCGCGCTTCCAGCACCTGATGATAGACGAGCAGGCTTTCCTGATGCCCGGCCTTACCCTGGCAGACGTGGCAGACCGCCTGCACACCAACAAGACCTACATCTCCAAGATGGTGAACAAAACCTATAACCTGGGTTTCCCGGAACTGCTGAATATCCTCAGGATAGACTACGCAGAGCAGTTCATTCCACTGCACGAGGACTTTACGCAGGAAGAGATAGCCAAAGCCTGCGGTTTCGTAAGCGCTCCGTCCTTCAATACCACCTTCAAGCGCATTACCGGGTACACCCCAAAGGTTTGGGTAGCCAAGAAAACATTGTAAACTGATATATGGTTCCTCTTTACGCACAAGACCACGACTATTCCAAGTACAACGTACTGGCAGTGGACGATATCCCGCTGAACCTGCTCCTGGTCCAGAAAATGCTCTCCCGTTTCAATTTCAAGCTGCGCACGGCCGCCAACGGCCAGGCTGCGCTGGATGCCGTTGCCCAGGAAAAACCGGACCTGATGTTGCTGGATCTGATGATGCCGGGCATCGACGGATTCGAAGTCATCCGCCGCTTAAGGGCCAACCCGGCCACTGCCGACATCCAGATTGTCATCCTGAGCGCCCTGAACTCCAACGAGGACATTGTCAAAGGCTTTAACGAGGGCGCCAACGAATTCATTACCAAGCCCATCATCATGGAGAAGCTGCTTACTTGCGTGGTAACGCAGATGTCCATCGTGGAAAGCAAACAGAAGTGAGACACCTCCGCCTCACAGCCTGGTTAACGGCCGTTCTGGGAACGGCCTCCCTTTCCTTTGCCCAAAACAACCCTTACCAGCTGCACGACTCCTGCTATGCCTATTTCATGCAGGCCGATAAGATGGTGGGGAAAGAAGGATTCCAGGAGGTGAACGAGGCCTTGCTCCAGCGCGCTCTGCTCTATGAAGACAAAAAATCCGAGACCTTATATTATGTAGAGCGCCTGAAGGACGCCAGTCGGCATATTCCCAACCATACCGTCACCACCGACGAGCAGGATGCCGCCATGCTGGCCTTGCAGGAAGAAACCAAGGCGGCCGCCGACAGAAACGGCTACCCGCAGTACTTCTATTATTCCTACGAGATTCTCCAGAATTATTTCTACAACCACGACAAGACGCTCCGCACCATGGAGCTGCTGCAGGAGCTGCAGATGACGGCCCAGCAAAGGGAAGACACCTACGGTATCTGGATGAGCCAGCGTTACATGGTGGCACTGTATGTGGCCCAGGGAGACTATATCAATGCCAAGCATTATATCCTGAAGGGTCTCCAGATCTACGAAGAGTCCAAAGACCCAGTGGTAAAGCGCCAGAGCGCATCCCGGATGTACTGCGACCTGTCAGACACCTATGTGATTGGCGCAGACTCCGTTAAAATCAACGTAGACAAAGCCGTCAATAGCGCCATCACCCATCTGGACAGCCTGCGCTGCGCCTACCACCTGGCCAAGATAGCCGCCTACGAGAAACGCAGGCAGGATTTCCATCGGTACAGGGATTACTGCCTGAGGGATCCGCAGCTTATCAGCATCAGCCCCACGGCGGAACTGGTGCTCAAAACCCTGGACTCCATCATGGACGGAAAGTTCGACGCCAGTTCCATCAGCAAGCTTTCCGTAGCGCGGACCAGGGAAATCAAGTACATTGCCAATGTGGCCGAACAATACGACTACAAGGAGCAGGGCTTTGAGATTGAACGGCTGATTGTCGCGAAATTCGAACGGCAGATTGCCCAGTCCAACCGCTCCAGGATAGCCGAGATGGATTCCCGTCTCCGGAATGTCGCCCTGCAGGAAGAACTGGCCAGCAAGAAAGAGGAAATGGCCAACATCAACCGCCTGGTGCTCCTGCTGGCCATCGCCATCCTGGTGGCCATCATCTCCTTCCTCGTCGTGCATATGCGGGCGCTCGGCCGTCACAACGAGGAGCTCCTGGAAGCCAACCGGAAGGTAAAGCTGGCCGATGAAGCCAAGACGCGCTTTATCCAGAATATGAGCCACGAGGTACGTACGCCCCTGAACGCCATCGTAGGCTTCTCCCAGCTGCTGTCCCTCCCGGACGGAGCCCTCGCACCAGAAGAGAAGGACGAGTTCTCCTCCCACATCGTGAACAACACCCATATGCTCACCATGCTGCTGGACGACATTCTCAATGCGTCGGACATGGACAGCGGGAAATACAGCATCTCCTACGATTCCGGAGAAAAAGACGCCATGGCCCTGGCGGCCATCTCCAGCTCGGAGCACCGGCTGCAGCCCGGTGTCACCCTTACCTATGTCCCGGAGGAGAAAGAGCCCTTCACTTTCACCACGGACCCCCGCCGCGTGCAGCAAATCCTGATCAACCTCATTACCAACGCCTGCAAGCACACTGCACAGGGCTCCATCGTGGTTTCCAGCTCCCTTGCTTCCAATCCCGGTTATCTTACCTACGCCGTAACCGACACTGGTACGGGCATTCCGCCGGAAGATGTGGAAAGGATTTTCGAGCGCTTCACCAAGCTCAATGAATACGCGCAGGGAACGGGCCTCGGCCTGAGTATCTGCCGCGAAATCGCCACCCTCATGGGCGCCAAAATCTATGTAGATCCCTCCTACACGGCCGGCGGCGCACGCTTCATTTTCCTCCTCCCCACAACGCCTCCTTCCCAGTAAGCCACTTTGAAAAAGATTCTTATATCGGCATTGGCCGCACTTCTGTGCCTGGCCGCCCCGGGGCAGATTGTGAACCGCCTCCGGGTAGACCAGAAAACCTTCCTGCGTTACGCTTACGGGCGCATGCAGGAGTTCAATCCGGAGAATCTGTTCCTGGCCGATTCCCTGTACCAGGCCGGCGTCGCCCAGGGGAATTTCCGCTACAAGTGCCTGGCGCTGTCGCTGGAAATGCCCGTCCGCTATCACCTGGGAGAATACGGGCGCATGGATGCGTGCGTGGCGGAAATCAAAGAGTTGCTCTCCGACAGGAAGGACCTCCGGGAGTTCTATTTTTCCACCCTGCACGAGTACTGTGAATTCCTGGTAGAACTGGACCGCATCTCGGAGGCCATGCTGGAGGCCAGGGCCATGGAAAGACTGGCATCGGCCGAGAAAAAACCGGTGGGAAAAATGTACTCCTACCGCATTCTGGGGCTCATTCAAAGCTACCGCGACAACTCCTTTCTGGCCATTCAGAACCTGGAAAAGGCCGCCCATCTGAGCCGCGACGCCCGGGCAGAGCAGGACCTTCCCAACCTGTACATCCTGCTGGCCCAGGAAAACGTGAAGATGGAGCAGTTTATCCAGGCGCAGGATTACCTGGACAAGGCCCGGCAATACCTGTCTTTCTTCCCCTCCCTCCGCCTGAAAGTCCTGTTCACAGAGGCACAGTTGGCCTATGCACAGGGCCGGATGGAGCATTTCTGGAAGTGCTATCAGGCCATCTCAGAGGATCCGCTGTACACGCTGCAGATGGATCCCAATACCCGCTTCGGCCTGGATGTCACTTTCCTTCGCTCCAAGCGGCTGTTCCAGCAGGCGCTCTCCATGGCCGATTCCCTGGATTCCCGCCTCTCGCGCAACAAGCAAATCCACGGGATTTATGCCGACATGGGGGCCTTCGACCAGGCCTATGACAGACTGGAGCGGCTGATGCACGACAAAGACTCCGTCTATATCAAGGTGCAGAATGAAGACTTGGCCATCCTGGATGCCGAAATGAACAATGCCCAGCTGCGGGAAGAGGCCCAGCGGCTGAAGTCCCAGAATCAGCTCACCATCCTTCTGGGTTTCCTGGTGATGTTTGCCATAGCATTCGCTTCCATCCTGGTGCAACAGTGGCAGTTAAGGGAAAATCTGGACGATATGCGGCGCAAGAACAACGAGGCCCTTGCAGCCCGCCGAGCCTTCCAGAAAGCCATGGATTCCAAAGAGTCCGAGAACGATTTCAAGATAAAGATTTTACAAAACCGCACCACCAACGTGCTCCCCGATTATGAAGATTTCCTCAATAGTTAAACGGCATCGCGCCGAACTCGCTGCCCTTGTCATGTTCCTTGCCGGGTCTACGCTGGGGCTGCTGGGCCTTATCCAGAAAGTCCCCCTTGTCGTAGGCATTTTGGGAATCGTAATCCTGGCAACGGGGCTGTTTTACTTTTGCCTCCGTTACAGTTCGGAGAAAGTGTACAAACAGTACTACAAAGACAGCTACGAGATTGAACACGAAACCATAGAAGAGGAAATCCTCAAGTCCATGCGCTATCACCGCTACCAGGAAGCCGTCCTGGCCCGTTACGAGAGTGCCTGCCGCGACCTGGGCCTTGTAGATGAACAGAAAGACTGGCTCCTGGACCTGCTGATGGCAGAAAAGAACAAAGTGGACAAGGAACTGGAAGCCGAAGGCGGCGGGCACATTTAGGCACAAAAAATTTGGAATTTCGGGAATTCTTACTACCTTTGCATTCCCTTTCGGGCGGTTAGCTCAGTTGGTTCAGAGCACCTGCCTTACAAGCAGGGGGTCACTGGTTCGAATCCAGTACCGCCCACACAAAAAAGCGCCAGCGGTTTTCCGCCGGCGCTTTTTTCATGATACGTAAATGCATCTATATCAGGCACTTATAGATTTTTATCGGCGCTATTTGCTCCGATAAAAATCAACAACTCGCTGATTATCAGCCAATTATAAACCATGCCGATGCCGAAAGGCATTTGGCGCAGGCAGGCCACGGGCCGTGCAGTCTACGGGACCAGGCAGGCCAGGCGCCAAAGCCCGTTAGTCGGCCGTGGAGGTGAGGATACCGTGATAGGCGGCGTTGGCACGGTAGTGGGAGGCGTACAGCGACTCGATGGTGACGACAGGGGCCACGAAGGCACCGGAGCGGACCACGAAGAACTCCTCGGAGAGCTCGGATTTCTCCTCCGGATAGCTGTCGAAGTAGTACTCCGTGCAGGCGGCCTTCACATTGCGGTAGCCCTGGGGGTAGAAGCCCC
This sequence comes from uncultured Bacteroidia bacterium, assembly GCA_902784435.1. Classification (GTDB taxonomy): domain Bacteria; phylum Bacteroidota; class Bacteroidia; order Bacteroidales; family UBA932; genus Cryptobacteroides. Next base: position 49,173 of record CACZUR010000006.1, on the reverse strand, counting down.
AGATAAAGCCGGACCGCAGCGGGCGGATGAAGCCGTAGCCCACGTGGCCGGACAACTGCTGGACGGGGCTCAGGGAAGCCTCTCGGCCGGCGGACACCTTCACGAAGGAGCGGTTCTCGGCGTTCCAGACGCTATAGCGGATCTGGATCTTGTCGCCCACCTTCACCGGGTCTCCGGGCTTGATCTCCACGCCGTCACGGAAGAAGGTCCTGCCGATGGTGAACCCGTTCCCGCTGGCCTTGATGTCCTTGAACGGGGCCTCGAACGTGGCGGAAAGTGCCAGCACCCGGGTGTTCAGGACGGCCTCGGAGCCATCCAGGATGGCGGTAATGGCGTCGATGAACGCAGGCTCGGCATCCCACTTCTGCGTTTCCTTCTGGAGCATCAGCCACAGGCGCACGCCATCGGCCACTTCGGCGGCCGACGGGGACGCCCCTGAGGGAGCATCGGCCTTCTTATTACTGGCCGACGGGGACGCCCCTGAAGGAGCATCGGCCTTCTTATCAGCGACCGAAGGGGCGTTCCCGACGGCCCCGCCAGAAGCCTCCACCTTCATGAGGTCGCAAAGCAGGGCGTGGGCATAGGCCTCGCTCTCCAGCAGGCCGCGCCACGGCATGACGGCGTTGGGGTAGTACCAGCCGCCGTCGCGGTGCTCTACGGCATACTCCAGCAGGGAGGCCACATCGGCCTTGATGGAGGCCGACAGTTTGGCCGATGTCCCAAGCGTGATGCCCCAGGCCTTGGCCAGGGCGATGCCGCCCTCGCGCCCGTTCAGGTTGCGGAGGGTGAGCAGCCGGCGGGCCTTGGCCAGAATCTGGCCCTTGAGGCCGCGGCCATCGGCCTTGGAAGGCGTCAGGTTGGCCTTTACGCTCTTCTTGAATTCCGCCAGGCGCTTCTTGCCGCCCTGCGTGTTGGGCGACACCTGGAACGGCACCTCGGAGTACATGGAACGCACGTATACATACTGGTCGTCAGACAGGCCGCCGCGCCACACGGGCGGCACGTCGCCGAACTGCACCTTATCCAGGAACGTCACGGCCGATACCACATCCGGCACCGCGAATCCACGATCCCGCAACTTGGCAAAGCGCTCCAGCATCACCGCCGTAATCACGGGGCTGGAATTCATGCCTTCGAACCAGCCGAAGCCGCCGTCGGCATTCCTGCAGGCCATGACCTTCTCCAAAAGCTCCGCATCAGAGACGCTATCAGAGGAAGAGGCTCCTAAGGGAGCATCGGCCTTCTTATCAGCGACCGCAGGAGCATCTTCCTCCGCATCGGATTCGGCGCCGTTCAGGCGATCCGCCATCAGGCGGATGTACCAGGCCTCGGAGAGCGACAGAACGTCGGCGCCGGAGGGCTCCACGTGGGCGGGAATGGCCTCGCGAACCATGTCCAGGATGGTAATTTCCTTCAGGGAGGCCTTTCCGCCAGGCACGTTCACAAAACGGGCGCGGAGTTCCTGCAGCAGGGCCTCGCGGTCCATGCCGGCGCGGAGCACGGCGGAATGGGCTTCGGTGAGAACCTGGGCGGCGGGACTCACGGGAATCTTCACACGGACGGCGTCGGAGAAATCGGCCGCCTTGAAGCCCGCGGTGACAGTGAGTTCGCCGGCCGTCTCGGGAGCGGCTACGGTGAAGCTTCTCACCAGCGTCTCGCCGGGACCTACCGTGACGGGCAGCTGCTGCTCGGTGTCCCCTACCTTGAGGGCGATGGTGCCGGAAACCGGTTCATCGGCCATGGAGGACAAGGTGACGGCGGCCTGCCAGCTGTCTCCGGCGTACAGGTAACGGGGCTCCAGCAGAGATACTTTCACGGGCAGGGACACCACCATTTCACCCTCGCAGATGGCATTGTGCATGAGCGCGTCGTGCGCATACACGCGTACATAGAAGGTGCTCAGTTTGTCCGAGGTGCGGAAACTGAAGTTCACGGTGCCGTCGGCCGCCGGATACAGATGCGGCTGGAAGGTGAGGGCCGACGAGAATTCCTCGCGCACCTGGACATCGTCCAGCACGCCGAACTGCGGCTTGGATTCCGCCAACTGGAAGGGCACGGCCTCTTCCATGTCCATTCCCTCCATGGGAGCGGGAGCGGCGGCCATTTCCACGTCCATCATCACGGCACTATTTCTGGCGCGCCCAAGGCCCTTGGTCCGTATTCCACCGTAGCCATAGGCCACCACATCGTCGTTACTGCCAGTTCCCACGTGGCCGCAGACAGAACTCACGTATACGCTCTCCACATTGACGTCGCGGGTGTTTACCAGCGGCCAGTCGTTGGTGGCGATGGCGTCCATGCTCTTGTCCCAGACGGCAGCCAGGGCCTCGACGCCCACGGCCGTTTTCACGGCAAAGCTGTATTCCACGCCGGGGAAGGCCTTGTCCACAAAGCGGGTGAACTGCAGCGGCAGGGTGTATTTATCCTTTTCGCGCCGATACTGTCGGTCGAACTTCACGCTGTCTCCGTGAATGAAATAGAACACCTGCAGGCGCACGGCATCCGGATAGGAATCCAGGTACGGCAGGGAGATGTCTGCCACTGCGTCATTGGAGACGTGCAGCATCTGGTGATACAGCACCTGGCGCTCTTTCCCGTACAGGGTGACCACGGCCCAGGCATCGCCCTCGGTGGTACCCATCCGGGCCGATATATTGGCGCCGGAAGCGACCGTCAGGGGGCCGGCGAGGAACACGCGGGCCACGTCCTTGAACAGCGTACGGCTCCCCTCAGGAATGCAGAAGATGCGGAAAATCTGCTCTTTGCTCACAGTGGCGCCGGCCGCGTTGAGCGCCTGGACCCGGGCTTTCACGCGGTACAGGCCCGCGCCGGGAAGCTGCACGGAGAACAGTTCTCCGGAGGGGGTGTCCCCGCTGGCAATGGCCAGTCCGGCACCGTCCAGCACTTCATAGTGCACCTGCAGCGGAACGGGGTTGCCGCCCTCGTCCCGGGCTTGTAGTTTCATTTTCAAAAGGGTGGTTTCAATGGTGTAACGCGGCGTGGAGCGCATCCAATACCGTTCCCGATCCTTTTCTTCGGCCGGAAGCAGGTTGTCGTCGGCCTTGTCCGGGACAGTGGCCTCTATCTGGAGTTCGTCACCGATGTAGTACCCCTGAGTGAATTCCAGCGTCTCACCGGTGGCGTCCGTCACGGCAGCTTCTATACTATAGTAGCCGGTGTCTTTGGCCTTGAACGCAAAGCGGAACGTGTTGTCATCGGCCACAGGGATATCCTCTTGAAGGATGGTGGAGCCGTAATGCTTTACCTGGATGTGGATGCGGGCACCGCTGAGCTTGTGACCGGAATAACTGATGAGTTTTCCGCTCACAGGCACTTGTGAGCCCACGAAGTAAACGTCGTCCAGCCGGTCCCAGCTGAGGTCGAAGGAAGGCAGGACGAATTCGTCCACGCGGAACCAATCGGCCCCGATACCCACCACTTCCAGTTCGAAGCGGCCGTTGCGGAGCCCCGTAGGCAGTACGAAGGAGCCGGAAACCGAGCCCCACGCATTGGTGGTGAGCGTCAGGGTTTCCAGGACATTGTCTTCGGAGTCGTGCAGGCGCACTTCCACTTTCTTGTCCCTCTCCACTTCCAGGCTGTATTCCGGGTCTCCCTTATACACGATGACCTTGAACTTCACCGTGTCGCCGGGATTGTAGGCGCCCCGGTCTTTGTAAATGTTGCAGCGGGTGTAGTCGTAGTGATGGTTGGAGGGCCTGAAACTGCTCTGCAGGGCCAGACGGCGGGTTTTGCGCGTGCCGGATTCCGCCACCACGCGGAAAGTGGCGTCGGACTTGTCCATGTGCCGGAGGAAGGCCTGGGGAATGGGCGTAAACCCGTCCTGTGCCATGGTGGAGGAGGCCAGTTCCCTGCCGTTTTTATAAAGGCGCAGGGTAAAGCTGCGCAGCGGAACGCCCGTCTCATAGTCGGTCACGTACACGCACCGGCCGCGGCTGTCCGTGCGGGTGGCGATGGAGAGGGTATACTGCTCGAATTCGTCGGTGGCCAGATCGTCTCCCTGGACGGCCTCAACGGTATAACTGCCGTCCGGAAGCACGGGCATGGCCAGTTTCACGGTATCTCTCAGATAAAAACTGCGGGCGGTATTCTTCACCTTCCAGGTCTGGAGCACTTTCTTTTCCTGCCGAAGCTTGACTTCGGCCCCGGGCAGGTTCTGGAACACCAGGCAAATTTCCTGCTGGTTGGCGTCCAGGGACAGACCCGTCTGGGTAAGCCTGTCCACAAGGCCTTCCACCCGCTCGCAGGCTTTGGCCAGGACGGCTTCCTCCCCCTTGAAGGCGGCGCGCCGCTTTTCAAATGCCCGACAATCCTTATACAGGGCTTCATAGTCCCCGGCGGGGGCCTTGCGGCTGTCCAGGGCGTCGAAACGCAGGCTCAGCAGCGCCGACTCCGGGAAAAGTCCCAGCGCTGTACCCTGGTAGCGGTCCATGAGCTCCTGCATCACAGCGCATTCTTCCTCCCGCGTGGAATAGTACTTGTCGGACGCCTTGATATACTCCAGGATGCCGTCCGCGGGATATCTTCCGCCCAGTTCTGCCTTCAGTAGGCTGTAGACGTCGTCATTGCGGGAATACAGCCGCCACAGCACATACTCCTTATCCGTCTGCACGAAGTGCTGCAGCGCTCCGTTCAGCATGCCGTCAATACCCTTGTGCAGGGATGGATGATTGCCCTGGAAGCCATCCGGATGGGCTTTCACATAGTCCAGCAGCCGGGACTTGGAGGCGCTGTCCCACTCCATCATCCACAGGAAGGTGACAATGGGCTCATTGAACTGCTCCACTTCCTTGGCCAGGGTGCTGCGAAGGGCATCGTGCTGCTTCCAGTCCCGCCGCTGCACCACGTTCACGTACAGCGTGGCGGCGTCGTAGAAGTCTACCGGAAGGTGTTTTGCCAGAGCCTCGGCCTTGATTTTTTCCAGGGCAGCGGCTTCTTTCTTCGGGAGGTCCGCCTTGGAAGCGGCCGTGTACTCTTTCCAGAGCGACGCAAGTTGATATCCGTTCATAGTTTGGGCTTTAGCAATCTGGTGTTGGGCAGGCAGAACGGCCGCAATGAGGGCCATCACTGCAGAGAGGAGGATGCGTTTCATGGCAAAGCGACATTGATTACTCTGTCTATTTCAATTACTGTGCCTCCGGGCTCAGCGCCGGAAAAGCGGCAGGGCTTCGGCCACCACGAAAGTGCTTCCGCCGATATAGATGAGCGGCGGGGCCGGAGTTTCGGCCGATGCGCTGCGGCTGAGCTGCACCCCCAGGCGCTGGGCCAGCTGAATGGCCATCTGGACGGCCTGGCGCACGGAGGAGAAGGCGAAGGTACGGGCTTTTGCATTGTCGCCGGCGGCCTCGCTGAAGGCACGGAATTTTTCCAGGATGTCGTCGGCCGGAAGGGCGCGGGGCGTCTGGGGCGTGGTAAAGATGTAGGTGGCGTTGCGGGGCATCAGCGGCAGGATGGCGTCCAGGTCTTTGTCGGCCATGATGCCGTATACGATAATGAGGGAGGAGAAATCCCCCCGGGCCACCAGTTTTTCCAGCTGTCGGAAATTGTTGTCCAGCGCCTGGGGATTGTGGCCGATATCCGCCAGCACGTAAGGCTGGGTGGACAGGCGCTCCCAGCGGCCGTGGAACCCCATGCGGGCGGCCGTATGGACGATGCCGTCGACGAGGGTGTCTTCCCAGTCCGGCGCCATGCCGAAGAGGCCCCGGCCCAGGGCCAGGCCCAGCGGGCCGTCGCGCAGGATATCCAGGGCGCAGAGCACCGTACGGAGGTTCTTTTCCTGGACATCGGCCCTGAGATCCATCTCTTTCAGGATTTCCCTGTGGCGGTTCCACAGGGTGGGAGACTGCTCGTCCGCGAAGGTGAGCGGGCAGAACATCCAGGCCTTTTCCTTGAAAACGGGCGCGGTTTCCGCCTGCGTCTCCCCCACCAGCGCCGGCACGCCGCGTTTGAAGATGCCGGCCTTTTCCGCGGCCACCTGCGGGAGGGTATTTCCAAGCAGCTCGCAGTGGTCCAGGCCGATGGTGGTGATGATGGAAAGCTCCGGCACCAGGATGTTGGTGGAATCCAGGCGGCCGCCCAGCCCCACCTCGATGACGGCAACGTCTACCTGCATGTCTTCGAACCACTTGAAAGCCAAGGCAGTAGTGATCTCGAAAAAGGAAAGACCGTACTGGATGATCCAGGGCATCCAGCGGTTCAGGAACTGGAAGACGTATTCCTTGGGGATGAGTGAAGCTGCCGATGCTCCCTTAGGGGCCTCTTCGCCCTTGCTGGTGCCGCCGGCGATGACCATGCGCTCACGGAAGTCCATGAGGTGCGGGCTGGTGAAAAGCCCTGTCCGGAGGCCGCAGGCGCTCAGGGCCGATGCCAGCATGTTGGCCACGGAACCCTTGCCGTTGGTGCCGGCCACATGGATGCTGCGGAACTTGCGGGAGGGATTCCCCAGGGCCTGGTCGAAGGCTTCCATCCGCTCCAGGCCGGGTTTGTATGCACCGGCGGTAAAGCCGTCCTTCTGGACGGAGGGAAAGCGGCGGAATATGTCCTGTACCAGCTTCTGGTAGCCTAATTCGGTAAAACTTTCTTCCATGCTGCACAAAGTTACAAAAATTATCGCTACATTTGGCGTATGAATATGGGGAAAACGGACCTGTTAAGCAGCAATTACATCATCGACGGGGTGCAAATGACGCTTACTCCGGAGAAGATGTTGCGGGAATGTATGGCAGACCCTCCGCTGGAAGCGGACGGAGACGCCCCTACGCTGGCGGACGAAAGCCCGGACCCGGCACCGGACAACCAAACCTACGACGAAAACCTGGCAGAGGCGTATGCATCGGCCATCGAAGCGCTGGAAAAGCGGGATTTCCCGCTGCCCTTTGCCGGACCTTATACGGTAGGGAAAGTGGCCCAGGCGCTCGTGGACGCCATTTGGATGGGCGGGCACTTCCGCCTGCCGGACCTGAGCCTGAAGGCGGACTGGAAGTGGACGGACAAGGGAATCGGCCTGCCGGCGTCTTTCTATTTTTCCGTAGAGGATGCCTGCAATTACATAGACGCCCTGGGGGTGAAAATCAACCGCTACAGCGTGGTGAGCGGCCAGCCTTCCGTCTCGTTCAAAGCCACCACGGTGGCGGAGGAGGAAGAACTGGATGTCCCGGAAGAGGAAAGCCTCCTCAGGGACCTTCCCTACCGCACGGTGAACCCCCGCATCTCCCGCCGCCGCAAAATTCCCGCCGGGCTGTTCCCGGAAGCATCGGACTGGCTCATCTACATTCCCTTCGACCCCTGCGACTACCGGCTGGGCGGGTCGGCCCTGGCCCAGGCGCTGGGCACCAGCCCTTCCACGGCCCCGGAAATCCAGGACGCAGACTATTTCATGGACTGCTATGAGGTGGTGCGGGAACTGGTGGAAGACGGCATTGTTAAGGCCGGCGTCACGGTGGGCGAAGGCGGCCTCCTGACGGCCCTCCGTTCCATGGCGCCCATCACCGGGGCCGATGTCTGCATCCACGACATCTGCAAGGCCTACGGCGACGAAATGCCCGTCCGCGTGCTTTTCTCGGAGGTGCCCGGCGTCGTGATCCAGATTGCCAACATAGACTATGATTACGTAGACGCAGAACTCATCCTCCAGGATGTCGTGTACTATCCCCTGGGCCATCCCGTGCCCGGGCGCGAGGGCATCCGCCTCACCCAGAAGGTAGACATTCCGCAAATCCTTGAATCTCTGTTAAATACACTGGAAGGTGAAGACTAAGACCAGAACCAAGTCCAAAATCTTTGTGCTGGACACCAACATCGTCCTGCACGACTACCAAAGCGTAAAACAGTTCCAGGACAACGACATCGTGATCCCGATCGCCGTCATCGAGGAACTGGACAAATTCAAAAAAGGAGACGACACCATCAATTTCAACGCGCGTGCGTTCATGCGGGAGATTGACCTGCTGTCGGAAGGGCAGAAGCCCGGACCGCGGGGCTTTGCGCTGGGAAAAAAGCTGGGCTACATCAAGATCGAGCCCAACCATCCTTTCTCCGAGGATCTGCAGACCCTTTTCCGGGACGATATCCCGGACCATCGCATCCTGTCCACGGCCATCTGGGTGCGGGACAACAACCCGGACCGCTTTGTGGCCCTGGTCACCAAGGACATCAACCTGCGCCTGAAGGCCATGGCGGCCGGCATGGAGGCCCAGGATTACCTCACGGACCGCATGGACAACGAGGTCATGGACTCCCTGGAGCGGGAAGTCATTGAGGTAGAGGCGTCTTCGGAGGCCCTGCAGCGCCTGTGCTACGGCCAGGACAACTGCATTCCCTGGCTGGAGGTGGGAGACAAGGAACCCGTCCCCAACCAGCTTTACAAGTTCAATTACGGCGGCGTTACGGTGTGCGCCCGTTACGATGCCCGGGAAGAGATGATTGTGCTCGTGCGCACCCAGCAGGCCTATGGCATCAAGCCCCGCAACGACGAGCAGAAGTTTGCCATGGATGCCTGCCTGAACCCGCACATCCCGCTGGTTTCCCTCACCGGCGGGGCCGGTACGGGAAAGACCCTGATTGCCCTGGCATCGGCCCTGGAGCAGGAAGACCAATACGACCAAATCCTCCTTACACGCCCCACCGTGGTGCTGGGCGGGCAGGACATCGGCTTCCTGCCGGGAGACCAGAAGTCCAAGATGAGCCCCTATGTGCAGCCCCTGATGGACAACCTGGAGGTAATCCGGCACTGCTTCAAGCCGGGCAGCCGGCAAGCACAGCGGCTGGACAACCTGATCAAGGAGGAACGCCTCCTTATCCTGCCCCTGGCCTATATCCGCGGCCGCTCGCTGGGAAAGGTGTTCTTCATCGTGGACGAAGCCCAGAACCTGACGCCGCACGAGATGAAGACCATCATCACCCGCGCCGGCGAAGGCACCAAGATGGTGTTCACCGGAGACGTGTTCCAGATAGACCAGCCGTACCTGGACCAGTGGAGCAACGGCCTCACCCACCTGGGAGAAAAGATGCGGGGGCAGTTCCTGTTCCAGCACGTGTTCCTGCGCAAAGGCGAGCGCTCCATGCTCTCGGAAATCGCTTCCAAACTGCTATAAAAAAAACTCCGGCTCGTTGAAAAGCCGGAGTTTTTTTAGGAGCAGAGGCCCGCTTAGGCCTGCTTGATCTGTGCCTGGGCAGCGGCCAGACGTGCGATGGGCACGCGGAACGGGCTGCAGGACACATAGTCGATGCCGATGGTGTTGAAGAACTCGATGGACTTCGGGTCTCCGCCGTGCTCACCGCAAATACCGCACTGGAGGCCGGCGCGCATGCTGCGGCCGCGCTCCACGCCCATCTTCACCAACTGGCCCACGGCCTTGACGTCGATGGTCTGGAACGGATCGGAATCCAGGATCTTGTTGCCCAGGTAGTCACCCATGAAGGTGCCGATGTCGTCGCGGCTGAAGCCGAAGGTCATCTGGGTGAGGTCGTTGGTACCGAAGCTGAAGAATTCCGCGGTGCGGGCCATACGGTCTGCCGTAAGGGCGGCACGGGGGATTTCGATCATGGTACCGAACTGGTAGTCGATGAGCTGGGCGGTCTTGGCCTCTACCTCTGCCTTGATGCGGTCGCAGATGACCTTCTGGAAGTTGAGCTCACGGGCGCTGATGGTCACGGGGATCATGATTTCCGGGTGCGGGTGCAGGCCTTCCTTCTGGAGTTCTGCGGTGGCGGTGAAGATGGCGCGGTACTGGGTTTCGGCGATGAGCGGGAAGCTCACGTGCAGACGTACGCCGCGGTGACCCATCATGGGGTTCACCTCGTGCAGGCTTTCGCCGCGCTTCTCCACTTCCTTCACGGAAATGCCCAGATCCTTGGCCAGTTCCTTCTTCTTGTCTTCGCCCTGGGGCACGAACTCGTGCAGCGGCGGATCCAGCAGACGGAACACGACCGGTTTGCCGTCCATCACGCGGAGGGTCTCCTTCACGGCGGCCTTCATGTAAGGCTCCAGCTCGGAGAGGGCGGCCTTGCGCTCGGCGTCGGTGTCGCAGAGGATCATCTTGCGGAGCTTGGAAAGCGGGGTTTCGGAGTTGCGGCCATAGAACATGTGCTCGATACGGAACAGGCCGATACCCTGGGCGCCGAACTTGAGGGCGCGGGCGGCATCTTCGGGCGTATCGGCATTGGTGCGGATACCCAGCTTGCGGAATTTGTCGCACATGCCCATGAACTTGGCGAAGAGCGGGTTCTCACTGGCATCCATGGTTTCGATGGCGCCTTCGTACACCAGGCCCTTGGCACCGTTCAGGGACAGCCACTCGCCTTCCTTGAACTTCTTGTCCACGCCGGCGAAGCTCACGGTCTTGTCCTTGAAGTTGATCTTGAGGGCGTCGCAGCCCACGATGCAACACTTGCCCCAGCCACGGGCCACCAGGGCGGCGTGGGAGGTCATGCCGCCGCGCTCGGTGAGGATACCCACGGAGGCGTGCATACCGTCGATGTCTTCGGGAGAGGTCTCTTCACGGACCAGGATGCACTTCTTGCCGGCCTTGGCATAGGCGATGGCATCCTCGGAGGTGAACACGATCTGGCCTACGGCGCCGCCCGGGGAAGCGGGCAGACCCTGTGCCAGGACGGCGGCCTTCTTCTCGGAAGCGGGATCCAGGATGGGGTGCAGAACCTCGTCCAGCTGGGCGGGGGCTACGCGCATCACGGCGGTCTTTTCGTCGATGAGGCCTTCCTCCACCATATCTACGGCCATCTGGAGGGCTGCCAGGCCGGTGCGCTTGCCGATGCGGCACTGCAGCATCCACAGCTTGCCTTCCTGGATGGTGAATTCAATGTCCTGCATGTCCTGGAAGTGGTCTTCCAGATGCTTGCGGATGTCGTCCAGTTCCTTGTAAACCTCCGGCATGGCGGTTTCCAGGGAAGCCAGATTCTTGTTCTTTTCGCTCTTGGTGGCTTCGTTCAGGGGGTTGGGGGTACGGATACCGGCCACCACATCCTCGCCCTGGGCGTTGATGAGCCATTCGCCATAGAACTTGTTGTCACCGTTGGCAGGGTTGCGGGAGAAGGCCACGCCGGTAGCGGAGGTGTCTCCCATGTTGCCGAACACCATGGACTGCACGTTCACGGCCGTGCCCCAATCGTCCGGAATATGCTCGATCTGGCGATAGCGGATGGCGCGTTTGCCGTTCCAGCTCTTGAACACGCCGCCGATGGAACCCCAAAGCTGCGCCTTGGCATCGTCCGGGAATTCTACGCCCAGCACTTCCTTGATGCGCACCTTGAAAGCTTCGGCCAGGTCCTTGAGCTGCTCTGCGGTGAGCTCGGTGTCGCTCTTGTAACCGTTGGCTTTCTTCACGTCGTCCATCATGCGGTCCAGCTGCTGGCGGATGCCCATGCCGTCGGCGGGCTCAATGCCCTCTGCCTTCTCCATCACGACGTCGGAGTACATCATGATCAGGCGGCGGTAGGCATCGTACACGAAGCGGGGGTTGCCGGTTTTCTTGATCATGCCGGGGATGGTGGCGGAGCACAGGCCGATATTCAGGATGGTGTCCATCATGCCGGGCATGGAGCTGCGGGCGCCGGAGCGGCAGCTGACCAGGAGCGGATCGTTCGGGTCACCGAACTTCTTGCCCATGATCTTTTCCGTGGCTGCCAGGGCATCGGCCACCTCTGCGCGGAGTTCGGGGGTGTAGCCACCGCCCAGACGATAATACTCGGTGCAGCACTCGGTGGTGATGGTGAAACCGGCGGGAACGGGCATTCCCAGGAGGTTCATCTCTGCCAGGTTGGCACCCTTGCCACCCAGAAGCTCTCTCATTTTGCCATCGCCCTCGGCGTGCTTTCCACCGAAACGATAGACTCTTTTCTTAATGTCTGCCATAAAGGTTTTATGATTGGTTTATGATTAATTTTAAATAATTTGCTTTACAAACATGCAAATATACTATTTTTTTCGGCAAATCGGAAAAGAATCTGTGTTTCCTCGCCATCCGGCAATATCCCAGGGCGTAAAGCTGTAGTCCAGGGGCTTGCCGTAGCAGCGTTCATAGCAGGCGACGCGGGCCTCGTAGTCCTGCCGGCACAGGGCGAAACTGTTCTCGCGGTCGGTGCGGGAAGGGTCCGGGTAAAGAGGGTCCAGCACGTGCAGGACCACGCGCACATTCCCGAAGCCCGGGGCCGATTCCCCGCCATACTCCTGCAGCTGGGCGAACGTGGGGATGACGGGCAGGCGGTGCTGTGCAGCGAAAAGGTAGGCCCCGCGCTTGCCGGGGCGGGGCTTCCGGTAGTTGAACCACATGGACTGCTCGGGGTAGATGAGGATGAACCGGCCTTTGTCCAGATGACGCTGGAGCAGGGCACGGAAGGGCCCGTTCATGTAGGAGGGCTCCCCCAGCAGGGGAATGACGTCGATGTTCCGGAGCACGAAACCGTTGAGACCGGGCATCCGGAAGTTGGCGCCCTGGCTCACGGCCACCAGGCGGTCGCGGCCGCTCAGGCGGCTCAGGGTGCGCAGGATGCCGCTGTCGAAGGGATTGAAGTGGCTCGCGGTCACAAAGGCAGGGCCTTGCAGGCCGGAGAGCTTTTCCAGGCCGATGATTTCGTCAATCCCTTCGCTGAAGCGGTGCATCCACCCGTCTACGATCAGGCGGGCCAGGAAGTTTTTCATAGCAAATACCGGGCTGTCCAGACGGGCCACGTAGCGGAGGATATCGGCCTTGAGTTCCTCCGGGTCCAGGACCGGGTCCAGCGGTTCTACGCTGTCGTTGAACCGGCCTTCTGCCGACGCCCGGCGGATGTTTTCGATGGCAGCGGGGCGTTCCGGCGTAACTAGCAGCATAGCCTAAGCTCCTGCCGGGTCTCGATGATGCTGCGGAAAGACCGTTCGCTGTGGCACAGCCGGGCCGCCATCATCATCAGCGTCCGGATGGCGCCTTTGTATTTCTTTACGGCCGAAGCGTCCTGCAGGAAACGCTGCTGGCGGGTACGGATTTCGGCCTCGTAGCCTGACAGGGCGGCATAGTGCCAGAACAAGTCGTCAAAGGGAACGCTCTCGTTGAGCCAGGGCTTGGACGCCAGGTTGAAGTGCACGATCTGGGGGTCGTCCATCACGCTCAGGCATTCGGAGGGCATGGCGTTCCATTCCGGGTCCAGGTAGTGGATGGAACCCCAGCACAGGGCGTTCAGATAGTCCTGGTCGGGGGCTACGGTCTCCAGGCCGTACTTGTCCAGCCAGCTCAGGAAACGGGGCAGCAGACGCTCCTCCCTCAGCCCCTTGCAGTTGAGCAGCAGCACACCGGAGTTCACGTAATTCTGATGGTCCACCCCCACATACGTGTCTATATAATGCATGAAAGGGCTGATCTTCTGGATGGAATAATCGGCCACGGCTCCCACCAGCTTGCTTTCCAGCTTTTCGCGGTACAGGAGGGAGATGTCGCCCGGAACCACCAGGTCGGCGTCCAGATAAATGGCTTTGTCGTACTCCGGAAACAGGTCCGGAATGAACAGGCGGAAGTAAATGGTCAGGGAATCGAAGGCCTGGAAACGGTGTCTTTGCAGCTTGTCAATGCCCGGGAGCTGCTGGATGCGCTCCGTGAGAGGGCACACCTTTACCTCGAAAATGTCGTCGGAGAACTGCTGCAGCCGGGTTTCATTGTCAGGGGAAATGTCGTCGGCCAGGATATGGATATGGTAATTGTAATTGCGGGAGGCGTTGGCCTTGATGGAGGCGATGGCTGTAGCCACGAACGGCGAGTAGGCGTCGTTCACAGAAAAAAAGATAGGAATAACGGTTTTCATCACTTTTCTTTTGTTTGGGTACGCTGCAAAATTAGGCCGATTCTCCCACGCAGAAAAATAAATGTTATAGGGACGAACGGAATGTGACAAAAACACCTATTTTGGGACGAAAATGCCGTTTTTGGGACGAATGAAAGTTTTTTCGTAACTTTGTCCCATCAACATTGGGATTATGAAAACCATCTCCAGAACCTTTTACCGCATGCCGGTGAACACCATGTTCATTGTCACGGTGCCCCTGTTCTTTTTCCTCTTCGTACTCATTTACGAACCCTATAATCTGGCCACCTTCCTGGAGCCGCTGAAAGGCAGCGGATACACCCTGAACCTGATTATCTGCACGCTCATCGTACTGGGCGTCATGGTGCTGTCCCGGATGCTGCTCTTTATCCTTCGGCATATCATCGACCTCAACTGGGCGCTGTACATTCTCTGGTGCCTGGGAGAAGCCGTGGCCTGCGGCCTGTTCATGTCCATTCCCATGGGTATCGGCTGGGCCGGGGAAAAGCCCTACTTCACGGTCATGTCCCTGTGCCTGCTGTACATGGGCGGCATCCTGGTTTATCCGCTCTCCATCCTTTCCATGGCCGTGCAGCTGTATGTCCTGAACAAGAATGCCCGGCCGGTGGTGGACGAAAAAACGCTCATCCGCTTCCAGGACGAGCAAAAACGGATCAAACTGGTGGTTTCGTCCGAAAGTGTCCTGTATGTGGAGGCGGAAGACAATTACGTGCATGTGGTGCACCTGGACAACGGTCGCGTACGGGACTTCACCCTGCGCAGTTCCATGCGTTCCCTGGAGGAAATGCTCCAGCGCCACGGCCTGGTCCGCTGCCATCGTTCCTACTTCCTGAACCCCGCCCGGGTAGACCTCCTGAAAAAGGATGCCAACGGCTACTTCGTGGCCAAACTGGACCACGACGGCGCCAAACCCATCCCCGTCTCCAAACGCTACTACGAGTCCGTCACCGCCCTGCTGTAGGGTTTCGGCGGGGGGCGGCGCCCCGGCGGCAATCCGGCGGCGATCCGGCGGTGCCCCCCCCCCGGTGGTGCCCCGTTGGTGTTCTGCTGCAGTGGCGGCCCCGTTGCCGTGGTGGCCCAGCGGCCGTTTCCCTCGCCGCTCAGCTGTCGTATCCAGTGCGGTAGTGTCCCGGCGGCGCCCCCGGTGGTGTTCTGCTGCAGTGTGGCTATACAGCAGTGGCCCTGATGGATGGGCCCCTGCTGGAGCTGCAGAACAGCGTTTTCGATAAACAATTAAAAATCAGGAACTTATACGTTTTACTCCGGACGTTTTGGCCGGGAGCATAACACATAAACAATTCATTACTAGCCAGTTAAGAAAAACGGCAATCCCCGACTTGATGCCATTCTATTCGCATGTGCACCGCATAAGCAACGCATGTGCACCGCAAGGTGCCAGAGAGAACGGGAAGGCACCAGTCAGATGGGGAAGATGTCAGTCAGATGGGGAAGGTCCCCTGAACAAACGGGGAAAGTGCCAGTCAGATGGGGAAGGTCCCCTAAACAAACGGGGAAGGTGCCAGTCAGATGGGGAAGGTCCCCTGAACAAACGGGGAAGGTGTCATTTTTGTGACGGGACCTTCCCCACGAAAAAGGCTACAGAGGCATCTGCGACGCATAGTTAGTGGGGAAGGTCCCCCTACTAAAAAGAGACCTTTCCCAAATACTGCCGTGACCTTCCCCATTCGCCCCGTTGACCTTCCCCATTAGCCCAGCAAGTCCGACGAAGCATAGCGCCAACAAAGCACAGGGAGACATTTTGTCCATGATCAATAAGTGCTTGAAAATCAACGAGTCACTGATTTTTATCGGCGCTATTTGCTCCGATAAAAATCAGTAATATGCTGAATATCAGTTAATTACAAGCCACAACAAAAAGTTTAGTGCTGCCATACAAAGCAATCTAGCATGAGTCGGCCCCTTCCGCGCCTGGCACAAAGAGAAGACTCTTGCATTGAGCACCACGATGTCCCACACAAAAGGGCTTGCATTGAGCACCACAAAGCACCACAAAGCCCGTATGAGGAGGCTAACGCCATGTATAAATGAGAAACGCGCCCCTCCCCAAGGACGCGTTTCCGGTATATAAAACGAACTTAACAAATGGACCGAAGTCCAATGCAAAGTTACAATCTTTTATTTGCAAAACAAATTTTTAGGTCGATTATAAGAAAATAAAATATTTTAGTTTCAGATTGAAAGCCAGTCAAACGACGATAAGTAATTAATTATCACCGCCTTCACCCAGCATCAACACCGGCCAGGGCAGTACTCACCCTCCGCCACATCCGGCCAGGGCAGTCTTCACCCAGCACCGCCCCTGGCCATTAGTCTCCGGCAGTCAGCACCGCCCCTGGCCATTAGTCTCCGGCAGTCAGCACCGCCCCTGGCCATTAATCGGCAAAGACGTCCATGACGGAGGTGGGAGCGCCGGTGGTGGTAAAGGCGCCCATGGAGTAGGCGTTCCAGGTTTCGGACTTGTCGGTGTACTTCTTGATGGCGGCGGCGTCACCGTAGACGGCAGGCTTCCACTGGCCGTCCACCTCCGGTTCCCAGTAGAACACGCCCGTCACGCCGGTGATTTTGCGCGCTTCCGTGAGGAAGGACTGCAGCACACGCTTGGCCTCGGCCTCCCCTGCCGGGGTTTTGACGCCCACTTCAGAGACGATGACCGGCACCTTGAACTGGCTCACGGCCTTTTTCAGGAAGGCGATGGCCCGGCTGTTGGCATCGTCTGCCGTAAGGTGCGTATTGCCCGCCCAGGCTTCCTGCGGATAGTGCGACAGGGCCAGGGCATCGAACTTGCCGCCCTGGTTCTTGAAGTTGGTGAACCACCAGGTATTGTTGCTGTCGACGAAGGCGTTGTTGATATGCGGCATCACCAGGGCCCCGGGATACACGGCCTTGGCGGCATCGTAGCCGGCATTGGAGAGTTTCACGTAGTTGTTGAACTCGCTGCCCTTGTTGGCATACGCCAGGTCTCCGCAGCCGAAGAGCATGCCGCCCCGCGTCTCGTTGCCGATCTGGATCCAGTGCACCGTCACGCCGGCCTCTTTCAGGGCCTGCAGCACCTCCGTGGTGTGGTCGGAGACATGCTGCACCATCTTGCCGATATCGGCCTTATCGGCCGCCCAGGCCGCAGGAATCTGCTGCCGGGAAGGGTCTGCGAAGAAGTCGGAGTAATGGAAGTCGATCATGAGCGCCAGGCCGGCGGCCGTGACACGCCGCGCCATGGCCACGACATCGGCCTTGCCGCTGTAGCCTTTGTAAGGGTCTACCCAGACGCGCAAGCGGATGGCGTTGACGCCGCAATCCGCCAGAACGGAGAGCAAATCGGCCGAAGTTCCGTCCTTCTTCTTGAACTTGCGGCCACCGGCCTCCATTTCTGAGGCCCAACTGATATCGGCCCCCTTGGCAAAGGCGGGCGTGGCGATGGCCGTGGGACCGTCCCCGGGGCCCGTCGAAGGACCTTCGGGGCCGGAAGAAGGACCGGATCCCGAAGAAGGTCCCTCCTTACTGCCGCCCCCGCAGGCAAATACCGCAAAAATGGCGGCAAGACACATCAGTTTTTTCATCATCGAAAGTTAAGGTTCTTTCAAACACGGGTTAATCGGCGTCATTTGCTATTACAGCGCAAACACCACGGAGGAGTTGCCGCCCAGGGTGAGCTCCGTTCCGGCAGCGGCGGCGGTGCCCAGCACGGCCACGGGCTGGGCCATGGAGTCGGAAACCGTGACCTTCTTCTGGGCCGATGCGACATTGTGGATCACCAGCAGTTTCTGGGAACCGGCGGTCATGTACCAGGCGGCGATGGTGCTGCCGGAAACAGGCGCGACGCTCATGGTGCCGGTAGCCAGGGCCGGATAGGTGTTGCGCAGGCGGCTCCAGGTACGGTATACCTCCAGCATGGAGTCTTCCGTACCGGACTGGGCCTCCACGGAGATTTCGGCCTTGAGCATGGCGTTGTCCACCTTGTTGTTCACGCCCTTCTTGGCGCACTGCTGACCGGCCTTGTCCCAGAGAATGGGCGTACGTACATACTCGTCACCGCCGTCCTTCTTTCCGTAATAGCCCAGTTCCTCGCCCTGGTAGATGAAGGGTTTGCCGCCGCCGGACAGGAGGATGGCGCCGGCCTGCTTCATGCGGGCGGCATTCTTGTTCACGTTGGAGCCGAAGCGGTCCTGGTCGTGGTTGGACAGGAAGAAGGAAGTGATGGCATCCGGGCGCACGGCCGTATGGTCGGTGACATAGGCCGCCACGGCCGATGCAAAGCCGCTGGCATTCTGGTTGTTCAGCATGTCGCGCACTTTGTATCCGTAGTCAAACTCAAAGCAGGAATTGATGCCCTTGTAGTAGCCTTTTTCGATGTTGTGCCCGTCCCAGGCCTCGGCCACCATGAAGATGTCCGGTGTCTGGCCCAGGGACTTGCCGGCAGCCTTGTAAGTGGCATTGCAGCGGTTGTACCACTTGTCCAGCAGGGTCTGGTTGGACGTATTGTTGTAGGAGTTGATGCCGCCGCAGATGTGCTTCACGGCATCCAGGCGCAGACCGTCCACACCCATGTTGATCCACTTGTCGGCCGATGCCGCCAGATCCTGGAAGCAGGCGTTGTTCTCTGCGGTGGACACGTCGCCGTAGTTCAGGTCCGGCATCCAGTCGCTGAAGCAGCCCATATAATACAGGGTCTGGGTGGATACGTTGGTGAGTTCGATCTTGTAGCGGCCGTTCCCGGTGAACCACATGTCGTCGCCCCCGGTGGTGAGCTGGTAAGGAGTACCCTCCACGGGGTTACCTGCCTGACCGGCACCGAATTTGGCATCCCAGTTGTCTTTCGGGCGGATCAGAAGGCCATATTTGCCATTCATTTCCACCACGGCATAATAGGTACCGTCGCCGTTATTTACAAATTGAACCATGGCACCGTTGCCGCCCTCCTTCCACATCCAGATGTTCCATTCGGCACTGCCGGACTTGACCGGGTCTTCTGTCTTGGTAATGGTGAGGACAGGCGCTCCGCTGGTAACTCTCTTCCATTCCCCCGACTGGTAAGAGGTGCCCTTGAGCATGGGGAAGTTCTTGTATTCGGAAGAAGGGTTGGAGCAGATGAAATAGTAGTCCCGGTACTTGCTGGAAGGATTGGAAACGGCTTCCTTGAACCAGGGGTTGTCCTTGCCGCTGTGATTCAGGACATAGTCCATATAGATGGCAATGCCCTTGGCATGGGCGGCCGCCAGCAGGTCCTGGAAGTCCTGCTCGGCCTTGGCCGATGTCTTCTCCCCTACTGCATACAGCGGATTCAGCGCATAGTAATCGTTCACGTCGTAGGCGTGATAGGAGCTGGTAGGATGGGCCGGGGAAAGCCACAGGGCCGTGATGCCCAGGGCGTCCAGGTAGTCCAGCTTGTTCTGGATACCCTTGAAGTCGCCCACGCCGTCGCCGTCGCTGTCGGCAAAGCTGTAGATGAGCAGCTGATAGGCGGTATTGGAGCGCTTGGTGCCGTCGAAGGCCGCCGGCTGCGGAACCAGCGCACCGGCCACGGGCGCATCGCCTGCGCCCTGCCGCACCTTTACGGTGGCCGACTGGTCGGCCGCTTTCACGGTGACGACAGCGCTGCGCTCCGAAGCGCCTTCAAAGGCATCCACGGACACGGAGAAGGCGCCGTTGCCCGCCCCGGAGGCATTCTTCAGATGCACCCAGCTCTCACTGACCGTGGCCGTCCAGGAAGCCTGCGTAGCCACGTTCACGTATTTCACGGCATGGTCCTGACTGCCGAAAGCCAGATCCACAGGATTCACGCCCAGGGAGACGGAAGCATCGCCGCCGGGATTCTTGCCCTCGCAGTTCCAGAGCAGCACAAGGGCCAAAAGGATGTATTTCAGCTGTTTCATATCCATAAAAATTGGCAGACGGGCGTCCGGTCAGGGGCGCCCGCCTGAAAAAACTACAGGACGGTGATGGTCTCTGCCACAGCGTCGTAGATAACATCGAAGGAGGTTTCACCCGCCACGGAGATGTTGTCGCCGCCGGCAACGGCCTCGAAGGCCGTACCCTTCTCCGTGAAGACACCGCCGCGGTTCACATCCCAGGAAGAGCCCTGACGGACCTTCCAGGGACCGGTGATGGCCTGGCCGTAAGCCGCCCATTTGCCGTCGCCCAGCGGGAGCATGAACACGTCGGGGGTTCCGCCCCAGCCGTTGAACTCGCCCACGAGACCCCAGTAGAGCTTGCTCAGGGTGAGCGTAGCTGCAGCGGGATCGTAAATGACCTGGAACGTGCCTTCACCGGGCTTGATGTTGCTGCCGCCGGCTTCGGCTGCGAAGGCAGCTTCGGCCTCTGCAAAGGCACCGCCGAAGTTCTCTTCCCAGGCGGAATTCTTGCGGATCTTGATTTCATCGTCGGCCGTGAGGGTGACGGGCACGCTGTACCACTTGCCGTCGGAGGCCAGGTTCATGGGAACGTCGCCGCCCCAGCCGTTGATGGAGCCCACCACGCCCCATACCAGGGTGCCGATGGTTTCGTTGTTGGCGTTGTACACCACCCGGAAGGTGCCGGCGAGCGGAACATTGCCGCCGTCCTGGCTTGCCTGGGCGAAGGTGCCTTCCGCCGTGAGGTCCACGCTGCCGCGGTTCACGGCCCAGTCGTGGTTGTAGCGGATCTTCCAGCCTTCATTCTCGAACGTGATGGGGGCGCTCATCCAGATGCCCGGCATGGTTTCCACCATGTCGTAGTCCTTCGTCCAGTCGCCGTTCACGCCGATCACGGACCAGCCGAAGACGGCGGTGGTGACGGTGATGGTCTCGGCGGAGGGATCGTACACCACGTTGAACTTACCGTCGCCGCAGTTGATGTTGGCGCCATTATTCTCCACGGCGAAGGGCTCGCCATAGGCGGCAAAGGTACCGCCGCGGTTTTCCGCCCAGTCGTGGTTCTTGCGGATCTTCCAGCCGCCGCTCAGGTCTACGCCTTCGACCACCCATTTGCCGTCGGCCTCGGTCATATCCACATCGGCACCCCATTCATTGAAGTCGCCGATGAGGCTCCAGACGGTGCCTTCGCTGACGGTGATGGTCTCTGCTGCAGGATCGTACACCACGGTGAACTTGCCTTCGCCGCAGTCGATGTTGTCACCACCGTCCGTGACCGCGAAGGGCACGCCCAGGGTCTCGAATACGCCACCGCGGTTGTTGTCCCAGCTGTGGTTCAGCCGGATCTTCCAGCCGCCCTTGAGCACCACGTCTTCGGCCACCCATTTGCCGTCGGCTTCCACCATGTCGATGTCGCCGGCCCACTCATTGATGTCGCCGATGATGCTCCAGACGGTGAAGTCGTCGTAAACGGTGATGGTAAGGGCGTCGGTATCCAGGACCACCTTGTATAAGCCGCTGGTAGGAAGCGCGATGTTGGCACCGCCGGCCTCGGCTGCGAAGGGAACGCCATAGGATTCCAGGACGCCGCCGTAGTTCTCGTCCCAGCCGCCGTCCTTGCGCCACTTGAACTCGGTAGCGTCATTGGCGGTGATGTAGGCCGTCCAGATATTGCCGTTCTGGGTGGCCAGGACGTCGTTGTCCCAGTCGCCGTTGAGGCCGATGATGTTCCAGCCGGTAACAGCTACGGGCTCCGGCTCGGGGCCGGGACCGGGTTCGGGCTGCTCACCGCCGTCCACGGCGATGGACTTGATAATCCTGGCCGTCGCATTCTCCGGATCCAGGATAAAGTCGTATTCACCGTCTTCCAGCACCTTGATGTTGGCACCGTCCTGCGCCAGGGCGAAATCCACACCCAGTTCATAGGTATCCACACCGTCGGCATAACCGAAGTTCACGGTCCAGCCGCCTTCGAAGCGGAATTTCCATTCGTCATCGGCTGCCAGGGCAATCTTCTTGGCCACGTGCAGGGTTCCGTTGGTAACCATCGGATAGTCGTCTGCCCAGGAATTGAAGGAGCCAATCACGCTCCAGGCACTCTCCTCGGTGTATGCGGCATACGGGTCGATGGAGACAGCCTGGGTCTTGATGATCTTCATGGTAGCGGCTTCCGGATCCAGGATAATGTCGTAAGCGCCGTCTTCCAGCACCCTGATGTTGGCACCGTCCTGCTTGAGCTCGAAGGCCGTACCCAGTTCATAGGTTTCTACGCCGTCGGCATAACCGAAGTTCACATCCCAGCCGGCATCCTTGCGCACCTTGAACTCGTCGCCGGCGGCCAGGGTGATGTCCTTGCAGACATGCAGGGTGCCGTTAGTGACCATTTCCTCGTCACCGGCCCAGCTGTTGAAGGAGCCGATTACGCTCCAGGGGCTCACCTCGGTATAAGCGGCATACGGATCTTCCTGCTGAGCGACAGACTGGATAATCTTGGCCTTTGCGCCGTCTGCATCCAGGATGAGGTCGTAGACGCCGTCCTCGGCAATCACGATGTTGGCGCCATTCTGCGCCACGTCAAATTCTTCGCCCAGGACATAGGACTCGACGCCTTCGGCATAACCGAAGTTCACATCCCAGCCGCCATCCTTGCGGAACTTCACCTCGTCGCCCTTGGCCAGGGTCACGCCCTTAGCCAGGTGCAGGCTGCCGTTGGTGAGCATTTCCACGTCGGGATCGCTGCCCCAGCCATTGAAGGAGCCCACCAGGGTCCAGGGGCTCTTTTCGGTGTAGCGGGCATACGGGTCTCCGGTAGGAAGCCAGATTTCATAACCGGCGATGTCAATGGCAGCCTGGGAATCCAGGTATCCATTGAGGCCGTTGTCCTTGGCCTGGTCCTGCATGGAGGCACGGACCACCAGGGAAAGGTCCACCACGTCGTTTTCCGCGTAACCGTAGGTCATGAGGGCCTTGCAAAGCTCGGCGCGGGTAACGGTAATCTTATCTGCAGTGGCCTTGGAGACCAGCGTCTTGGAGACCGCCTGGGAACCCACTTTTACCAGAGCCAGGGAATGGACGGGGGCAATTTTTTCGTTGAATCCCATCTGGAAGATACCGGGAGTATACTCTGCGTATACGCCGTCATCGTCCATGGTGTAAGAAGTAAGGACCGGTGCTGTTCCGTCTGCAGGCTCGAACATCACCATTTCCTTCTGTGCACAGGAGGCCACGCCCAGCACGGCCAGTCCTGCCATTACGATATAAGATAAAAACTTCTTCATGGTTACTCTCTGTTAATAACCCTCATTCTGGGTAAGGTTGGTGTTAGCCTGAAGATCCTGTGTAGGAATAGGGAACAGGGTGCGATATGCTTCGGCATCCTTTCCTTCTTTCACTTCGCCTTTCCACTGCCAGGTATAACCGGAAATGAATTTGCCGAAGCGGATGAGGTCGTTGCGGCGCCAGCACTCCTGATAGAGTTCGCGGCCGCGTTCGTCCAGGATGTCGGCGGCGCTGAGGCTGCTGACACCCGGCAGGCCGGCACGGGCACGCACCTGGTTGAAGGCGTTCAGACCGTCGATGCCGGTAGCGCCGTTGAGCTGGCACTCGGCGGCCATCAGCAGGACGTCGGCATAACGCATCAGCGGGAAGTCGGTGTCCACGAAGCCGAGGGCCTTGCCGTTTTCACCGGCAGAAGTCTTGTTCAGGAACTTCTGGAAGCCGTAACCGTCGGCAAAGTTGCCGATGTCGTCAATTTCCAGCTTCTGGATACTCTGCTGGGCAGCCTCCTTGGCCTTCTTCTCCTTGTCGGTTCCTTCTGGCATATTGTTCACATCGGCCGTGGATTTCTCGGTGTCGTACAGAAGATAACGGACATCCTTGTCCTTGTCGAACAGGCTCACGAATTCCGGCGTGGTACGCAGACCGCCCCAACCGGAATCGATGCCGATCTGGGTAGCGTCCATGGTGCCGCCGGTGGAGGCTTTGATCAGGTAGTTGGTAACACCGTAGCTCTTGGTGTTTTCACCATCCTGCTGCACGGCAAAGATGATCTCGTCCGTACGCTGGTCGTTGTCGGCCAGGAACAGCTCCTGGTAAGCGGAATACTTGCCGCCTACGGACTGGGTATGCAGGGAGTAGCCGTCCTTCATGAGGTCGGACAGGATGTTGGCGCAGTCCTGCCAATGGGCCGTACCGGTGTAGACACCGGCGTTCAGGTACAGCTTGGCCAGCAGGAACTTCACGAAGCCCATGCTCACATGGCCCTTCACGACGGCATCCTTGCCGGGAAGGCGATTGGCCGCGAGGATATCCTTGAGTTCGGTCTCCAGCCAGTTGTACAGGTCTACGCGGGAGATTTCCTTGGGGCTCACGCCCACTACGTCCTCTTCCGTGGTGAAGGGCATCTTGCCGAAGTTGTCCAGGCCGTGATAGTAGGCCAGGGCGCGCAGGGCACGGGCCTCGTCGATGTAACGGTCGCGGAGGGATTCGTCGATGCCGGAGATGAGTCTGGCTTCACGGATGAACTCGTTGGCGGTGGACACCTGCATGAGTACGCGGGAATAGAAGGCGTAGATGAAGGTGTCGTCCTTGGTCCAGTTCATATAGTGGAAGTTCTTGATGGTTTGGTCGTTCCATCCGCAGACGCTCTCATCGGTGGTGAGCTCGTTCAGGTGGTACAGACCACGGATGTACTGGGAAGCACCACCGTCCAGACCGGAGATGGAAGCGCCGCCGTCCGGGCCATAGTAACCGGAAGTGGCAAAACCCAGGTACACGCCGGAGATATAGGAATCAAGGGCAGCCTGACTGACAAGCACCTTGTCCACGGTATTGGCGTTGGGGTCGATGGGAGTAACATTCAGATCGCCCACGCAGGCAGTCATTGTCGCAGCCGCGGCAACGACGCCGATGATATAATTGATGGTTTTCATTGTCGTGCTCCGGATTAGAAGTTGAATTTCACACCAGCAACAAAGGTTCTCGGGCGGGGATACATGGCGTTGTCAATACCATTGGCAATTTCGGGGTCGATGCCCGGGTACTTGGTAATGGTAACGATATTCTGTACCGTGCCGAAGATATTCAGGGAAGCGAAACGTTCCGGGCTCACCTGCATGACCTTGGGGAAGGTATAGCCGACGGTGAAGTTATCCAGTTTCACGAAGGAGCCGTCATACAGATAGTAGTCCGACAGGTACTGGGCCTGGGAGAAGCGGGAGTTCACGGCCGAAGATACGCGATTGGACACGAAGTTGTTGGTATACAGGTCTGCCAGCATTTCGGTGTCGGAGGCCACGTTGTTGTATACCCAGTTGCCGATGGAGGCGTGCCCGGAGAGGGCGGCCGTCCAGTTCTTCCAGGTGAAGCTGGTGTTGAAGCCGAAGGTGAAGTCCGGGGCCGGGTGGTGGGCCAGATACTTGTCGTCGGCATTGACCACACCGTCATTGTTGCGGTCTACGTATACACCGCTGATGGGGCGTCCCTGCTTGTCGTATACCTGCTGGTACAGGTTGAAGGTGCGCATGGGATAGCCCACCTTGATCATCTGGACGTTGTTGCCGGTACCGCCGGAGATGCCGCCGGTTTCCACGCCCGTGGCATTTTCGTCCGAAGCGGTGAGCTTGGTAACCTTGTTGAAGTTATAGGCGCCGTTGACACCCAGGGTCCAGCTCATGTCCCGCTTCTCGATGAGGATGGCGTTCACATCCAGTTCCACACCCATGTTGGTCATGGTACCGATGTTGGTATTGAGCATGTTGGTCAGGTTGGAACCGCCGGGGACGGACACGAAGTTCAGGATGTCACGGGTGTCTCTCTTGTACAGGTCGATGGCCGTGGTGAGGCGGTCGTTCCAGAAGCCCAGGTCCATACCCACATTGTAGGTAACGGTGGTTTCCCACTTCAGGTTGGCGCTGTAGCCGTTGGCCACGATAGGGGCGGCATAGCTGGCACCGTCGGTGAAGTAATAGGAACCGGGGGTGTTGATGGTGAGGAAGGTGGCGAAGGTATCGTAGTAGTTGCCCACTTCCTGCTGACCGGTTTCACCCCAGGACAGACGCAGTTTCCAGGTGGAAAGCTTCTCTGCATTCTTCATGAAGGGTTCGTTCTTGATGTTCCAGCCCAGGGCCACGGACGGGAAGATACCCCACTTGTTGTTCTGGAAGCGGGAGGTACCGTCGGCGCGGAGGGTGGCGGTGATCAGGTAACGGTCTGCAAAGCTGTAATTGGCACGGCCGAAGAAGGAGATCAGGTAGAGTTCGCCTTTGCCGTCATTGTTGGACATTTCGGCGCCGTCCCCGATACGATACTTGTACGTGTGGTTCTTGCTCCAGAAGTGCTGCCAGGAATAACCGGCCATCAGGTCCACGAAATGCTTCTCTGCGAAGGTGTGGCTGTAGTCGGCATAGAATTCCAGCGTGGTGTTGCGGCGCGTATAGTTGTAGTCTTCGTGGCTACCCAAACCGGATTCGCTGGTGTTGTGGAAGGAGCTCTCGGAGCCCTGGGCAGTGATGTTGGTGTTGTTGGCGCCGGCCACATCGATACCCAGGTTCAGGTTCAGGCGCAGGTCCTCGAAACCGTGAACTTTGTAGTCGAACTGGCTGTTGCCGATGAAACGCCGCGTGTTGCCGGTGCGAGAGATGTCTTCCAGGATGGCCACAGGGTTCTTGGTGGCCATGGTGTTGATGGTGCCGCCCGTACCGTACCAGGTGGTATAGCCGTTGAGGCCGTTGGCATCACGGACCGGTTTGGAAGGGTCGTAGTGGTTGGCTGCACCGATGGCACCTTCGTCCACCCAGGTGTTGCGGGAATACACGAACTTGCCGTTGAGGTTGACGGACAGGTGCTTGTCGAAGAAGGTGGGAGCCAGGTTGGCAGACAGGGTGTAACGCTCCATCTCCGTGCCTTTCAGGGTACCCATCTGGGAGGTGAGGCCTCCGGAGATACGGTAAGGCAGGAACGAACCGATGCGGCCGGTGAGGCTCATGTTGGCATCCACGGTGGGAGCCGTGCGGTAGATTTCCTTCTGCCAGTCCGTGTTGGCGTTGCCCATGGCGGCCTCGGCCGCAGAGTTGAGCCCGTAGAAATCACGGATGAGGCTGCGGAGCCCGTTGGCGTCCAGCAGGCTGTTGTACTTGGCGATGGTGTTGACGGACGTGGTCAGGTCCAGCGCCACATTCACGCGGTTGTCCGTAGCGTTCCTCGAGCCCTTCTTGGTGGTGATCACGATAACGCCGTTGGAAGCGCGGGAACCGTAGATGGCGGTGGCCGATGCATCCTTCAGGACCGTGAAGCTCTCGATATCGCTGGGGTTGATGGAGGACAGGGGGTCTGCTCCGCCCATGCCGTCGTTGGACACCGGCAGACCGTCGATCACGATGAGCGGGTCGTTGGAGGCGTTGATGGAGGAGCCGCCGCGGATGCGGATCTGCGCACCGTCACCGGGACGGCCGGTACCGGCGGTAACCACCACACCCGCGCTCTTGCCGCGGATGAGGTCGGCCGGGGAGGTAATGACGCCCTTGTTCACTTCGTCGGCCTTCACCGTGGAGACAGAGCCCGTAAGGTCGCTCTTTTTCACGGTACCGTAACCGATGACCACGACCTCGTCCAGGAAATGGGTATCCTCTGCGAGGGTGATGGTGGCGGGCACGGCGGATGCCGGGAAGGTTTGGGTTGCATAGCCGATGCAAGAGATTTCCACTATTGCATTGGCGTTGGAAACGGTGAGGAGGAAGTCGCCGTCCAGACCGGTGGAAACGCCGTTGGACGTTCCCTGCTCGATCACCGAGGCTCCGATAACGGGGCCGATGGCGTCCACTACCACACCTTTAACCTGGTATCCGCCCTGGGCGAATACGGTAGCGCAGGCTGCCGTGAGCACTGCGATTGCGGTTAAAATCCTTTTCATTAGTGTGTAGTTAATTAATAGATAATTATTTGGTTTTGACAAATCTCACGGAGACGGCCCCGAGGACCAGGAACACACCGGCCATGAGCAGCATGGCGGGCTGGCTGCCCACCAGGGACAGCACGGCGCCGCCCGTTGCGGCGGCCACGATCTGCGGCAGGCAGATGGTGCAGTTGAACAGGCCCAGGTAGCTGCCCATGTACGGGCTGCCCTCCAGCGCGTTGGTGAGGAGGGTGAAGGGCAGGGCCAGCATGGCGGCCCAGGCAAAGCCGATGAGGAAGTAGCTCACGAACAGGGCATACTGGTTGTGGATGAACATCACGGAGGCAAATCCCACGGCGCCGATGAGGAGGCTCACCACATAGGCCAGTTTCAGGCTCTTGAAGCGCGGCAGCACGGCGGCCCACACCAGGGAGCCCACGGCCTGCACGGCGAAGAGCACGCCCACCCAGTTGCCGGCACTCTGGTAGGCTTCCGACGCGGTGTCGGAGGTGTGCCACACGTTGTCTGCGATGGCACCGTTGGTATAGGTCCACATATACAGGAAGGCGGCCCAGCAGAAGAACTGCACCAGCCCCACGGTCCAGAAGGTGGCGGGAGCCTTGGTGAGGAGCTTCAGGAGGCCTTCCGAAGGTTCATCGGCCTTTTTCTGGAGGTCGATGCCATGGAATTCGGCGTATTCCTGCGGAGGCATTTCCTTCACGCGGAGGAAGGTGTACAGCACGCACAGGATGAGGATGGCGGCGCCGCAGTAGAAGCTCCAGATGACGCTGTCGGGGACCACGCCCTTGGGAGCGGTGTTGGCGATGCCGATCCAGGTGAAGAAGATGGGGAACAGGTAACCTACCAGGGATCCGGCGTTGCACAGGAAGCTCTGGATGCTGTAGGCCTGCGTTTTCTGCTTTTCGTTGACCATGTCGCCCACCATCATCTTGAAGGGCTGCATGGCGATGTTGATGGACGTGTCCAGGAAAATGAGGGAGAACAGGCCGAACCACATGGCCATGTTCAGGCCCAGGAACAACCGGGTGCCGAAGTGCAGGCTGCCGGCGTTGGGCAGGAAAATCATCACCAGCACGGCGATGAGGGCGCCCACCAGCAGATAGGGCTTGCGTCGGCCCATCTTGCACCAGGTGCGGTCGCTGTACTTGCCGATGAGCGGCTGGACCAGCATGCCCATCAGCGGGGGAAGGATCCAGAAAAAGCTGAGCTGATGAGGGTCCGCGCCCAGGGTGGCGAAAATGCGGCTGATATTGGCGCTCTGCAGGGCATAGGCAATCTGGACGCCGAAGAAGCCGAAGCTCAGGTCCACCAGCTGGCGAAAGGACAAATCACGTTTTTGAGACATAATGTTATTAGTTTTAGCCGTTTTATAGCCGGTTTACGGCAACTGCAAATGTAGTATTAATTCTATAAATTAAGGTCTTCCCGGACCGGCGACTCTTCCGAATGGATATTTTTTTGCGACGAACGGAAAAACTCCGTACATTTGCGTATGCAAAAAAACGGGACCGGCTGGCTCATTTTCGGCTTTGCCCTCCTCCATGCGGGTGCCACCATGCTGTGTTCGCTGCTGGAGGTGCGGGACAGCCTGCTCCTGACGGCCCTTACCATGACCCTGGCCGGCATCATCTGCTTCCGGGAGAATCTGACGGTGGAAATTACCGTCACGGCCCTTATCCTGGTCAACCTCATCGGCTTTATCCTGGGAAACGTGGGGGCGCAGCGCTTCCTGACATTCCTTCCACCCATCCTGCAGCACGCTGTAGCCACCTTCGTGGTCACGGGGCTCCTGGGCTGGGCGCTGTATGCCTTTGCGCACCGGGTGTCGCCGGGCGGCGCCGCGGGCTATGAGCGGGAGCAGTCATGGTACAAGAACGCCGGCTGGCTGGTGTTCTGCATCGCGCTGGTGTTCGGCATCCGCGTGTATACAGACCTCAACTACTCCGGCAACCTCCTCCTGGAAAACTCCGGCGTGGTCATCGTCCTGGTGTTCACTTCCATGATTACGCTCATCTTCCTGGTGAATTTCGCCTTCGTGATGCAGCGGGAGGCCAGCGCCCAGCGCACGCGCCGCCACGAGGCCGAATTCCGATACATGAACTTGAAGAACCAGGTGAACCCGCACTTCCTGTTCAACAGCCTGAACGTGCTGGACGCCATCGTCCAGGAAGGCACGCGGGAAGAGGCCAGCGCCTATATCCGCAAAATGGCGTCCCTGTACCGCTACATGATGAACCACGAAGGCCGGCGGCTGGTACCCCTCGAAGAAGAGGTGGCATTTGCCACCACCTACCGCCAGCTCATGGAAATCCGCTTCCCGGAGGGCCTGGTCATCGAAAACCGGCTGGGAAATCCCCTGCCCCGGGGCAAGATTGTCCCCTGCACCCTGCAGCTGCTGCTGGAAAACGCCATCAAGCACAATGCCATCGGCCAGGACAGGCCCCTGGTCATTACCGCCACCACGGACGGAAACAGCATCACCGTCACCAACAACCGCATTCCCAAGCTGGCGCCCGTGCGAAAGACCGGGATCGGCCTGCAATACATCCGCAACCAGTTCCGCGACCTGGCCGGCGCAGAAATCCTGGTCCATGAGACAGACCGGGAATTCTCCGTCACCGTGCCCGTCATCCCGGAATCCCAACCTGATATAATATTCCAACGACATGAAGGCCTTGATCATTGAAGACGAACCCCGCGCAAGGACACTGATGTGCCGCCTGCTGCAAGAGAACTTTCCCCAGATAGAAGTGGCGGGGGCGGTGGGCTCCGTTCACGAAACCCTGGACTGGCTGGCCTCCCACGAGGCTCCGGACGTCATTTTCATGGATGTGGAGCTGAGCGACGGCACCGGCTTCGACCTGTTTAACCAGACGGAAATTCCCGCCCCGGTGATCATGACCACGGCCTATGACCAATATGCCGTGCACGCCTTCGAGATCAATGCCATCGACTACCTGCTCAAGCCCATCGAGCTGCCGGCCCTCCGCAGGG
The DNA here is from genome assembly GCA_902784435.1 of uncultured Bacteroidia bacterium. Classification (GTDB taxonomy): domain Bacteria; phylum Bacteroidota; class Bacteroidia; order Bacteroidales; family UBA932; genus Cryptobacteroides. The sequence continues at coordinate 18,576 of CACZUR010000006.1, read as the reverse complement.
CCATCGCCCGGGTGGAGGCCGGGGAGGCCGCCAAACCATCGGCCAAAGCCATGCGCAGCCTCCTGGACAGCGCCCGGAAAGAGAAGTTCCTGATCCGGATGAACAACCGGATCGTGCCGGTGCGCACCGCCGACATCGCCTACTTCTATTCCGAGGCCAAAAACAGCTTCGTAGTCACCGTGGGCGGCACCATCTACGTGGTAGACGACTCCCTGGACACCATTGCCGAGCAGCTGGATCCCCAGGCCTTCTTCCGCATCTCCCGCAGCTGCATCATCGCCGAACCCATCATCGACTCCGTGTCCCGCCTCATGGGCGGCCGCCTGCACATCACCATCAAGCCCGGCATCCCCGCCGAGACCGACTTCACCGTCTCCCGCGCCCGCGTGGAAAACTTCCTGGCCTGGCTGGAACGGTAAGGGAACGGCACGGCAGGCCAGGTGCGGGAGCGTCGCAGCGCGACCTGCGACGGCAGGGGCCTGTCAGAACAGGAACACGCAGAAGCCCAGGCCCATGAGGAGGCAGAGGGCGAAGGTGGATAGGACCAGCAGCGGGAGCATGGGGTCCATGGCCCGGTCGGTGCGGGTCCAGACGCCGCGGAGATGCAGCACGTAGAGCGGCAGGGTAATGACCCACAGCCAGTGCCACCAGGACGGCCAGCACAGCAGGCAGTAAGCGGCCATGCAGGCCCAGCCCAGGCCGATGAGCACGGTCTGGTATATCCGTGCCCTCTTCGGCCCCAGTTTGATGGCCACGGTAACGCGGTTGGCGGCGTCGGTCTTCATGTCCCGGATGTTGTTCACGTTCAGGACGCCCACGCTGAAGCATCCCACGCCGGCGGCGGGCAGCAGCAGCTTCCAGTGCAGGCCCACGCCCTGCGTGCACACGAAATAGGCCCCCAGCACGGCCACGAGGCCGAAAAACAGGAAAACGTAGATGTCTCCCTTGGCCCGGTAACCGTAGGGGTTGGGACCCAGGGTGTATTTCATGGCCCCGGCAATGGCTGCGGCGCCCAGCAGCAGGACCATCAGGGGCGTGAGGTCCCAGAGCGTGCCGAAGGCCTTCCAGGTCATGGCCGTTCCAAAGACCACACACAGGCCCACGAACAGGCCGATCAGCCGTTTCATCTCCGGGATGGTCATGCCGCCGCCGTTCAGGCCGTATTCCGGTCCCTGCCTGTCGGGCGTGTCGGTGCCCCGGAGGACGTCGCCCAGTTCATTGGACAGGTTGGACAGGATTTGCAGACAGACGGTGGTGACCACGATGAGGACGGCGACCCAGGGGTCTACCTTCCAATCGGCCACGGCCAGGAGAATGCCCAGCAGCACGCCGCCGGTAGACAGCGGCAGGGTGCGCAGGCGCATGGATTGGATGGCGGCTTTCGGTTTCATGGCGCAAAGGTACAAAAAAAGACGATGCCGTACACTATCTGGCTCCGTGTGGCCGATGGCCGGCGCAGGCTGGGGCTCAGATGGCGCAGGCTGAATTTCAGGGGGTAGGCCGGCGCCACGGGAAGGCACACAATGGCGATTCACGGCGCAGGCGTCGGCCCTGGAATTAGACCGGCGCCATACAGCGCAACACCTGCACCATATAGCGCGAGACCTGCACCATGTAATGCGAGACCTGCGCCACGGGAGGGCACACAATGGCGATTCACGGCGCAGGTCGGGGGTCAGATGGCGCAGGCCGGGGGTCAGATGGCGCAGGCTGAATTTCAGAGGGTAGGCCGGCGCCACGGGAAGGCACAGAATGGCGATTCACGGCGCAGGCGTCGGCCCTGGAATTAGACCTGCGCCATGCAATGTGACACCTGCACCATATAGCGCGAGACCTGCGCCATACAGAGCATGACCTGCGCCATACAGCGCAACACCTACACCAAAGGCGGAGCCAAAGGGGGGGGCCTAATCCAGTTTCAGAACGGCCATGAAGGCACTTTGGGGCACTTGGACGGTACCGATCTGGCGCATGCGCTTCTTGCCTTCCTTCTGCTTTTCCAGGAGCTTGCGCTTGCGGGTGACGTCGCCGCCGTAGCACTTGGCCGTAACGTCCTTGCGCACCTGGCGCACGGTTTCGCGGGCGATGATTTTGGCGCCGATGGCAGCCTGGACGGCGATGTCGAACTGCTGGCGGGGAATGAGGTCCTTGAGCTTGAGGCAGATTTTGCGGCCGAAGTCGTAGGCGTGGTCTTCGTGGATGAGGGTGCTCAAGGCATCGGCCGGGTCTCCGTTCAGGAGGATGTCCAGTTTCACCAGGCGGGCCGGGCGGAAGTCCGTAACATGATAGTCGAAGGAGGCATAGCCCTTGGAGATGCTCTTGAGTTTGTCGTAGAAGTCAAAGACCACTTCGCTGAGCGGCAGGTCGTAATTGAGCTCCACGCGGTCCGTGGTAATGTAATGCTGGCCGATGAGCGTGCCCCGCTTGTCCATGCACAGTTTCATGATGGGGCCGTAGAAATCGGCCTTGGTGATGATCTGGGCGCGGATATAGGGTTCCTCGATGTGATCTACGACCGATGCCGGCGGCAGGCCCGAGGGGTTGTGCACATCCACCACTTCTCCCTTGGTGGTATACACCTTGTACGACACGTTGGGCACGGTGGTGATGACGTCCATGTTGAATTCGCGGAACAGGCGCTCCTGGACGATTTCCAGGTGCAGCAGGCCCAGGAAGCCGCAGCGGAAGCCGAAGCCCAGGGCCAGGGAGCTTTCCGGCTCGTAGGTGAACGAGGCGTCGTTGAGCTGGAATTTCTCCAGGGTGGCCCGCAGTTCCTCGAACTTGGAGGCGTCTACGGGATACAGGCCGGCGAACACCATGGGCTTCACTTCCTCGAAGCCCGCAATGGCCTCACGGCAAGGCGTTTCCACGTGGGTGATGGTGTCGCCCACCTTCACCTCCACGGCCGCCTTGATACCCGTGATGATATAACCCACATCCCCGGCACGGACCTCTCCGGTGGGGTTGAGCTTGAGTTTGAGATTGCCCACTTCCTCGGCCTCGTACTCGTTGGCGGTGGAGAAGAACTTCACCTTGTCGCCGGTGCGCAGGGTACCGTTCACCACCTTGAAGTAGGCGATGATGCCGCGGAACTGGTTGAACACCGAGTCGAAGATGAGGGCCTGCAGCGGGGCCGAAGGGTCTCCCTTGGGCGCCGGGATGCGGTCTAAGATGGCATCCAGCACTGCATGCACGCCTTCGCCGGTGCGGGCGCTTACCCGCAGTACGTCCTCCGGGTCGCAGCCCAGCAGGTCGCAGATCTGGTCCGTGACCACCTCCGGCTGGGCGCTGTCCATGTCAATCTTGTTGAGCACAGGGATAATCTCCAGGGAGTGGTCGATGGCCTGGTACAGGTTGGAGATGGTCTGGGCCTGGATGCCCTGGGAGGCGTCCACCACCAGCAGGGCTCCTTCGCAGGAGGCGATGGAACGGGACACCTCGTAGGAGAAGTCTACGTGTCCGGGAGTGTCGATGAGGTTGAGCCTGTAGGTTTCCCCGCCGCGGACATAGTCCATCTGGATGGCGTGGCTCTTGATGGTGATACCCTTCTCGCGTTCCAGGTCCATGTCGTCCAGCACCTGGGCGGCCATTTCGCGCTCACTCAGCGTACGGGTGAGCTCCAGCAGGCGGTCTGCCAAGGTGCTTTTACCATGGTCTATATGGGCGATGATGCAAAAGTTGCGGATATTCTTCATATCCTGCAAAGATAACGCAATTTAGCCAAACCGCCAAAAGGGAGGTCAGTACACCCGCTGGCGGAAGTAGTCGAAGGCCGCCACGCCGGAAGGGCCCATGCAATACAGGTCGTCCACGAAATTACCGGGCAGGCCGTTTTCTATATTAAAGACATAAACGTTATATTTGTCTTCGAAACGCTCCTGTGCAGCCGACAAAGCCGGCAGCAGGAACAGAAAGAGTACAGATGCAGCAACTGTTTTCTTGTATTGTTCATTTGTCCACCTTTAGCATAGCAAAAATGTATTTTTGAGCACATAAAAAACTGACAACCGATTTATATGCGTAAATTTGTTCTTGCCCTCGCGTGCCTCCTGGCCGCAACCGGCCTGCGGAAGGCCGTGGAGGGCGTCCGCCTGAGCGCCGTCGCCCCCGCCTATTCCTTTAACATCTACATCCTGGAATAATAAACCCCACTCCTATATGAAAAAGATTCTATTTGCCCTCTGTGCCGCCGTCCTGGCGGCCGCCTGCACGCCCAAAGAAGCCGTTCCCGGCGTTTACACCCTCAGCAATGCCAACGGCATGCAGGTGAGCATCACCCCCTTCGGCGGGCGCATCACCGCCATCCAGGTTCCGGACCGCAGCGGCGTGCTCCAGGATGTGGTCCTGGGCTTCGACAAAGTGGAAGACTACTACCCGGAAAACAACCTCTCGGACTTCGGCGCCGCCATCGGCCGCTATGCCAACCGCATCAACCAGGGAAAAATCACCCTGGACGGCGTAACCTATCAGCTGCCGCAGAACAACTTCGGCCACTGCCTGCACGGCGGTCCCACCGGCTGGCAATACCAGCTTTACCAGGTGGTGGAGGCCGACGACACCCATATCAAGCTCCTGCGCGAATCCCCGGACGGGGACAACAACTTCCCCGGCAACGTGAAAGCCTACGTCACCTATACCCTCACCGATGACAATGCCGTAGACATTGCCTACGAGGCCACCACGGACGCTCCCACGGTCATCAACATGACCAACCACTCCTACTTCAACCTGTCCGGAGACCCCACCCGCAGCATCGTAGGCGACATCCTGTATGTGAACGCCGCCAACTTTACGCCGGTAGACAGCACCTACATGACCACCGGAGAAATCGTCCCCGTAGCCGGCACGCCCTTCGACTTCACCGTTCCCAAGCCCATCGGCCAGGATATCGCGGCCGACTGCCAGCAGCTTAAAAACGGCAACGGCTACGACCACAACTGGTGCCTGGACACCGCCGGCGACATCTCCGTGGTGGCCTGCGAGCTCTACTGCCCGGAAAGCGGCATCGACCTCAAGGTGTACACCGACGAACCCGGCGTACAGGTTTACAGCGGCAATTTCCTGGACGGCAGCGTCGTGGGCAAGAAAGGCATCGCCTACCAGCAGCGCACCGGCATCTGCCTGGAAACCCAGCACTATCCGGACACGCCCAACAAGCCCCAGTGGCCCAGCGCCGTGCTCCGTCCCGGCGAGACGTACCACAGCCACTGCATCTTCGCCTTCAGCGTCAAATAGCTTATGAAAGGCCTTTGTATCCTATTCCCCGTCTGCTGCCTGCTGTGCGCCTGCACCGCGGAAAAGGGAAAATGGCGGTATGGCTCAAAAATGACAATAAATGATTATATTTGTAAACTAGAATTCCACAAAAAATGGCTAAGACAAACGAAGAACTCAAAAGCATTGCCACACAGGTCCGCCGGGACATCCTCCGGATGGTGTGCATGGCCAAATCCGGACATCCGGGAGGCTCCCTGGGCTCCACGGACGTTCTCACGACGCTCTATTTCAATGAAATGAAGCAGGATCCCGCCACCTGGAGAAGGGACGGCAAGGGACAGGACATGTTCATTCTCAGCGCCGGTCACATGACGCCGGTCTATTATTCGGTCCTCGCGCGTGCGGGCTATTTCCCCGCCAGCGAACTGGGCACTTTCCGCCAGATGGGCACCCGCCTGCAGGGCCACCCGTCCGTGCGCAAGAATCTGCCGGGCATTTTCCAGGCTTCCGGTTCCCTGGGGCAGGGCCTGAGCGCCGCCGCCGGCCTGGCCAAGGGCAAGAAACTGGATAAGGACGACAACTTCGTCTACTGCCTGTGCGGAGACGGAGAATCCGAGGAAGGCCAGATCTGGGAGGCCGGCATGTGGGCCGTCTTCCACAAGCTGGACAACCTCATTGCCATGACGGACTGGAACGGCAAACAGATTGACGGTCCCGTAGAGGAAGTGGCCGGCGAGGGAGACCTGGCCGCCAAATGGGAAGCCTGGGGCTGGAGAGTGATCGTGGCCGACGCCCACGACTTCGACTCCATCCGGCAGGCCTTCGAGCTGGCCAAGGCCGGCAAGGGAACCGGCATTCCTACCATGATTCTCTTCAAGAGCGAAATGGGCCACGGCGTAAGCTTCATGGCCGGCACCCACAAGTGGCACGGCTCCGTGCCCAAGCCGGAACAGCTGGAACTGGCCCTCAGCGAATTAGGTGAAACCCCCTTAGGAGATTTTTAGTATGAAAAAGTATACAGATACAGGCAAAAAAGACACCCGCAGCGGCTTTGGCGTGGGTCTTCTGAAAGCCGGACAGGCCAATCCCAATGTCCTGGCCCTTACCGCAGACCTCAAAGGTTCCCTGAAGATGGACGCCTTTGCGGCGGAATTCCCGGAGCGTTTCATCCAGTGCGGCATTGCCGAGGCCAACATGGTAGGCGCCGCCGCCGGCCTGGCCATCACCGGCAAGATTCCTTTCATCGGCTCGTTTGCAGAATTCGTGACCGGCCGCGTCTATGACCAGATCCGCCAGGAAGTGGCCTACGGCTGTGCCAATGTGAAGATCGCTTCCTCGCACGCCGGCATCACCCTGGGCGAAGACGGTGCCACCCACCAGACCATGGAGGACATCGCCCTCATGCGGGCCCTGCCCGGCATGGTGGTCCTGAATCCCTGCGACTTCAACCAGACCGTGCAGGCCACCATCGCCGCCGCCCAGTACAACGGTCCCGTGTACCTGCGCTTCGGCCGTCCGTCCGTACCCAACTTCACGGATCCGGACGAACCTTTCGTGATTGGCAAGGCCATCGTCCTCAATGAAGGCGCCGACGTCACGCTCATCGCCACCGGCCACACCGTGTGGGAGTCCCTCCTGGCCGCCGAGGCCCTGGAGGCCGAAGGCATCCGGGCCGAAGTCATCAACATGGCCACCATCAAGCCCCTGGACGAGCAAGCCATCATCGCATCGGCCAAAAAGACCGGCGCCGTGGTCGTGGCGGAAGAGCACAACATGGCCGGCGGCCTGGGAGAAGCCGTGGCCGGTGTCCTGGCCCGCGAACTGCCCACGCCCGTGGTTTTCGTCAACGGCGAAGACAAATTCGGCCAGTCTGGCACGCCTTCTGCATTGATGGCCGCATACGGTCTTGACGCCCCGCACATTGCGGAGGCTGCGAAAAAGGCCATCGCCAAAAAGTAAATGGAAAACCTTGAGCAGGTATTCAACCAAATAGTTAAGGATTACAGCGAGCGCCTTTACTGGCACGTCCGCCGCATGGTGGGCAGCCACGAAGACGCCGACGACCTGCTCCAGGACATTTTCCTGAAAATCTGGACTGCGCTTCCCTCTTTCCGGGGGGAGGCGCAGCTTTATACCTGGGTCTGGCGCATCGCCACCAACGAAACCCTGAACCACCTGCGGCGGGAAAAGGTGCGGGCGGCCCTTCGCTTCTCTTCGGCCGACGAACTGGTGGCCCAGCGTATCCAGGCCGACCCCTATTTCAACGGCACCGAGGCCCAGCGGGAACTGGCCAAGGCCGTGGCCCGGCTGCCGGAAAAGCAGCGGCAGGTCTTCATCATGCGCTGGTGGGACGAACTCAGCTACGAGGACATATCGGCCATCACCGGAACCTCCGTCGGGGCCCTCAAAGCGTCCTATCACATCGCCCAGGAAAAAATCAAATTAAACCTTTCGGATGCCCACGTGTCCAAGTAAGCAGTTATGACCAAAAGAAACGACATATCCGTCCCCGACGGCTACTTCCAGCAACTGGAGCAGCGGCTGCAGCAAATTCCCTCGGCCCGGCAGGAGCAGGCCCCCCGCGGCGTGCGCCGGCTGGCCCCGTACTTTGCCTATGCCGCCTCCCTGGTGCTCCTGGCCGCCGCAGGAAATCTGATTCTCCGGAAAACTGCAGTAAGCGAAGAAACGGACGCCCAGTGGAACTATGTCTCCTATCTGGCCCAGGAACTGGATCCCGACGGGCTGGTAGAGCTCAAGGAGGCGCAGGAACCCACGGACGAGGATATCCGCAGCTATCTTCTGGCCGACAACAGCATTTCAGTAGAACTTATAGCATCCCTGAGTTATGAAGAGAATTATTAGTGTATTCTGTGTCCTTGCGCTGGTTTGCGCAGGGGCCTATGCCCAAAACAACGACCATAAGAAGAAAGGAAATCCGGAAGGCTGGAGAGAAAAGCTGCGCGCCGAACAAGTGGCTTTCATCACCTCCGAACTGGACCTGACCGAGGCCGAAGCCCAGGCTTTCTGGCCCGTATACAACGAGGTCCAGAAGCAGCGCCGCGAGGCCTTCAAGGCATCCGGCGAAGCTTTCAAAGCCCTGGCCCAGGGTACGGACGGCGCAGACACCGACGCCCTGCTGGACAAGTACCTTTCCTGCAAGAAAGCCGGTGAAAAAGTGGAGGCCGACGCAGTGGCCCGCTACAAAGGCGTCCTTCCCGTAGCCAAAGTGGCCAAATTGCTGGTAGCCGAGGAAAAATTCCGCCATCAGCAGATTGGCAGGCTGGGAGGCCGGGAGCGCAAACCGTAGTTAGGGGCCGTTATTTCCAGGCGCCGTCCTGCAGGAAGCAGCTGCGATCACACAGGGCCGACAGGGATGGATCGTGGGTAACCACGACCACTGTCTGGCCCTGTTCGCGTCTTATTTTCAGCAGGAGCTGGTGGATTTCCTCCTTGGTGCGGGTGTCCAGGTTGCCGGTGGGTTCATCGGCAAAGAGGACGGCGGGACGGTTGACCAGGGCACGGGCGATGGCCACGCGCTGCTGCTCGCCGCCGGAAAGCTGGGAGGGTTTATGACCCGTCCGCTCCCGAAGGCCTACGGTTTCCAGCAGTTCCTGCGCCCGGGAACGGGCTTCCCGGGTGAGAGCGCCGCCGATGAGGGCGGGAATCATCACATTCTCCAGCGCCGTGAATTCCGGCAGCAGGTGGTGGGCCTGGAATACGAAACCGATCCGCTGGTTGCGGAAGGCCGACAAGGCATTGCCGCCCAGGCGGAGCACATCCGTTCCATCTATCTCCAAAGAACCGCCGTCGGGTGTGAGGAGGGTGCCCAGAATCTGGAGAAGCGTGGACTTCCCGGCCCCGGAAGCGCCCATGATGGCCACCACTTCCCCTTTTTCCACGGAAAAATCCACGCCTTTAAGCACCTCCAGGGTGCCGAAGGACTTTCGTATCTGCTGTGCCTTGATCATATCTTTGCAAAGATACAAATTTTGCCGTATATTTGTTAATACATCCGGGGTGTGGCGCAGTTGGCTAGCGCATCTGGTTTGGGACCAGAGGGTCGCAAGTTCGAGTCTTGTCACCCCGACGAAACATTTTAGTGCAAGTTTGCAAAAATAAAGCGGCTATGTATCTTCTTGGTTACGACATTGGTTCCTCTTCCGTCAAGGCCTCCCTGGTGGACGCCCAGAGCGGAAAGTGCCTGGCTTCGGCCTTTTATCCCAAACAGGAAGCGCCCATCATCTCCAAGCGCAGCGGCTGGGCGGAACAGGATCCGGCCATGTGGCTGGGCAACCTGAAACTGGCGACGGCCGATGTCCTGCACCAGGCAGAAAACGTAAAACCGGCCGATATCAAGGCCATCGGCATCTCTTACCAGATGCACGGACTGGTGTGCGTGGACAAAGACATGAACGTGCTGCGGCCGTCCATCATCTGGTGCGACTCCCGTGCCGTTCCCTATGGCCAAAAGGCCTTTGAGGCGCTGGGAAAGGACTATTGCCTCCCGCATCTGCTGAACTCGCCCGGCAACTTCACCGCCGCCAAACTGGCCTGGGTGAAGGACCATGAGCCGGAGCTGTACGGGCGCATCTGGAAAATCATGCTGCCCGGAGATTATATTGCCATGCGGCTGACCGGCAGCGTGTGCACCACGGTCAGCGGCCTTTCGGAAGGCATTTTCTGGGACTTCCAGGCCAACAGCCCGTCCCGGGAACTGCTGGATTTCTACGGTTTCGACCCCAGTCTGTTGCCGCAGCTCAGGCCCACTTTCGGCATGCAGGGCGTCTTAAGCCGCGAGGCCGCCGAGTCCCTGGGTCTGAAGGAAGGCACGCCCGTCACCTACCGTGCCGGCGACCAGCCCAACAACGCCCTCAGCCTGAATGTGTTCAACCCCGGCGAGATTGCCTCTACGGCCGGCACGTCCGGTGTGGTGTACGGGGTTATCGGCCAGGTAAACTATGACCCGCTTTCCCGCGTGAACACCTTTGCGCACGTGAACCACTCGATGCAGGATCCCCGGCTGGGTGTCCTGCTGTGCATCAACGGCACCGGCATCCTCAACTCCTGGATGCGCCGCAACGTGGCTCCGGACGGCATTTCCTATGCCGATATGAACAAATTGGCCGCCCAGGCTCCCATCGGCGCCGGCGGCGTCTCCATCCTGCCCTTCGGCAACGGCGCAGAGCGCATGCTGGAAAACCGCGAGCAGGGCTGCAGCATCCATGGCGTATCGTTCACCCAGCACAGCACCGCGCACCTGCTCAGGGCTGCGCAGGAAGGCATTGTCTTCTCGTTCCAGTACGGCATTGAGATTATGCAGCAGATGGGCCTGAAGGTGGACAAGATCCACGCCGGACAGGCCAACATGTTCCTCTCCCCCATCTTCCGCAACACGCTCGCAGGCGTTTCCGGTGCCGTCATCGAGCTCTACGACACGGACGGCTCCGTGGGCGCGGCCAAGGGCGCCGGCATCGGCGTGGGCATCTACAAGGACAACCGCGAGGCCTTCTCTACGCTGGAGCGCCTGGATATCATCGTCCCGGAAGACGAAGACCAGTACAAAGAGGCCTATGAAAAATGGAAATCTTATCTAACACTTTACTAATATTATGGCAAAAGAGTATTTTCCGATGATTGGAACCATCCCTTTCGAGGGAACAGACAGCAAGAACCCGTTGGCTTTCCATTATTACGACGCCAACCGCGTGGTAATGGGCAAGCCCATGAAGGAATGGTTTAAATTTGCCATGGCCTGGTGGCATACCCTGGGCCAGGCTTCCGCAGACCCCTTCGGCGGCCAGACCCGCAGCTACGAGTGGGACAAGGGCGAGTGCCCCTACTGCCGCGCCAGGGCCAAGGCCGACGCCGGTTTTGAGATTATGCAGAAGCTGGGCATCGGGTACTACTGCTTCCACGACATCGACCTGGTGGAAGACTGCGAGGACATTGCCGAGTACGAGGCCCGCATGAAGGATATCACCGACTATCTGCTGGAGAAGCAGAAAGAGACCGGCATCAAGAACCTCTGGGGCACGGCCAACGTCTTCGGCAACAAGCGCTACATGAACGGCGCCGCCACCAATCCGCAGTTCGACGTAGTGGCCCGTGCCGCCGTCCAGATCAAGAACGCCATCGACGCCACCATCAAGCTGGGCGGCAGCGGTTATGTGTTCTGGGGCGGCCGCGAAGGCTATTACACCCTGCTGAACACCCAGATGCAGCGGGAGAAGGACCACCTGGGCAAGATGCTCATCGCCGCCCGCGACTACGGCCGTAAAAATGGCTTCAAGGGCACCTTCTTCATCGAGCCCAAGCCCATGGAGCCCACCAAGCACCAGTACGACGTAGACGCCGAGACCGTCATCGGCTTCCTGCGCGCCAACGGCCTGGACAAGGACTTCAAGCTGAACATCGAGGTGAACCACGCCACCCTGGCCGGCCACACTTTCGAGCACGAACTCACCGTGGCCGTGGACAACGGTTTCCTGGGCTCCATCGACGCCAACCGCGGCGACGCCCAGAACGGCTGGGATACGGACCAGTTCCCTGTAGACCCGTATGATCTCACCCAGGCCATGATGCAGGTGCTGCGGAACGGCGGCTTCCAGGATGGCGGTACCAACTTCGACGCCAAACTGCGCCGCAGCTCCACGGACCCCGAGGACATCTTCATCGCCCACATCAGCGCCATGGACGCCATGGCCCACGCGCTCCTGAATGCAGCCGCCGTGCTGCAGGAAAGCCCCCTGTGCGAGATGGTGGCCCAGCGTTACGCTTCCTTCGACAGCGGTCTGGGAAAGAAGTTCGAGGAAGGCAAGGCATCCCTGGAGGAAATCTACGAGTATGGCAAGCAGAACGGAGAGCCCCAGGTAGCTTCCGGCAAGCAGGAACTCTACGAAACCCTCCTGAACCTTTACGCCAAGTAAGATGGTCGCATACAGACAACAAGGCAGCGCCGGGTACCTTTTCGGGATTGTCCTGGTAGCCGTGCTCGGCGGCCTTCTGTTCGGGTATGACACAGCCGTTATCTCCGGCGCGGAAAAGGGCCTCCAGGCCTTTTTCCAGAGCGCCGGGGATTTCTCTTACACCGACGCCCTCCACGGGTTCACCACTTCCAGCGCCCTGATCGGCTGTATTATCGGCGCCTTCCTTTCCGGTTTCGCAGCCTCCCGGCTGGGCCGCAAGAAATCCCTGTTCATCGCAGGGATCCTGTTCCTGCTCAGCGCCCTGGGTTCCTACTACCCGGAATTCCTCTTCTTCCCCAAAGGCGTCCCTTCCCGGAGCCTGCTGGTGGCCTTCAACCTGTACCGCGTCCTGGGCGGCGTGGGCGTAGGCATGGCGTCGGCCCTGTGCCCCATGTACATTGCCGAGGTAGCGCCCGCCAACAAACGCGGAACGCTGGTTTCCTGGAACCAGTTTGCCATTATCTTCGGCCAGCTGGTGGTGTACTTCGTGAACTTCCTCATCATCCGCAGCCACGCCTCAGACCCCGATGTGGTGGCCTGGACCAACGCGGTGGGCTGGAGGGTGATGTTCGTGTCGGAAGCCGTTCCGGCCGGCCTGTTCGCCCTCCTGATCCTGCTGGTGCCCGAAACGCCGCGGTATCTGGCCCTGAGCGGGCAGGACGAAAAAGCCCTCACGGTGCTCTCCAACGTGAACGGAGAGGCCAAGGCCCGCGAAATCCTGGCCGATATCAAGGCCACCGCCGTGGAAAAGACGGAGAAACTCTTCGCCTATGGCTTCATGGTGGTGTTCATCGGCTGCATGCTGTCCGTGTTCCAGCAGATCATCGGCATCAACGCCGTGCTGTACTTCGCCCCGCGCATCTTCGAATCCATGGGCGTGAGCAACAACATGCTGTTCACGGTGATCATGGGCGTGATCAACATCTCCTTCACCCTGGTGGCCGTCTTTACGGTAGAGAAACTGGGCCGGAAGCCCCTTCTCATCACCGGTTCCCTGGGCATGGCCATAGGAGCCCTGGGCGTGGCCCTGAGCAATGTGGTTACCCTTCCGGCCCTGGTGCCGGTCATGAGCATCATGGTGTACAGCGCCTGTTTCATGTTCAGCTGGGGTCCCATCTGCTGGGTGTATATTTCAGAAATCTTCCCCAACACCATCCGCAGCCAGGCTACCGCCGTGGCCGTGGCGTTCCAGTGGATTTTCAACTTCGTCGTCAGCTCCACCTTCGTACCCATGTACAACATGAAACTGGGGACGATGGGCGACAGCTTCGGCCATTTCTTCGCCTATGCGCTGTATGGCCTCATCTGCCTCGTAGCCGCCGTGTTTGTTTGGCGCCTGGTGCCTGAAACCAAGGGCAAGACGCTGGAAGACATGACCGCCCTCTGGCGGAAGAAATAGCAGACCCGGCTAAAAACGTTGCAGGTCCGGAGCCATCGGCTTCGGACCTGCATCTTATTAGCGGCCACCGCCGCCGAAACCACCGCCGGAGAAGCCGCCGCCTCCGCCGAAGGAGGAGTGGCCGCCGGTACCGCTGATGTTGCCGGCCTTGTTGGCTGCGTTGTTGAAGCCGCTGCGCGTTATGGCGTTGGTCCAGTGCAGCATGTTGTAGAATTCCGCGCTGTTCAGGCCCGTGTCTTCCGCCATCTTGGCGAATTCCGCGGGATACAGCTTCCGGAACTGCTGCGCCACCTTTTCGGCAATGCCGAAGAGCTGGGCATACACCATGTACTCCTTCCAGAGCTTGACCTCGCCGGCTTCCCGCTGGTCTGTGAGCGTGAAGTTCTTGAGATAGTTCATGAATTCTACCAGGTGGCAGGCTTCGCGGGCGCCTTCCTCCGTGCACACCCCGTCTTTCCCGGAGAAATACCCCTTGTTCCGGAACCAGCTGCGGCCGCGGGCGATGGCCCTGTCCGGCCAGGCGGTCACCTTGGAGTAATTCTTGGTGCTCCATTTCTCGAACTCGTTCTTTTCAAGGAGCTGATTGTCGCCGGCGGCCATGCGCGCCATCTCGTACAGGTCTTCCTCTATCTCGTCCGAAGAAATCTGGTCTGCCTTGAACAGGAGGTTCACACGCTTCGTGCTCTTGGGATCCGGCTGCACGAGGATGCTGCCGTTCAGGATCCAGCGCAGGAAGAAAGCACCGATCAGGTTGTTGGCCGGGGCCGATACCTCGAAACGCTTTCCCTTGGCCAGGAGGAACTGCGCGGCAAAGAGATTGCCGTCCAGGGGGACGTCCCTGTACCATTCCTCGATCTTGGTCTTTCCAAAGAGGGACTTCTTCCACTTATAGCCCAGGGCCGATGCGATGGCCATCCAGATGAGCAGCGCAAAGCCGCCCAGGAACAGGAAGCCGAAGATGCCCAGAGCCCAACCGTCGTCCTCATCCTCTCCGTAGGAACTGCCGTCCAGGGCTTTGTCCAGCAAATCCTGGAACGGGCCGCCCTTTACCACGGACGGGGCGAAGACACCCTTCTCGAACTTCACCAGGGCGATGAGGGAACTGCTGTAGCTCATGCTCTCGGAGGTTTCCGCCACCACGGTGCCGTCCACCACGTTGATGTCTCCATAGAAGCCGAAAGCCCACACGCGGGTGTTGTCATACGTCCACCCGGGGCAGTCGAAGGCCGGCTTGACGGTGACCTTCGCATGGCGGGGAGCCGGCTGCATGCCCTTGTTCACGAACATGAAGTTGAAGGCGTCGGCGTCGTCATAGGCCTGCACCAGGCCGGTGACCAGGAAACGGGCGGTCCACACATGGTCTCCCGCCTCTCCCAGGCCCCAGCACAGCTCTACGCCGTCCCGCTTGGGGACGATGCCGCACTTGCCCGCCTTATAGCTCCGGCCCTTGTCTACATTCCATTTCGTTCCCAGGCTCTCATAGGCCACGCCGTTTTCCGACACCTGCAAATCGCTGATGGTCATGGGACCCAGGTTGTCGACGGGAATATAGAATTCCGTCCCGGAAGTGCCCGCCTGGGCATTCCAGACCTGGGTAATCCATGCAGAACCATCCCGGTTCAGTTCCACCAGGATGTCTACGTCGCGGATTTGCTTGATACTCTGCGCCGCGCCGCTGACCCCGAGGGCAACGGCGAGCGCGAAAGCCAGAAAGCGCTTCATGGCTAGATGACGGGATAGTCTTTCTTGCTGATGTCGTCGGCCAGATAGTCACGCTTGGCAAAGCCCAGCAGACCGGCCACCAGCGAAGCGGGGAATACGCGCACTTCCTGATTGAAACGGGTAACCGTGTCGTTGAAGGTCATACGGGACAGACGGACGTTCTCTTCGTATTCCTTGATATCCTTCATGGTCTGCTGATAGTTCTGGCTGGCCTTCAGATCCGGGTAAGCTTCGGCCACGGCGATGAGCTTGGCGCCAATCTCCTGCAGGGCGGCCTCGTTGGCGTTGATCTGGTCTGTCGTGGGAGAGGGCGAAGAGACAATCTTGCGGGCATCGATAATCTTCTGAAGGGTATCGGCTTCGTAGGAAGCATATTCCCGGGTGAGTTTGATCAGGGCCTGCAGAGCGTCGTAACGGCTGATTTGCTGTACGTTGATCTGCTTCAGGGCATTGTTGCAGAATTCGTCGCTTTTCACAAGCTTGTTCTGAATGGAGATCACCCACAGGACCAGGAGGGCGATAACGGCAATAACAATAATCAATGTCATAGCTGAAATAGTATTGGTTATGACAAATTTCGAAAAAATGTTTAAATTTGTCAATACCTTAGAGAAAAAACCGATGAAAAGCAATCAGGAATTTAAAAATCAGGCCCTTGCAGCCCTCAAGGGCAACTGGGGAAAGGCCGTTCTGGTCACTTTGCTGTTCAGCCTGGTAGCCAGCCTCGCTACCGGCCCCGCCACTTACCAATCCTTCCGGCTGCAAAGCTACCTGCAGGAACAAACCGGCCCCTATTATTCTATGACCAGCGTCATGTCCCTGGCTTCAGACCCCACCTATCTGGGGCTGATGAAAAGCATATACAGCACTTCCGGCATCCTGTCCATCCTGCAGATCCTCCTGCTCCTGCCGCTTTCGGTGGGCTTCGCCAACGCCATGAAATTGCTCCTTTCGGGCAATGCGGAATTGCTGGACAACACCATCGACATCGCCTTTAAGAAGAATTACTGGCGCAAGGTGCTGGCCATGCTCTGGATGCAGATCCTGGTATTCCTGTGGAGCCTCCTCTTCGTCATTCCGGGCATCATCAAGACTTTCTCCTATGCCATGACGCCCTACATCCTGCACGACAATCCGGAGCTCACCCCCACCGAAGCCATCCACCGCAGCCGCATGATGATGCGCGGCCACAAGTTCGACTACTTCTGGCTGCTCCTGAGCTTCATCGGCTGGGTAGTCCTGTGTATTTTCACCGCGGGAATCGGCTTTCTGTGGCTCGTCCCTTACATGGAAACGTCTGCCGCCGCCTTCTACGAAGAGGTAAAGGCCGACTATGCCGTGAACGGCGGACTGGACTAAAGCAGGCCGTCGGGGATGTGCAGGCGGAGGGTGGTGCTGTCCGGTTCCAGGCCGATAACCAGGTCTTCGTGGAACGGAAGCAGTACTTCCGTGCCGTCCGGGCGCCGGACCCAGAGGCAGGTGTTGCCGGGGATGTCTTCGTAGTCCGACACCGTTCCCACCGGCTTCCCGTCCTGGTCCAGGACCGTCCAGCCGTTCAGGTCTTCCCCATCTTCCTCCTCAAAATAGTCGGCATAGACGGCGGCACCGGCAAGTTCGTCGGCATCCTTCAGAGAACGGACACCGGTCAGGCGGACCAGGGCCCGCTGCGTACCCCTTCGGGTAAAAGAGTCAAAATAAAAGGGAACCGGCAGTCCATCGAATTCGATGAACACCGGTTCCTGAAGGTCGATGTCCTCCGGGGAGACGTCCAAGAAGCTGATCAGCAGTTCTCCGTCTGTGCCGTTGGATTTTAAAACCTTGCCAATCTGCAGCATTATTCGGCAGCAGCTTCTTCTGCGGGAGCAGCAGCGGCGGCTTCCTCGGCGGCCTTGCGGGCAGCTTCCTCGGCCTCTGCCTTCTTGGCGGCGATGGCCTTGGCACGGGCCTCATTCACCTGAGCCTCAGCGGCTTTGGCGGCCTTTGCCTTTGCAATTTCGTCGTTCTTGATGCCGGTCTTCTTGGCAGCGATCTTCTGGTCACGCTCGGCTTTCCAGGCAGCGAATTTGGCATCGGCCTGAGCCTCGGTGAGGGCACCCTTGGCCACGCCTTCGGCCAGGTGCTTGCGCAGCAGCACACCTTCGTAGGAGAGGATGCGGCGGGCGGTGAGAGTGGGCTGGGCACCTACATTGAGCCAAGCCAGGGCCTTTTCTCCATCCAGGATGATGGTAGCAGGGTTGGTGTTGGGATTGTAAGAGCCAATCTGTTCAATGAACTTACCGTCACGCGGTGCGCGGGAGTCCGCCACAACAATGTGGAAGAATGCGAAATTCTTCTTTCCGTGGCGCTGGAGTCTGATTTTAACAGCCATTGTGAATCTGTTTTAATTAAAAATTAAAGTTATGCGTATTGCCCCATCTCGTGGGAGCCCGCAAAGTTAAGAAAATTATTTGGGCTTTTAAAATATTTCCCGAAAAATTTGGGGATTTCAAAAATGTATCCTATCTTTGCAGTCCCAAACCTTTTGCGGATGTGGTGAAATGGTAGACACGCCACTTTGAGGGGGTGGTGGGCATTAGCCCGTGGAAGTTCGACTCTTCTCATCCGCACAGAAGTCCAGGCTCGCAAAGGCCTGGACTTTTTTTGTGTTATAGGTTGCATATGGACCAACCAATAATGTCATGGTTACCAACCGTTTTTGTCAATTGAGCCACACATACTTAACTCGGGGCTGGGAAGTGCAGGAGATGGCTGCCAGTGCCACCAAGAGGAGTTGGAAGAATCGTTTCATATACATAAGTAATTGGCAGATAAAGATACGAAATATTTTGTACATCGGCAGTACGAAGACGGTCCTAACTAACGATTCCTATAAATCTAACTATCATTTCCTTAAATCTTGCGCGGGGCTCTTGTGCGCAAAAAGGCGTTGAAGGCGTTGTGCTACCTTGCGGTAACATTAAACGCGATAACCATGAAAAAAGCCCTGTTTATCTCGCTGTGCGCCTTGCTGCTTGCGGGCGCCGGCTGTAAGAAAAATGCAGAACCCGAGCCGCAGAAGGTGGCCGTAACGGGTGTCTCCTTGAAGCCCAACACGCTGTCGCTCAAGGTTGGTGAGGCCGAAACGCTCTCCGCCGTCGTCATTCCGGCCAACGCCGACAACAAGACCGTAAGCTGGAGCACGTCCGACCCATCCGTTGCTACCGTGGCCAACGGCCTGGTGACCGCCGTTAAAGAAGGCTCCGCCACCATCACCGTCACCACGGCCGATGGCGG